>JBDTRN010000104.1:0-9563 GCA_039931715.1 Betaproteobacteria bacterium
TCGAGCCCGACGGAATCTTGAACGGCTCGAACAGGAACGAGCGCAGCAGGAACACGATCAGGATCACCGGGAAGAAGCTGACTGAGTACTCCACCCACCAAGGTTCCTTGGCCTCCTTCGCCCGGTGCTTGCGCAGCCAGAAGAAATCCACGAGGCACACGACGCCGGTCACAACGAGGAGCAGGAAAAGGAACAGGGCGAAGCTCACGGGCACCTCTATTTGTCGTCCATCTGCAGCACTGCCAGGAAGGCTTCCTGCGGGATTTCCACCGAGCCCACCTGCTTCATGCGCTTCTTGCCTTCCTTCTGCTTTTCGAGCAGCTTCTTCTTGCGCGTGATGTCGCCGCCATAGCACTTGGCGAGGACGTTCTTGCGCAGCGCCTTGACCGTCTCGCGCGCCACGATATGCGCGCCGATGGCAGCCTGGATCGCGACGTCGAACATCTGGCGCGGAATTAGCCCGCGCAGCCGGTTAACGAGGTCGCGCCCGCGGTACTGCGCGTTGGCGCGGTGGATCATGACCGACAGCGCGTCGACCCGCTCGCCGTTGATGAGTATGTCGAGCTTGACCATGTCGGCGGCCCGGTACTCCTTGAACTCGTAGTCGAGCGACCCGTAGCCGCGCGTGAGCGACTTCAATTTGTCGAAAAAGTCGAGCACCACCTCCGACAGCGGCAGCTCGTAGGTGAGGACCACGTGGCGCGCGGTGTACTGGAGATTGTTCTGCACGCCGCGCTTCTGCGTACACAGCGTGATCACCGCGCCGACGTACTCCTGCGGCGTGAAGATGGTCACCGTGATGATCGGCTCGCGCATCTCGACGATCTTCGAGGGGTCGGGCATCTTGGCCGGGTTCTGCACGAACTCGACCGTGCCGTCGCGCTGCTCCACCTGATAGACCACGGTGGGCGCGGTGGTCACGAGCTGCACGTCGTACTCGCGCTCGAGCCTCTCCTGCACGATGTCCATGTGCAGGAGGCCGAGGAAACCGCAGCGAAAGCCGAAACCCAGCGCCTGCGACACTTCGGGCTCGTACTGCAGCGACGCGTCGTTGAGGTGGAGCTTCTCGAGGGCTTCGCGCAGGTTCTCGTATTTGTTGGCCTCGACCGGGTAGAGGCCGGCAAACACCTGCGGCTTCACCTCCTTGAAGCCGGGGAGCGGCGCCGTGGCGCGCTTGTCGGCGAGTGTGACCGTGTCGCCTACCTTGGCCGCACGCAGTTCCTTGATGCCCGCGATGACGAACCCCACCTCGCCCGCCGACAGGCTTTCCCTCGACTGCGACTTGGGCGTGAATACCCCTACTTGCTCGCACAGGAACGTGCCGCCCTCGGCCATCAGCAGGATCTTGTCCTTGGGGCGCAGCACTCCATCCACGACGCGAACCAGCATCACCACGCCCACGTAGTTGTCGAACCACGAGTCGATGATAAGGGCCTTGAGGTGCGAGTCGCGCTCGCCTTGCGGCGGAGGCACGCGCGCGATGATCGACTCGAGGATGTCCTGGATGCCCACGCCGTTCTTGGCGCTTGCATGGATGGCGTCCTTGGCATCGATGCCGATCACGTCCTCGATCTCGCTGATCGCCTGCTCGGGATTGGCCGACGGGAGGTCGATCTTGTTGAGGACCGGGATCACCTCCACACCCTGCTCGATGGCGGTGTAGCAGTTGGCGACCGTTTGCGCCTCGACTCCCTGGGAGGCATCCACCACCAGCAGCGCGCCTTCGCAGGCCGCCAGCGACCGGCTGACCTCGTAGGAGAAGTCCACGTGCCCCGGCGTGTCGATGAGATTCATCGCGTAGATCTCGCCGTTGCGCGCCTTGTAGCGCAGCGCCGCGGTCTGCGCCTTGATGGTGATGCCGCGCTCGCGCTCAAGGTCCATCGAGTCGAGCACCTGCGCTTCCATTTCACGGTCCGACAGCCCGCCGCAATACTGGATGAACCTGTCGGCCAGCGTCGACTTGCCGTGGTCGATGTGCGCGATGATCGAAAAGTTGCGGATGTGGTCTTGGGACATGGATAAACGAAAAGGGTGCCCGAGGCACCCTTCGTGGAACACCGGTCATTTTACCGCAAGCCGGGTGCGCAAGGCCTCCAGGTCGAGGAAGTAGTGGCAGATCTCGCGCCCCTCGGCGTCGGTCAGGACCGGCACCAGCTCGTCGTAGAGGGCTTCGGCCGCCGGATCGGCATCGATGTTGACGACCGTGAAGTCGAAGCCCAGTGCTTCCTGCACGCCCCGCAGGGCCTTTTCCATGTCCTCGCAGAGGTGGCAATAGGAGCGGCCGTACAGGGTCAGGCGCCCGCCCATTGCCGTGCCCTCAGCCCTTGGCCCCCAGGCCGTTGACGGTCACGAACGCAGCCGAATCGCCGCGCCGCACGTGCAGCGTGAGCGTGGCACTCTTGTCCATGCCGGCAAGCAATTTGTTCAGCTGCTCGACCGACTTGAGCTCGGTCTGCTGGCCGCGGTGCACCAGCGTGAGCAGGACGTCGCCGCGGCGGAAATCGCCACGCACCTCGGGCTTGACCTCGCTCACAAGCAGGCCGTTTGGCAGTTTCATCTCCTTTTTCTGCTCGGCCGAAAGCTCGACCACGACCAGCCCGAGGCGGTTGGCGGTCGCTTCGACGGGCTTGGCGCTGCGCGGCGCCTCACGCGATGCCACGCGGTCTTCCGGCAGCTCGCCCACGGTGATGGTCAGGTCCTTGCTGGAGCCCTTGCGCATCACCTGCACACTGGCCTGCGAGCCCGGGCGGGTCGATCCGACGACGCGCGGCAGGTCGCTCGAGGACTCGATCTGCTTGCCGTCGAACCTGGTGATTATGTCGGCGGCTTCAATGCCCGCCTTGTCCGCCGGGCTGCCCTTTTCGACCTGGTTGACCAGCGCGCCGATGGGCCTGGCCAGGCCGAACGAATCGGCCAGCTCGCGGGTGACTTCCTGGATCACGACGCCGATGCGGCCGCGCGAGACGCGGCCCTTGCTGCGCAGCTGGTTCTGGATGTCGAGAGCTACGTCGATGGGGATCGCGAACGACAGCCCCATGAACCCGCCGGTGCGGCTGTAGATCTGTGAGTTGATGCCGACCACTTCGCCGCGCATGTTGAACAGGGGTCCACCCGAATTTCCCGGGTTGATGGCCACGTCGGTCTGGATGAACGGGACGAAATTCTCCTGCGGGAGCGAACGGCCCTTGGCGCTCACGATACCGGCGGTGACGGTGTTGTCGAACCCGAAGGGGGATCCGATCGCGAGCACCCATTCGCCCACTTTCAGCTTCGTCGGGTCGCCCATGCGCACCACCGGCAGAAGGTTGGCCTCGATCTTGATGAGCGCCACGTCGGTGCGCTTGTCGGCACCGATCACCTTGGCCTTGAATTCGCGCTTGTCCGTCAGGCGCACGTTGATCTCGTCAGCGCTTTCGACCACGTGGGCGTTGGTCAGGATGTAGCCATCGGCGCTGATGATGAAGCCCGAGCCCAGCGACCGGCTTTCGGGCTGGCGCTGTGACGGTCCCGGGTTCTGGCCCGGGCCGGGACGCGGAATGAAGCGGCGGAAGAAATCGTAGAAGGGGTCGCTCTCGTCGAGCTCCGGCATCTGCGGCACGTTCGGCGCGGCCTGGCGCCGCGACGTTTGCGTGGTGCTGATGTTGACTACGGCAGGCCCATGCCGCTCCACCAGTTCGGTGAAATCGGGCAGGCCCTGGGCCTGGATCGGGCCGGCCAATAGCAAAGCCAGGGCGGCCAGGACCAGTCTTAGTACGCGCATCTTGCTGCTCCCCACTTTCGGTTCCGGAAAAAACTACGGACGATGATACTGGACGGTGTCCGCAATCTGGCGCACCGTCTTGGCGGGTGCTTCGCCCACTACCGTAACGAGATGATCGCCCAGCTGGCGGGTATAGATGTTGACCGCGCCCATGGTCGACAAGCCTTCGCGCACCGGCTCCTGGCGCGGCTCCAACTGCTCGATGAAGACCGAAACCGCCGCCAGCCCATCGGAGTAGACGATCTGGCTCACGCGTCGCGAGGGCCGCAGCAGGCGCTTGAGCTCGATCACTTTCTGGAAACCGGGGATGGCGGGACTGACGCTCCAGCCGCTGCGCCCCGTGTCTGCCGGCGCCACGCCGGCATTCTCGACACGCCATTGCCGGCTTTGGGCGGCAAACGAGGACTTGAGCGCCTCGCGGTCGATGTGGCCGCCGATGCTGAGCTGGGTGAACGTGAATTCTTCGACCGCCTCGCCATTCTCGTTCAGGATGCGCGCCTTTAGCAGCATGCCGGTGGCCATGTCGGCCCACAGCTTGTACCCATAGCGCAGGTCGTCCTTTGGCTTGAGGGCGATCGCCTGGCAGTCATAGCCGGCAATGCGTGCGGTCTCTTCCTTGCTTACTGTGTACTGGTCGGAGAGCAGTGCGTTTTTGGCCGGCACCAGTGCCGGAAACGACGGGTGCTTCGAGCGGAGGTCGACCTTGACAGTCTTGCTGTCAGGCAGGTAGCACCTGACCTCGTCGCCGCGGCGCACGATCTCTCGGCGCACGCCATCGAGCGCCTCGAGCTTTTCCATGTCGAGGTTCCCGTCAACCACGCGCGTGATTCGAGAGGACTCGCTGCGCTCGCCCTGCCGGTACACGAAAGTGCCCGAATAGCTGAGTTTCTGTGAAGCCTGGTAGATCTTTTTAAGCCAGCCCGCGGCGTCCAGCGATTGTTGCGCCTGCGGCTGTGCCTGCGACAGCGCCACGCCCGGCAGCAGGCACAGGAGGAACGCCAGCGCTTTCATCGACGGCTCATCGCGGCCGGGCAGGATCGGAAACGGTACGCACGTAGGGAGCTACGCCCTGCAGCGTGCCGCGCGAGGAGTAGTTCTGGTGCGCGAACAGGTAGTCGTTGACCGCCCCGGGCATGGGGACGGTGGCGCTGACCGTCGTGGCCAGTTGCGGCCGGGGTGCAGTCGCGGCCTGCTGGTCCCCCGGACCGAAGAACTGGAAGGTCAGCGAGCCTACCAGCGCCACGGCCGCGAGGCCGGCGGCTGCCGAATAGGCCACCCAGGCGTGGTTCTTGCGCTCAGGTTGGGGGGCGCTGGCGGGCGCGAGCACCGTCGGCTCAAGGGCGAGGCGCTCGGCGAAGCGCGCCGAAAACCCGCTCGACAGTACCTGGGTGTCGCGCATGGCATCGCTGATGAGGTGGTAGCGGCGCCACGTTTCGAGTGCTTCGCCCCCGTCGCGCAGCGCGCGCAGGGACTGCCCGAGCTCCGGCTCCTCGAGCTCTCCGTCCATCAACGCCGAAATTTTCGCTTTCATAAGGTCACCATCTCCTGTCGTCGCCGGTGTCCAGCAACGGTTTCAGCTGTTCGGCGATCGCTTCTCGCGCGCGGAAGATCCGCGAGCGCACGGTCCCGATGGGGCAATTCATGATCTGTGCTATGTCCTCGTAGCTCATCCCTTCGATCTCGCGCAGCTGGATTGCCGTGCGCAGCTCTTCGGGGAGCGCTTCCATCGTTGCGTTTACCGTCTCGCCTATCTCACGGGAGAGGAGCAGGCTCTCGGGGGTGTTGATGTCGCGCAACTGCTCGCCTTCCTCCAGGCTCTCGGCTTCTTCCGAGTCCACCCCCGTCGAGGTGGGCGCCCTGCGCCCGGCTGCCATCAGGTAGTTCTTTGCAGTGTTGATCCCGATCCGGTAAAGCCAGGTATAGAAGGCGCTGTCGCCGCGGAACTTGGGCAACGCGCGATACGCCTTGATAAACGCTTCCTGGGTCACATCCTCCACCTCGGCCGGATCACGCACGAACCGGGACAACAGCCTGGCAAGCTTGCGCTGGTATTTTTCCACCAGCAGCCCGAAAGCCTGCTTGTCGCCCCGCTGGGCGCGTACCACCAGCTCCTGATCGATTTCGCGGTCGCTCATGGCCGGGCCTGAACTCCCGGCGAGTTGCGCATGACGATCGAATAACGCTCATGTGGCACAGACAGGTATCCAGGCAAATAGTTCGTGCGCATGGGGCTACGTACTGCGGGCAAGGCGGGCGGGGGACGGCTTGGCAGGCAGCGATTTCCACAACGCCCAAAGGCGAAGAAGCCTGAATTCGGCCGGGGCAAGCATGTCGCGGGCCACGAGGATCGTGCGCTGCAGGCGGTGCCGGCGCGGCAGGCCCAGCACCACCAGCCAGCGGCTCACATACCGCTTTGCAGCAAGCTGGCCTTCGACGCCGCTACCGTTGCGAAAGACGATCCGCAGCGCGTCATCGCCTTTCAACTCGAGGTACGCCGCGGACGAGGATCTGAGGAACAATGTGCGGTCAGCGGCCGCCACGATACCGAGCAACGCGACCAGCACCGCGGCGTATGCGGCTGGCGGCGGCAACAGCGACCAGAGCACCGCAGCGGCCGCGGCGTGCACCCCCAGGGTCATCAGGGTGAGGCTCAGCGAGGCGCGCAGTTGGAGGCGCAACGACCTACCGCTCAAAGGCGGGTCAGTATCAACGTGCCGTTGGTGCCGCCGAACCCGAACGAGTTGGACAGGGCAGTGCGGATCTCCATTTTTCGCGCGGTGTGCGGCACATAATCCAGATCGCACTTCGGGTCTGGATTGTCGAGATTGATGGTGGGCGGAGAAACCTGGTCGCGGATCGCCAGCACGCTGGCGATCGCTTCGATGCCGCCGGCCGCGCCGAGCAGGTGGCCGGTCATCGACTTGGTCGAGTTCACCGCGACCTTCCCGGCGTGCGCGCCCAGCAGTTTCTTGACTGCCATGGTCTCGGCAATGTCACCGAGCGGCGTCGAGGTGCCGTGGGCATTGATGTAATCGATGGCCTCGGCATTGATACCGGCATCGCGCAGCGCGTTGCGCATGCACCGGAACGCGCCGTCGCCGTCCTCCGCCGGGGCCGTCATGTGGAAAGCGTCGGAACTCACCCCGTATCCGGCTACCTCGCAATAAATGCGCGCGCCGCGCGCCTTGGCATGCTCATACTCTTCAAGGACTACCGCGCCCGCGCCCTCCCCCAGCACGAATCCGTCGCGATCGCGGTCCCACGGACGGCTGGCGGCCTCGGGCGCGTCGTTTCGCGTTGACAGCGCCCGGGCGGCTGCAAACCCGCCCATGGCAAGTTCGGTGACCGTTGCTTCTGCCCCGCCCGCGATCATGACCTCCACCTCGCCGTAACGGATCGACTTGGCGGCTTCGCCGATGCAGTGCGTCGACGTCGTGCAAGCGGTGACGATAGCGAGGTTGGGGCCCTTGGTGCCCAGCATGATCGACAGGTTGCCCGCGATCATGTTGATGATGGTGCTGGGTATGAAGAACGGCGAAATGCGCCGCGGGCCGTTCTTTAGCAATTCATTGTGCGTGTTCTCGATCATTGGCAGCCCACCGATGCCCGAGCCGAAGTTGATGCCCGTGCGCTCGGGATCCTCGGCTGCGATGTCGATGCCCGCATCCCTCCACGCCTGCAGGCCGGCGGCCATGCCGAAGTGGATAAACGTATCCATCCGGCGGGCTTCCTTGGCGGAGATGTATTCGGTAATGTCGAAGCCCCTCACTTCGCCGGCGATCTGCGACGAAAGGCGGGAGGGGTCGAACCGGGTGACGCGGGTGATCCCGGATTTTCCGGCAACGAGGTTTTCCCAGGCGGCCTGGACCGTGTTGCCGACCGGGCTCACCAACCCCAACCCGGTCACCACGACTCTACGGCGTGTCAATCTGGCTCCGCTTCGAGGCAGGCTGAGCCGATCAGGCCTTCTGGCGCGCCTGCACGAAGTCGATCGCTTGCTGGACCGTGGTGATCTTCTCGGCCTCTTCGTCGGGGATCTCGGTTTCGAATTCTTCCTCGAGCGCCATCACGAGCTCGACCGTGTCGAGGGAGTCCGCCCCGAGGTCATCGACGAAAGAAGACTCGTTCTTGATCTCGGCTTCGTTGACGCCGAGTTGCTCGGCGATGATTTTTCTTACGCGCTGTTCGATGTTATCCATGTCCTGCTCCTTCCTGTTGGGCCAAGCTCAAGCGGCGAATTTTACCAAAAGCCCCGCGCCAAGCCGAAAGCGCCGGAAAACAAATCTAGGCCATGTACATTCCGCCGTTTACATGCAGCACGGTTCCTGTGATATAGCCCGCAGGCGGCGAGGCCAGGAAGGCCACGGCCGCCGCGACGTCCTCGGGCGCGCCCAGGCGCGCAAGTGGGATCTGGGCGAGGAGCGCGGACTTCTGCGCCTCTGACAGCGCCCGTGTCATGTCGGTGTCGATGAAGCCGGGGGCGACGCAGTTCACCGTGATGTTGCGGCTGCCGATCTCCCGCGCCAGCGACTTTGACATCCCCACCACGCCCGCCTTGGCCGCGGCATAGTTCATCTGGCCTGCATTGCCGGCGGCGCCGACGACGGAGGTAATGCTGATGATGCGGCCCCAGCGGGCCTTCATCATGCCCCGCAGCACACCGCGCGAGAGCCTGAACACCGAACGCAGGTTGGTCTGGATGACGTCGTCCCATTCCTCGTCCTTCATGCGCAGGCCGAGGTTGTCGCGCACCACGGCGGCGTTGTTGACGAGCACCGCGATGTCCCCGAAATCCCGGACGACTGCAGCGAGTACGGCGTCGCACAAAACCGCATCTCGCACGTTCAGGACCATTCCGGCGCCGCTGATTCCGGCGGCAGCCAGAACGCTGGTAATGCCTGAAGCGCCGGCTTCGCTGGTTGCAGTGCCAACGACGGTAGCGCCGTCCCGGCCGAGGGCCATCGCAATGGCCTGCCCGATTCCCCGCGATGCGCCCGTCACGAGCGCGACTTTCCCGGCCAGCGCGCTCATGCTTCGCGCACTGCAGCAAGCGCCTGCTCAAGGGAGGCACGGTCAAAGAGCGCATAGCCCTGCAGATCCGGATTGATCCGCTTGGTCAGGCCGGCAAGCACTTTTCCGGGACCGCATTCAAGAACATGCGTGACGCCCATTTCAGCCATTTTCCCGATGATTTCAACCCAGCGGACCGGCGCTGCCGCCTGCCTCACCAGCGCGTCCTTGATCCTGACCGGATCGGACTCGACCGCCACGTCCACGTTGTTGATGAGGGGGATCCGTGGTGCACTGATGTCGATTCGTTCAAGGTATGCGCGCAGCGCATTCGCCGCTGGCTGCATCAGACTGGAGTGGAAGGGCGCGCTAACCGGCAAGAGCATGGCGCGCCGCGCCCCGCGTGTCTTGCAAGCTTCCATCGCACGTGCAACCGCATTTTTGCTTCCGGCTATCACCACTTGCCCTGGTGCGTTGAAATTGACCGCCTGCACGACATCACCGTGCGCGGATTCGACGCAAGCCGCCACGACGCCCGCATCGTCCAGGTTCAGGATTGCCGCCATCGCACCTTCGCCTACCGCGACAGCCGCCTGCATCGCTTCGGCACGGTGGCGCACGAGTGGCAGGCAATCCTTCAACGTAAGCGCCTCCGCTGCGACCAGCGCGGAATATTCTCCCAGGCTGTGGCCTGCCACGACGTCCGGGCGCGGGCCTCCGAGGGCAATCCACGCGCGGAATGCCGCAGCGCCGGCCGTAACCATGGCCGGCTGGTTGTTCACAGTCATCCCAA
>JBDTRN010000105.1:0-9553 GCA_039931715.1 Betaproteobacteria bacterium
ATGCCCATGTTGACGAACGCATAGGTGAAGAACATCAGCGTCACCGCGCCCGCCAGCAGGCGGCTGAAAAAGGTCGGCGCATTGGCCGCGATCATGAGGCCGCGCGCGATCAGCAGCAGGTAGACCGCCAGCAGCACGCAGTTGCCCGCCAGCCCGAACTCCTCGGAGAACACGGCGAAGATGAAGTCGGTGTGGCGCTCGGGAATGAACTCGAGGTGGGTCTGCGTGCCCTGCAGCCAGCCCTTGCCCATGAGGCCGCCCGAGCCCACCGCGATGGTCGACTGGATGATGTGGTACCCGGCCCCGAGTGGATCGGTGGTGGGGTCGAGCAGCGTGAGCACTCGTCGCCGCTGGTAGTCGTGCATCATGCCCCACAGCGGAAAGAGGCTCGCCAGTCCCACCACCACCACGCCGGCAATCACCTTCCACGACAGCCCGGCGAAGAAGATCACGTAGCAGCCGGCGGCGAGCACGAGCACCGCCGTGCCGAGGTCGGGCTGGCGCGCGATGAGCAGCACCGGGATCATGAGCAGGATCGCGGCGATCACGAAATCGAGCGCCCGCAGGGTAGCCTCGTGGCGATGGAAGTACCACGCAAGCATGAGCGGCATGGCGATCTTCATCATTTCCGAGGGTTGGAAGCGCGTCACGCCCACGTGCAGCCAGCGCCGCGCGCCGTTGACCACATCGCCGAACAGGGCGACGGCCACCAGCAGCACGAGGCCGACCAGGTACACCGGCACCGCGAAGCGCATTAGCGTCTGCGGCGAGACCTGCGCCAGCAGCCACATGGCGGTAAACGCAAAGGCCACGTTGGCCACCTGCGCGGTGACCCGCGCGGGATACTCGTAGCTCGCGCTGTACAGCGTCGCGAGGCCGATGCCGACCAGGATGAGGGTCAGCGTGAACAGGGGACCATCGATGCTGCCGATGAACCGGCCGACCAGACGGCGCAGGGAAAGGTTGGCCGCGTCGAGTGCCATCAGTCGCCGTCGCCTGGCTTGACTTCGTTTTCCGGCACCGCCTTGGGTTCGGGCGGCGTCTTGCCGAGCAGGTAGTAATCGATCACCGCGCGCGCGATGGGCGCCGCGGCGCGCGCGCCAAACCCGCCGTTCTCGACGATCACCGCCAGCGCAATGCGGGGGTTCTCCAAGGGCGCGAAAGCGATGAACAGAGAATGGTCACGGTGGCGCTCGTGCACGTTCTTCTCGATGTACTTCTCGTTGGCCTTGATGGCGATCACCTGTGCGGTGCCGGTCTTTCCGCCGCTCGTGTACTGCGCCCCGGCAAAGGCGCGCGCGCCGGTGCCGGCGGTGTTCACCCCGGCCATGGCGCGCTTGATGAACTCGATGTTCTCCGGCTTGAACGGGATGCGGCTGGCGACCTCGGGCTCGATCGTGCGGCGGGTGTTGGTGCGCTGGTTGTCGACGTAGTTGACCAGGTGCGGCTTGTACAGCACGCCGTTGTTGGCGATGGCGGCCATGGCCTGCGCGAGCTGCAACGGGGTGTAGGAGTTGTAGCCCTGGCCGATGCCGATCGAGATCGTCTCGCCCGCATACCACTTCTGCTGCTCGGGCTTGCGAAAGCGCTTTCGCTTCCATTCGGGCGAGGGCAGGATCCCGGCTGACTCTCCCTCGAGGTCGATGCCGGTGCGGCTGCCGAAACCGAAGGGCGCGAGCGAGCGCGCGATGAGGTCGATGCCCATGTCGTTGGACAAGAGGTAATAGTACGTGTCGCACGACTCCACGATCGACTTGTACATGTCCACCGTGCCGTGCCCGCCGACCTTGTCGTCGCGAAAGCGCCGCCCGCCGAAATCGAAGAAGCCCGGGTCGAAGATCGTCTGGCTGGTCTTCCTCTTGCCGGATTCCAGCGCCGCCAGGGCAAGGAAGGGCTTGAACGTCGACCCGGGCGGGTACTGCCCGTTGATGGCGCGGTTGGTGAGGGGCCGGTCGAGGGACGTGTTGAGCTCGTTCCAGCTTTGCGAGTCAATCCCATCGACGAAAAGGTTCGGGTCGAAGCCGGGCTTGGACACGAACGCGAGCACCCCGCCGGTGGACGGGTCGAGCGCCACCAGCGCGCCGCGCCGGTCGCCGAACGTGCTCTCAGCCACCTGCTGCAGCTTGATGTCGAGCGCAAGCGTGATGTCGTTGCCGGCCTGCGCGGGCGTGCGCGACAGCGTGCGGATGCCGCGTCCGCCGGCGTCGATCTCGACTTGCTCGATGCCGGTGGTGCCGTGCAGTTCGCCCTGGTAGCTGCCCTCCAGGCCCATCTTGCCGATGAAGTCGGTGCCCCGGTAGTTGGCGTCCTCGCCCTGCTCGGCCAGCCTCTCCTGGTCCTTGTCGTTGATGCGCCCGATATAGCCGATCACGTGCGAGGCGACGGCCTCGAACGGGTACTGGCGGAACAGGCGCGCCTTGATCTCGACGCCGGGGAAGCGATAGCGGTTGGCGGCGAAGCGCGCCACTTCCTCGTCGGTCAGGCGGGTGCGGATCGGCAGGCTTTCGGCATTGCGCAGCTCCCCGAGCAGTTTCTTGTAGCGGCTGCGGTCGCGCGGCTGGATGTCGACGATCTCGGCCAGGCCGTTGATCGTACTCTCGAGATCGGTCACTTTCGCCGGCATGATCTCCAGCGTGTAGGCCGAATAGTTGCGCGCCAGCACCACCCCGTTGCGATCGAGGATCAGGCCGCGGTTGGGCGGGATCGGCACGATCGAGATGCGGTTGTCCTCGGCCTTGGTGTGGTAGTAGTCGCGCTGGATGACCTGCAGGTAGACGAATCGCGCGAACAGAACGCCGAAGGCAAGCAGCACCGCAATGCCGGCCGCGCCGATGCGCAACTGGAAAAAATGCAGCTCGCGCTCGTGGTTCTTGAGTTCGGTGAGGTGCATGTCAGGAAGGGGGGCAGTCGCCCCCCTCAGATGGGACGCGTTTCATCGACTTCGACCGCGCGTCGCTGCGGGGCGAGCAAAAGGAAACTCAACACCGGCCACAGCAAGGCGCCGATGAGCGGGCCGGCCAGCAGGGTCCAGCCCGGGAACTGCGCGCCGGTGGCCAGGCGCACGAGGATCTCGATGCACTTGGCGCCCACCAGCAGGATCGCCACGTGCATCGCCTGCAACAGCCACGGGAACCACAGGATGCGGCGCGACAGCGAAATCGCCGCGAACGCAAGGAGCGAATAAGCGAGCGCGTGCTGCCCCAGCAGAACTCCGTTGCCGGTGTCCATGAGCAGGCCCATCAGCCAGCCGACACCGAGGCCGACGAGGCGGGGCTGGCGCACGCACCAGAACGTCAGCGTCAGGGCAACGAAGTCGGGGACCAGGGCGCCGTTTTTCCACGGCAGGAAATCGAGTAACAGTGCGACCAGGAAAGACAGCAGGATGGTCCCGACGCGCACCGGCAGCAGGATGTACTGGGGCCGTTCAGCGAGCATGCTGGTGCCCTCCACGCGTGGCAGGGCCGGCGTGTATCGGGCCGCGTAGGCAACCGGCGAGGGTCGAATGGGCGTGCATCGGAGAGGTCACGGGTTCGGGGCGTCCTTCCTGCGCTTGCCCTTGCCGCGGGCCTTGGGCTCGGGCTTGGTGGCATCCACGGGGTACGGTGGAAGCTTCGTCTCTGTTGACAACGCCAGCAGGTATCGGTTCTTTTCGTCGCCGCCGGCGGGCTCGCAAATGATGCGCGCGAACGCCGCCACGGCATCGCGCTCGATGCGCACAACGGTGGCCACCGGCAGGCCGGCCGGATAGGTGCCGTCGATGCCGGAAGTGACCAGCTTGTCGCCGTTCTGGATTTCCGCGTTGGCCGCCATGAAGCGCAGCTCGAGCGCCCCCGGCGAGCCCGAGCCGAAGGCCACCGCGCGCAAGCCGTTCCTCACTACCTGCACCGGGATCGCCTGGTCCTTGTCCGTGAGCAGGGTCACCTCGGCCACGCGCGGATGCACCCGCGTCACCTGGCCCACCACGCCGGCGTCGTCGATCACCGCCTGCCCGGGCTTGATGCCGTCGCCGGCGCCTTTGTCGACCAGCAGCTTGCGCGAGAACGGGTCGCGGCCCGAGTACAGCACCTCGACCGGCGTGGACTGCAGTTGCAGGCGCTCCTGCGCGCCGTTGATCCGGCGCAACTGCTCGAGTTCCGCCGCAGTCGCCGTGTAACGCTGCGAGTCCGCGGCGCTGGCAAGCAGCTTGGCGCGCAGCAGGGCGTTCTCCTGCTGCAGCGACGCCTGGGTGGCGAAGAACCCCGCAATGCGCGCCACGAACTGGCCCGGCGCGGTGGCGATCTGCTGCAGCGGGTTGGCCGCGAGGGCGAACACGCCCCTCAGGGTGTCGGCGTATTTGTAGCGCGCGTCCAGCACCAGCAGCGCGATCGAGAGCGAGGCAAAGAACACAAGGCGGACAAGCGGCGCCGGACCGCGCCGGAAGAACGGTGGGGGCGCGTGCTCCATGCCCCCATCACTCAGTCATTCGTGAAGACCGGGCCGAAGTGCTCCATCTTCTCGAGCGCCTTGCCCGACCCGCGCACGACGCACGTGAGGGGGTCCTCGGCGACGATGACCGGCAGCCCCGTTTCTTCCATGAGCAGGCGGTCGAGGTCTCGAAGGAGCGCGCCGCCACCGGTGAGCACCATGCCTTTTTCGGCAATGTCGGCGCCCAGCTCGGGCGGGGTCTGCTCGAGCGCGGACTTGACCGCCGAGACGATCTGGTTGAGCGGCTCGGTGAGCGCCTCGAGGATTTCGTTGGAGCTGATGGTGAAGCTGCGCGGGATGCCTTCGGCCAGGTTGCGTCCCTTGACTTCCATTTCGCGCACTTCGCTGCCGGGGAAGGCCGAGCCGATGGTTTTCTTGATCATCTCGGCAGTGGTCTCGCCGATCAGCATCCCGTAGTTGCGCCGGATGTAGTTGATGATCGCCTCGTCGAACTTGTCGCCGCCCACGCGCACGCTGCCGGCGTAGACCATGCCTCCGAGCGAGATCACGCCGACTTCGGTGGTGCCGCCGCCGATGTCGACCACCATCGAGCCGGTCGCCTCGGCCACCGGCAGGTCCGCGCCGATCGCCGCCGCCATGGGTTCTTCGATGAGGTACACCTGCCCGGCGCCCGCGCCGATCGCCGATTCGCGGATCGCGCGGCGCTCGACCTGGGTCGAGCCGCACGGCACGCAGATGATGATGCGCGGGGAGGGCGAGAACAGGCGCGAGTCGTGCACCTTCTTGATGAACTGCTTCAACATCTGCTCGGTGACGGTGAAGTCGGCGATCACGCCGTCCTTCATCGGCCGGATCGCGGTGATGTTGCCCGGGGTCTTGCCGAGCATCATCTTGGCTTCGCGGCCCACCGCCTGGATGGTTTTCTTGGCGTTCGGCCCGCCTTCCTGGCGGATCGCGACCACCGAAGGCTCGTCGAGCACGATGCCCTTGCCGCGCACGTAAATGAGCGTGTTCGCGGTGCCCAGATCGATCGCGAGGTCGTTGGAAAAATAACTGCGCAAAAAGCCGAACATGAGCGTGCTGAAGCCTTCTCTGTGAAGCCTTAACTTAGAGGGCTAAGACTGTGATCCGAAAGGTCGCTATGATACCCTAAGGGCGCTCCGGATATAGCCGCCCGGGGCGCCCGAAAAGCCCTTTTCCTGCATCGCCAAATGCCCCTCGACCTCGAGCAGATCCGCCGCATTGCCCGGCTTGCGCGCATCGCGGTCAGCGAACCCGAAGCCGCCGCCGCTGCCGCGCAACTGAACACCCTGCTCGGCCTGATCGAACAGATGCAGGCCGTCGACACCACCGGCATCGAGCCGATGGCGCACCCGCTCGACGCGCGGCTGGAGATGGCGCAGCGCCTGCGCGAGGACAAATCCACCGAAACCGACCGGCGCGCCGAATTCCAGGCCGGTGCGCCCGCGGTGGAAGGCGGCCTGTACCTCGTGCCGCGGGTGGTCGAATAACCCATGCTCGATGCCTCCATCTCCGAACTTTCCGCCGCGCTCGGCGCGCGCACGATCTCGAGCGCTGAGCTCACGCAGCTCTTCCTCGCCCGCATCGCCGGGCTGGAGGACCTGAATGCCTTCATCACCGTGGACACCGATCGGGCCATGCAGGACGCAAGGGCCGCCGACGCGCGCCGTGCCGCCGGCGAGTCCGGCCCGCTGCTCGGCATTCCCGTGGCCCACAAGGATATTTTCTGCACCCGCGGGCTCGCCACCACCTGCGGCTCGAAGATGCTTGCCAATTTCGTGTCGCCGTATGACGCGCATGTGATCGAGAAGTTCGGCGCCGCCGGCGCTGTTTTGATCGGCAAGACCAACATGGACGAGTTTGCCATGGGCTCGTCGAACGAAAGCTCGCATTTCGGCCTTGTAAAAAATCCATGGCGCAAGACCGCCGTGCCCGGCGGGTCGTCGGGCGGATCGGCCGCAGCGGTTGCAGCGCGCATGGCGCCGGCGGCGACCGGAACCGACACCGGCGGCTCGATCCGGCAGCCCGCGGCCTTCACCGGCGTGTGCGGCATCAAGCCGACCTACGGGGTGGTGTCGCGCTACGGCATGGTCGCATTCGCGTCGTCCCTGGACCAGGGCGGCCCGATGGCCCGCAGCGCCGCCGACCTCGCCACGCTCCTCAATGCCATGGCTGGCTACGACGCGCGCGATTCCACCAGCATCGAGCGTCCGGCGGAGGACTACGCGCGCGACCTCGAGCGCCCGGTTGCCGGTTTGCGCATCGGCCTGCCGGCGGAGTATTTCGGCGATGGCGTCGATGCAGATGTCGCCGCGCGCGTGCGCGACGCGATCCAGTGGTTCGAGTCGCAGGGTGCGGTCACGGTGCCGGTCACTCTGCCCAATACCCACCTTGCGGTGCCGGTGTACTACGTCATCGCGCCGGCCGAGGCTTCCTCCAACCTGTCGCGCTTCGACGGCGTGCGCTACGGCCACCGTGCGGCGGAGTACACCGACCTCAACGACATGTACTGCAAGACCCGCGCCGAGGGCTTTGGCAGCGAGGTGAAGCGCCGCATCCTCGTCGGCACGTATGTACTTTCGCACGGCTACTACGACGCCTACTACCTGCAGGCGCAGAAGCTGCGCCGCCTGATCGCGCGCGATTTCACCGAGGCCCTCGAGCAGTGCGACGTCATCATGGGCCCCACTGCGCCGTCGACCGCGTTCGACATCGGCGCCATGAGCGACGACCCGGTGCGCATGTACCTCAACGACATTTTCACCATCCCTGCGTCGCTGGCCGGCATCCCGGCGCTCTCCATCCCGTGCGGGTTCGATGGCCGTGGCCTGCCGGTCGGCCTGCAGATGGTGGGGACGTATTTCGCCGAGGCGCGCCTGCTCAATGCCGCCCACCGCTACCAGCAGGCGACCGACTGGCACCGGCGCGTGCCCACCGCCACCCCGCTGTGAGCACGCCTGCCGTGAGCGTCTCCGCGGGCTGGGAAATCGTAGTCGGGCTGGAAACCCACACCCAGTTGCTGACCGAGAGCAAGATTTTTTCCGCCGCGTCGACGGCTTTCGGCGCGGCGCCCAACACGCAGGCTTCGGCCGTCGACCTCGCGCTGCCCGGGGTTCTGCCGGTGCTCAATGCCAGGGCGGTTGAGTTCGCGGTGCGCCTGGGCCTCGCCATCGGCGCCACCATCAGCAGGCGTTCGGTGTTCGCGCGCAAGAATTACTTCTACCCCGACCTGCCCAAGGGCTACCAGATCAGCCAGTACGAGCTGCCGGTGGTGCAGCACGGCACGCTGGCGATCCCGGTCGAGGGCGGCGAGAAGATCATCCGCATCCTGCGCGCGCACCTCGAGGAAGACGCCGGCAAGTCACTGCACGAGGACTTCAAGGGCCTGTCGGGCATCGACCTCAATCGCGCCGGCACGCCGCTGCTCGAGATCGTCACCGAGCCCGACATGCGCGGCGCGGCCGAGGCCGTGGCATACGCAAAGGTATTGCATGCGCTGGTGCGCTGGATCGGCATCTGCGACGGCAACATGCAGGAAGGGTCGTTTCGATGCGATGCCAACGTCTCTGTGCGCCGGCCCGGCGGGGATCTCGGCACACGCTGCGAGATCAAGAACCTCAACTCGTTCCGCTTCATGGAGCAGGCGATCGAGTACGAGGCGCGCCGCCAGGTCGAACTCATCGAGGACGGCGGCAGGGTGGTGCAGGAAACCCGCCTGTACGACCCGGACCGCGACGAGACGCGCCCGATGCGTTCCAAGGAGGACGCGCAGGACTATCGCTATTTCCCCGACCCGGACCTGCTGCCGCTGGTGATCAGCGACGCCGAGGTCGAGCGGGTGCGTGCGACGCTGCCCGAACTGCCGCAGGCCAAGCGCGAGCGGTTTGCGCGCGACTTCGCACTCACCGCCTACGACGCCGCGTTGCTCACCGCCTCGCGCGAAGCGGCCGACTACTTCGAGATGCTGGTGAGCGCCTCGGGCGCCGAACCCAAGACCTGCGCCAACTGGCAGAACGGCGAACTCAGCGCCGCGCTCAACCGCGACGCGCTCGAAGTTTCGCAGAGCCCGGTCAGCGCCGTGGCGCTCGGCGCCCTGTTGCGCCGGATTGCCGACGGCACCATCTCCGGCAAGATCGCCAAAGAGGTGTTCGAGGCGATGTGGGCCGGAGAAGGCCGTAGCGGGGGAAGCGATACCGGCGAAGGGCGCGCCGGGGAGGGCGACGCATCGGCCGCGGACCGCATCATCGAATCGCGCGGCCTGCGCCAGATCTCAGACGCAGGCGAGATCGAAAAGCTGGTGGACGCCGTGCTCGCCGCCAACGCGCGCCAGGTCGAGGACTATCGCGCCGGCAAGGAAAAGGCGTTCAACTCGCTGGTGGGACAGGTGATGAAGGC
Organism: Betaproteobacteria bacterium; assembly: GCA_039931715.1. Lineage (GTDB taxonomy): Bacteria > Pseudomonadota > Gammaproteobacteria > Burkholderiales > SG8-39 > SZAS-79. The sequence continues at coordinate 8,842 of JBDTRN010000105.1, forward strand.
GACCAAGGGCAAGGCCAACCCGGCGCAGGTCAACGCGATGCTCAAGCAGAAACTGGGCTGAGGCGCCCGGCCCGGAGGGCTACTTGCGCACCGTCGCCGTTGCGGCTGCCGCGGGGCCCTTGGTGAGTTCCAGGTAGCGACGCTTGTCCTCGTCGTACTTGGCGTTGATGCCCTCGACGTCCTTCATCTTCGCCGCGAGCAGGTTCTGCTGCGCCTTGAGGTCGATGTCGTTGTTCTGGATCTTCTGCGTGACCTCGGTCGGCGGCTTGTTCTTGCCGGTGTAAAACTCGAGCTCCTTGCGCAGGGTCACGGTGGCCTTTTCCTTCTCGGCGATCTTGGCCTGGGTTTCCTTGACCGCCTTCTGGTTGTCGGCGAGCGCGCGGCTGCGGGCGATCTCGATGTCCTTCTCGCTGCCGTAGGTGGACAGGAGCGCCTTGTTCTTGCGCGTCTCCTCCTTCTCTTTGCGATCGGCCTCGGCTTCCTTTTCGCGCGCGACGCGCTCTTCGGCTTGCTTGGCCGCGCGCTGTTCGGGCGTCAGCATGGCGTCGGTGCGCTTGACCACCTGCCCCTGCTTGTTCATCTGCTCGGTGGCCTGGCCTGCGCATTGCGGCGCGAGCGTGGAGCCGACGTACGTCTTGCCGTCCTTGCCCACGCACTTGATGATCTGCTGGGCGTGCGCCGCCCACGGCGCTGCGGCAATAAGTGCCGCAGC
>JBDTRN010000106.1:0-9543 GCA_039931715.1 Betaproteobacteria bacterium
AGCCAGTCGGGCTTGTTGATGAGCGCGCGCGCGAACGCCACCCGCTGCTGCTCGCCGCCCGAGAGCAGTTGCGCCCAGTTCTCCTCGCGCCCGAGGTCGGTGCCGAGGTGAGCGAGACCAACGCTTGCGAGGGCTTCGCGGATATCGGCGTCACCCACGTCGCCCGCCTGCGCGGGGTAGGCGACTGCATTCTTCAGGGTCCCGATCGGCAGGTAGGGCTTTTGCGGCAGGAACAACAGGCGCGCGCCTTTGGGCAGCGCGATGCGACCCTTCCAGTAGGGCCAGATGCCGGCAAGTGCGCGGAACAGGGTCGATTTGCCCGACCCCGAGGGCCCCGTGATCAGCACGTTCTCGCCCTGTGCCAGGCGCACGTTGGTGTCGGCCAGCAACGGCGTGCCCTGCGGAAGCGACAGCCCGAGGTGCTCGAGCGAGAGCGCGGTGTCGCCGGCCTGCGTGCGCTCGCCCTGCGCGGCGTCGGCTTCGACGCGCGAGCGTTCGATCGCCTGCTCGAAACCGGTGAGCCGGTCCACGGTGGCTTTCCAACCGGCAAAGCTGGAATACGCGCTGATGAACCACGACAGCGCGCTCTGCACCTGGCCGAATGCCGAGGCGGTCTGGAAGATCGAGCCAAGCTGGGAAGCGCCGGAGAAGTAGCGCGGTGCCGCCACAACGAACGGGAAGATGATCGCCAGCTGGCCGTAGAATGACGTGAACCATGTGAGCTGCTTTTGCTTGAGCATGATCGCCCACCAGTTGCTGATCACTCCGGTGAAGCGCCGGCTGAAATTGGCGTGCTCGCCGGCCTCGCCGCGGTACAGCGCCACGCCTTCGCTGTTCTCGCGCAGGCGCACCAGCGAAAAGCGGAAGTCGGCTTCCGCCTTCTGGCGCTGGAAATTGAGCCCGATGAGCGACCGTCCGATCAGGTGGGTCACCCCGGTGCCGGCGATGGCGTATAAGAGGGCCACCCACACCATGTAACCCGGGATCGTGTAGCCGGCGACCTGGAGCGCACCGGAAATGCTCCACAGGATGCCGATGAACGACACCAGCGTCACCACCGCCGCCAGCAACCCCAGCGACAGCGTGAGCGTCAGGTCGACGAAGATGTTGAGGTCGTCGGCAATCCGCTGGTCGGGGTTGTCGGTGCCCTTGTCGAGCAGCTGCAGGCGGTAATAGGCCTGGCCCTCGAGCCACTTGGACAGGTAGCGTTCGGTCAGCCACGCGCGCCATTCGATCATCAGCATCTGCTGCAGGTACTGCTTGTAGACCGCCAGGACGATGAAGATCACCGCAAGCAGCGTGAACCGGCCGAGTTCGAGGTAGAACCCCAGCCGGTCCTTGTTCTCGAACGTGTCGTAGAAGCCCTTGTTCCAGGCGTTGAACTGGACCTCGGTCCACACCAGCGCAAGCGTGAACCCGATCACCGCGGACAGCAGCACCACGCCCCGTCCGCGTTCTTCGGACACCCAGTAGGGACGAGCCAGTGCCCAGAATGCGGACCAGAAACGGGCGGGGGACTTGTTGCCAGGCATGAAACACTCCGTGAAAGTAGGGCCAGCCCGAGTTTACAGAGGCTGTCCAATGGCGAGACAATGACCGGTCCCAATGACAGCCAACAAGGTTTTCCGTTTCGCCCCTCCCCCCGAGCACCGTGCCCGCCACCTGTTCGTGTTCCTGCACGGCGGCGGGGCCACGCCCGAAGCGATGATTTCGGTCGCTTTCAAGTTCCAGGCGCGCTTTCCCAGCGCAGCACTGGTGGTGCCCAGCGGCTTCGACGCCCCCGCCTACGAACCGGCCGAAGGCGCTCCGCCGCCCTATTCCATGGTCGCCATGGACGATGACAGACGCATGGAGCGGCTGGACACGATCCTGCCGCGCCTGGAGGACGTCGTGCGCCGCGAGCAGACCAACGCCGGCATCGGCCCGGAAGCCACGGTGCTGATCGGGTTTTCGCAGGGCGGCACCGTGGCGCTCGAGGCGCTCAAGCAGTATCCCGGGCTCGCCGGGGCGGTAGTGGCCTACTCAGCACGGTTTGCCCGCCTGCCTCTGGCCGGCACCAGCATCAGTGCGCGTGTCCACCTGGTGCACGGCGAGCATGACGCGATCGTCTCGCGGGTGCACTCCGAGCGCGCGGCGCGCGTGCTGGCGGCGATGCACGTCCCGGTCACGCTCGACATCGTCGAGGACCTGGGGCACGCGCTCAGCCACCACGCCGTCAGCCTCGGTTCGCTGCGCCTCCTGCAAGGAATTTACGAAGGGCGCAAGGCGACGCTCCATTAGGGTGAAAGCGCGCAGGCTCGACCAGGAAAGTGTAACTTCAATTTCTTCAGACCTAATCAGCGCGCGGCTGTAAAGCCAGTCAGCTTTTCAGTTCAGGCATATCCTCGAATAGCTTGAGCGCTTCCGGGTTGGCCAGCGCATCGGTGTGGCGCACCGGCATGCCGTGCACCACCGACTTCACCGCCAGCTCCACTACCTTGCCGTTGCGCGTACGCGGGATGTCGGGCACCTGCACGATCTTCGCCGGCACGTGGCGCGGCGTGGTATTGGCCCGGATCTGGCGCCGGATGGTGTCCTCGAGCGTTGCGTCGAGGCGCAGTCCCGGGCGCAGGCGCACGAACAGCACCACCCGCGTGTCGGTCGGCTTGGCCGGCGGCCAGAGCTGGCCGATGGCCACGGCCTCCTCGACAGCGTCGACTTTCTCCACCTGGGCGTAGATCTCCGCCGTCCCGATGCGCACCCCGCCGGGATTGAGCGTGGCGTCGGAGCGGCCGTAAACGACCATCGTGCCGCGCCCGGTGAGCTCGCACCAGTCGCCGTGGCACCACACGTTCGGATAGCGCTCGAAATAGGCGGCGTGATAGCGCTTTCCGTCCGGGTCGTTCCAGAATCCCACCGGCATGGAGGGAAAGGGCTTGACGCACACCAGCTCGCCCTTCTCCCCGACGAGTTCATGGCCGGACTCGTCGTAGACGCGCACGTCCATGCCGAGGCCGCGGCACTGCAGCTCGCCGCGATACACCGGCAGCACCGGGTTGGCATCGGCGAAGCCCGCCATGATGTCGGTGCCCCCCGAGATCGACGCCAGGCAGACGTCGCTCTTGACGTCACAATAAACGTAGTCGTAGCTCTCGGGCACCAGCGGCGAGCCGGTCGAGACGATCATGCGCACCGAAGCGAGGTCGTGCGTTGCGCGCGGCTTGAGGCCGCGCTTGGCGATCGCGTCGATGAACTTGGCCGAGGTGCCGTACTGGGTGAAGCGCTCTGCCGCGCAGAAGTCGAACGTAATCGCGCCATCGCGGGCGAAGGGTGACCCGTCGTACAGCATCACCGCCGCCTCCGCGCACAACCCGGCGAACAGCAGGTTCCACATCACCCAGTTGCAGGTCGTGTAGTAGTAGAAGCGGTCGTCGGGCCGCGTGTCGAAGTGCAGCTTGTACATCTTGAGGCCCGACAGCAGCGAGCCGCCGGCGCCGTGCACGATGCACTTCGGCTTACCGGTGGTGCCCGAGGTGAACAGGATGTAGAGCGGGTGGTCGAAAGGAAGCTGCGCGTACTCGATCTCGCCGGCGGAATACGGCGCGATCCAGTCGGCAAATCGCGCGGCGTTGCGAATCGGCGCGAGATCGGGCTTCGCCTGCAGGTTCGGCACCACCACCACATGCCGGACCGAGGGCAGTTGGGCGGCGATCTCGGCCACGCGGGCGATCGAATCGTGCGCCTTGCCGTTGTAAAGGTAGCCGTCGGCGCAAAACAACAGCTTGGGTTCGGTCTGGCCGAAGCGATCAAGCACGCCGTCGGTGCCGAAATCGGGCGAGCACGAGGACCAGACCGCGCCGATGGAGATCGCGGCCAGGGCGAGCACGCATGTTTCGGGCATGTTCGGGATAAAGGCCGCCACGCGATCGCCCGGGCGCAGGCCGGCCGCGCGCATCGCCTGCGCGGCGCGAGAAACCTGGGCGTGCAGCGTGGCATACGAGAGCCGGCTGCGCGGGCCGGTTTCGTCCCAGAACACCAGCGCATCGCCGGCGTCGCGCCGGCGCAGCAGGTTCTCGGCAAAATTGAGGCGCGCGTCGGGAAACCACCGCGCCCCCGGCATCCGGTGACCGTCGAGCAGGATGCGCCTGCCCTTCACGCCGCGCACACCGCACCAGTCCCACAGGGCGCTCCAGAAGTCCTCGCTCGCATCGCACGTCCAGCGATAAAACTCGGGGTAGGTATTGAAATCGAGGCCGAAGCGATGCACGCAATAGCGCGCGAACTGGGTGACCAGCGCGGACTCGATCGCCGGCTGGGAAGGCGCCCACATTGGTCTGGCTGCGGTCATCGCATGTCCGGTCGGAAAGGTCGGTCGAAACAAGCGCGCCATTATAATTCCGGGCATGAATCCCCCCGATCGAAAAGCCGTCGCTTCATCCGCGCAGCCGGCCGACGCCACCTCCGGTGCGGCAGGCGGCATTGCCGCATTCTGGGACCGCTCGATCGTCCCGGCGATCACCGAGTACATCCGCATCCCGGCCAAGTCGCCGCATTTCGACCCGGCCTGGCAGGCACACGGTCACATCGAGTCGGCGGTGCAGTTCGCCGCGCGCTGGTGCGAGGCCAATGCGCTTCCCGGCATGAAGGTGGAGGTGGTGCGGATCGAGGGGCGCACTCCGGTCCTGTACGTCGAGGTCGACGGCGACCCGCGCGAGACGGTGCTGGTGTACGGCCACCTCGACAAGCAACCCGAAATGACCGGCTGGCGCGCGGGCCTCGGGCCGTGGGAGCCGGTCATCGAGGACGGCAAGCTCTACGGGCGCGGCGGCGCAGACGACGGCTACGCGGTGTTCTGCGCCCTCGCCGCGCTGCGCGAGCTCAAGGCCGGCGGCCGCGCCCACGCCCGCATCGCGATGCTTATCGAATCGTGCGAGGAAAGTGGCAGCTACGACCTGCCCGCCTATCTCGACCTGCTGGCACCGCGCATCGGGCCTCCGGCGCTGGTGCTGGGCCTCGATTCGGGCTGCGGCAACTACGACCAGCTATGGGGCACGACTTCGCTGCGCGGCCTGGTGAACGGCGTGCTTACCGTGGAGGTCCTCACCGAAGGCGTCCATTCGGGCGACGCGAGCGGCGTGGTGCCTTCGAGTTTTCGCATTGCGCGCCAGCTCCTCGAGCGCATCGACGCGGCGGACACCGGCGAAGTGAAAGACGCGGCGTTCCGGGCCGTGATCCCCGCCGAACGCATGGCGCAGGCCCGCAAAGCCGCGGCCGTGCTGGGCGAATCGATTTTCGCCAAGTTCCCGTTCGCGGGTGGCACCCGGCCGATGCACACGGAGCTGGCCGAGCTGGTGCTCAACCGCACCTGGCGGCCGATGCTTTCGGTCACCGGCGCAGCCGGCCTGCCCCCGCCGGCCAATGCCGGCAACGTCCTGCGGCCACAGACGCAGCTGGTGCTTTCGCTGCGCATCCCGCCGACGCTCGAAGGGGAGTCCGCGGCGCGCGCACTCAAGGCGCTGCTCGAAACCGATCCGCCGTGCGGCGCGAAGGTTTCCTTCGACTATGGCCAGTCCGCTACGGGATGGCACGCGCCCGCCACGGCACCGTGGCTGGAAGCGGCGATCGACGCGGCTTCCAGCCGCCACTACGGCAAGCCCGCGATGTGGATGGGCGAAGGTGGAACCATCCCTTTCATGGCCATGCTGGGGCAGAAATTCCCGCAGGCGCAGTTCCTCATCACCGGCGTGCTCGGCCCGCACTCCAACGCGCACGGCCCGAACGAATTCCTGCACATCGGCTACGCCAAAAAGCTCACCGCCTGCGTGGCCGACATCATCGCGGCGCACGCGCACCACCTGGGCTGACCCGCCGCGAGCAGGCGGCGGCGCGTCGTTTCGCCGCGTAGTAGTGCGGCTAGTCGATCCGCCGTTTGCCTTTCGGCCCGGGCAGGGTGGCCACGTGGGGCCGGGTGAGGACTTCGGGCCGGAGCACCTCGTCGAGCTCGGCCTGCGTCATGAGCCCGCGCGCCAGGACGATATCGGCCACGCGTCCGCCGGTAGCCAGTGCCTCGCGCGCCACCTCGGTCGCGTTGGCGTACCCGATGATCGGGTTCAGCGCCGTCACCAGGCCGATCGAGCGGTCGACCGAATCCTTGAGGAACTCCCGGTTGGCGGTGATTCCAGTGACGCAGCGGTCGGCCAGCGTGCGGCACGCGGCGGCGAGGTGGGCGATGCTCTTGAACAGGCTGTGCGCGATGATCGGCTCGAAGGCGTTGAGCTGAAGCTGGCCGGCTTCGGCCGCGAAGCTCACGGTGATGTCGTTGCCGATGACTTCGAAGGCCACCTGGTTGACCACTTCCGGGATCACGGGATTGACCTTGCCGGGCATGATCGAGGACCCCGCCTGCACCGCCGGCAGGTTGATCTCGCCCAGCCCCGCGCGAGGCCCGGACGAAAGCAGGCGCAGGTCATTGCAGGTCTTGGAAAGCTTGACCGCGATCCGCTTGAGCACGCCCGAGAGCTGCACGAAGGAACCCGCGTCCTGCGTGGCCTCGACGAGGTTCGATGCCGTCACCAGCGTCATGCCGGAGATCTCCGACAGTTTGCGGCACACCAGTGCCGCGTAATCAGGGTGGGCGTTGATGCCGGTACCGATTGCGGTGGCGCCGAGATTCATCTCGCGCACCAGCGCCGCAGCCTCCTGCAGGCGGTCCTCGTCCTCGGCGAGCATGACCCCGTAGGTGCTGAACTCCTGCCCCAGCGTCATCGGCACCGCGTCCTGCAGCTGCGTGCGGCCCATTTTGAGCACATCGGAGAATTCGGCCGCCTTGGCCTCGAACGCCTCGCGCAGGTGACGCATCTCGGCCACCAGCCGGCGGATGCCGAAATTGAGCGCAAGCTTGACCGCCGTCGGGTAGACGTCGTTGGTGCTCTGGCTCATGTTCACGTCGTCCAGCGGGTGCAGGAAACCGTACTCGCCCTTGGCGTACCCGAGGATCTCCAGCGCCCGGTTGGCGATCACCTCGTTGGCGTTCATGTTGGTGGAAGTGCCCGCGCCGCCCTGGATCACGTCGACCACGAATTCCGCGGCAAGTGCCCCGGCGCCGATCTCTTCACAGGCCCGCGAGATCGCCGCCGCCTTGTCCGGGTCGAGCAGGCCGAGCTCGCAGTTGGCCTGCGCGGCGGCCTGCTTCACGCAGGCGAGGGCCGAAACAAGGTCGGGATAGATCGATATCGGCGTGCCGGTGATGGGGAAATTCTCCAGCGCGCGCAGGGTGTGCACGCCGTAATACGCCCCGGCCGGCACGGCGCGGTCGCCCAGGAGGTCGTGCTCGATTCTTTCGCCGCTGGCCATGGGAGGTTTTCGATTCTAGGCCTCGCTTGACAGGCCGGGAAGACATACTGAGAATGGTCTATCACACTCGTGAAACCCTTGGGGAGAATTCGATGATCCGTTTCATGCTGGCCCTCGTGGCCGCGACTTTCGCTTTGTCTGCAACTGCGCAGGATGGCACGCTCAAAAAGATCAAGGACAGCGGCAGCATCACCGTCGGCCACCGCGACGCTTCGGTGCCGTTCTCGTACTACGACGACAAGCAGCAGCCCATCGGCTATGCCATGGACCTGTGCATGAAGATCGTCGACGCGGTCAAGGCCGACCTCAAGATGCCCAAGCTCGACGTAAAGTACCAGCTCGTCACCTCGGCCAACCGCATCCCGCTCATGGCCAATGGCACGATCGACCTCGAGTGCGGCTCGACCACGAACAACATTCCGCGCCAGGAGCAGGTCTGGTTCACCATCACCCACTTCGTGACAGCCAACCGCTGGATCGCCAAGAAGTCGGCCAACATCAAGTCGCTCGCCGACCTCAAGGGCAAGACCATCGTGTCGACTGCCGGCACCACCAACATCAAGCAGATCACCGAGATCAACGCCGCGCAGAACCTGGGCATGAACATCATCTCGGCCAACGGCCACCCGGAAGCGTTCCAGATGGTGGAGACCGGCCGCGCGGTGGCGTTCGTGATGGATGACATCCTGCTCGCCAGCCTCGCCGCATCGTCGCGCAATCCCGCCGACTACGAGATCTCGGCGCTCGGCCTGTCGGTCGAGCCGTACGGCATCATGGTGCGCAAGGACGACAAGGCGTTCAAGGCGGTGGCCGACAAGGCGATGACCGACGTGTACAAGTCCGGCCAGATCAACGCGATCTACAGCAAGTGGTTCGAGAAGCCCGTCCCTCCCAAGGGCATCAACCTCATGCTGCCGATGGGAGCAGCCTTCAAGAAGGTCGTCGCCAACCCGACCGCCTCGGGCGACCCCAAGGCATACGAGTAAGCGCGGGGCCGGCAACAAGCTGCGACTCCCGGTGCGCCAACCCTGACGCCCCCGTGAGCCGCAGTTGAACTATCACTGGGACTGGCGGGTGTTCCTTGCGCCCGAACCGGGCGGCACGGGCACCTACCTCCACTACCTCATCGTTGGCCTGGGCTGGACCCTGGCCACCGCCCTCGCGGCCTGGGTGATCGCCCTCGCGATCGGCTCGGTCGTGGGTACGCTGCGCACCACGCCCATGCCGTGGGTGGTGCGCATCGCCAACGCGTACGTGGAGATCTTCCGCAACGTGCCGTTGATCGTGCAGATGTTCCTGTGGTTCTTCGTCATGCCGGAACTGCTGCCCAAAGGCCTCGGCGACTGGATCAAGCAGGTGCCCCCGCCGTGGGGCTCGTACATCCCGGCCGTGCTGTGCCTGGGCATCTACACCTCGGTGAGGGTGGCCGAGCAGGTCCGCGCGGGGATCAACTCGCTGTCGCGCGGCCAGGGGATGGCGGGCACCGCGCTCGGGCTCACGATGTGGCAAACCTACCGCTATGTACTGTTGCCAATGGCCTTCCGTATCGTCATGCCCACCCTCACGTCGGAATTCATGAACGTGATCAAGAATTCCTCGGTGGCGCTCACCATCGGCCTGCTCGAACTGACCGGCCGGGCGCGCGCCATGCAGGAGTTCAGCTTCAAGGTGTTCGAGGCCTTCGCCGCGGCCACCGTTCTGTACCTGCTCATCAACATGGTCGTGGTATTTGGCATGCGCGCGCTGGAAAAGAAAGTCCGCGTGCCGGGCTTCATCGGCCAGGCGCCCAGCGCCGGCGGCCACTGAGGATGGGGCGCTAGGCCATGTTCGCGGGCTACGACTTCGACGTCATCCAGCGCTCGGCGGGCTACCTGTTCCGCGACGGGATGACGTTCACCCTGACCCTTACGGCCCTGTCGATGGTGGGCGGGATCTTCTTCGGCACCGTGCTCGCGCTCATGCGCCTGTCCAAGTTCCGGGTCATGTCCGCGCTGGCCGGTGGTTATGTGAACCTCATGCGCTCGCTGCCGCTGGTGCTGGTGATCTTCTGGTTCTTCTTCCTGGTGCCTTATATCGGCGCATGGATCATCGGTTCGAGCACCCCGGTGAAGGTCGGGTCGTTCATGTCGGCGCTCATCACCTTCACCATGTTTGAGGCCGCCTATTATTGCGAGATCATGCGCGCGGGCATCCAGTCGATCCCGCGCGGCC
>JBDTRN010000107.1:0-9518 GCA_039931715.1 Betaproteobacteria bacterium
AACCGGCTTTGCCGGGCCACCCGCTGCGGCCCCTTGAGGAGGCCGGCGAAGCCGGTAGGGGGTGGTCAAAATTTCTCCCATGGGGACAGGTAGCGCCACTGGCCCACCGGCAGATGGCCCAGCGGAATCCGGCCGATGCGCACGCGCTTCAGGCCCACCACCTTGAGGCCAACGAGCTCGCACATGCGGCGGATCTGGCGCTTCTTGCCCTCGCGCAGCACGAAGCGCAGCTGGTCGGCGTTCTGCCACTCGACCCGCGCGGGCTTGAGCGGCTTGCCCTCCAGGCTCAGGCCGTGCTGCAGCCGTTTCATGTCGAGGCCCGGCAGTTTGCCCGGCTTGGTGTAGCGCACGCGCACCAGGTACTCCTTGTCGACTGAGGAGTCCTCGCCGATGAGCTGTTTGGCGATGCGGCCGTCCTGGGTGAGCACGAGGAGGCCGGTCGAGTCGATGTCGAGACGCCCGGCCGGGGCGAGGCCAAGCAGTTCCTGGCGCCTCGCCGGGGCATTCTTTGAGCCGGGATTGCGCCACTGGTTCTCGGGCGTCACCAGCACTGAGGCGGGCTGGTAGCCGTCTTCCGCCTGCCCGCTCACATAGCCCATGGGCTTGTTGATGAGCACCGTTACCCGCCGCGCTTGCTGTGTGGTGGCCTGCTTGTCGATGGTGATCTGCTGGTGCGGCAGCACCTTGAGGCCGAGAATCGCAACCACCCCGTCGACCTGCACCCAGCCGCGTTCGATCCATTCGTCGGCTTCGCGGCGCGAGGCGAGGCCGAGGGCGCTCATGCGCTTGGAAAGGCGTTCGGGTTCGGGTGTTGGCATGGGGGTGAATTTTAAACCCCGCAGTCCTGCTACTGTTACGCCCCATGCTCCGCCTCACCGAAATCAAGCTGCCGCTCGATCATGCAGAGGCCGCGCTGCAATCCGCGATCCTCAAGCGGCTCGAGATCGAATCCGGCGAGCTCGTCGGGTTCACCGTATTCCGGCGCGCGCACGATGCGAGAAAGCGTACCGCGATCCACCTCATCTACACCGTCGACGTCGAAGTGCGCGACGAAGCGGCACTGCTGGCACGCCTTGCGGGCAAGGCCCATGTCGCGCGCACGCCGGACATGGAGTACCAGTTCGTGGCGCGTGCCCCCGCAGTCCTCACCTCGCGCCCAGTGGTGGTTGGCACTGGGCCCTGCGGCCTGTTCGCCGGGCTGGTGCTTGCGCAGATGGGGTTTCGGCCGATCATCCTCGAGCGCGGCAAGGCGGTGCGCGAGCGCACGCAAGACACCTGGGGCCTGTGGCGCAAGGGGATCCTGGACCCGGAGTCGAACGTGCAGTTCGGCGAAGGCGGGGCAGGCACGTTTTCGGATGGCAAGCTCTACAGCCAGATCAAGGACAAGCGCCACTACGGCCGCAAGGTGCTCACCGAGTTCGTCAAGGCCGGCGCCCCGGAAGAGATCCTGTATGTGAGCAAGCCGCACATCGGCACGTTCCGCCTCGTGGGCATGGTGGAAAAGATGCGCGCGACCATCGAGTCGCTGGGCGGCGAGGTTCGCTTCGGCAGCCGGGTCACGGATATCGACATCGCGCCGGGGGGCGAGGGCGGGCGGGGCAAGGTCCGCGCACTGACGTTGGCCAGTGGCGAGGTGATCGTCGCGGATCACGTGGTGCTCGCTATCGGCCATAGCGCTCGCGACACATTCGCGATGCTGCATGAGCGCGGCGTGTTCATGGAGGCCAAGCCGTTCTCGATCGGATTGCGCATCGAGCATCCGCAATCGCTTATCGACGCGTGCCGTTTCGGCACATTCGCGGGCCACCCGACGCTGGGGGCGGCCGACTACAAGCTCGTGCACCACAGCACCAATGGGCGCTCGGTATATAGCTTTTGCATGTGTCCCGGCGGCACCGTCGTCGCGGCAACCTCCGAGCCCGGGCGCGTGGTCACCAACGGAATGAGCCAGTACTCGCGCAATGAGCGCAACGCCAACGCCGGCATCGTCGTCGGCATCACGCCGGCCGATTATCCTGGCGGTCCGCTGGCGGGCATCGACTTCCAGCGCGAATGGGAGGAGAAGGCGTTTGAGGCCGGCGGCGGTAACTACAACGCGCCGGTACAGCTCGTCGGCGATTTCCTCGCCGGCCGCGCGTCGACCGCGCTGGGGGAAGTGATTCCCTCGTACACCCCCGGGGTCACGCCGACCGACCTGCGCTTCGTGCTGCCGGGCTTTGCGGCCGACGCGATTCGCGAAGCGATTCCCGCCATGGCGCGGCAGATCCGGGGCTACGCGATGCACGACGCCGTGCTCACCGGCGTGGAGACGCGCACCTCCTCGCCCTTGCGCCTGCGGCGGCGCGACGATTACCAGAGCATCAACACCGAGGGGCTCTACCCCGCGGGCGAGGGCGCGAGCTATGCCGGCGGCATCTACTCGGCCGCGGTCGACGGCATCGAAGCCGGCGAAGCCGTCGCCCTCAGCATCACCAAGTAAAATAAGTCGACTTGCTTTCTCCTGAACCGTGGTCAAAAGGAGCATGAATGAAGAAGGTGCGTATCGGTTTCCTCGTCCCGCCGGGCAATCCCACCTGCGAGCCCGAGATGATGCGGCTCGCGCCGCCCGGGGTGACGGTGCACTTCAACCGCATGGTCGCGTCGGGGGCGACCGGGTCGCACGAAGGCCAGGACGAGCGCAACCGCCAGCAGCTGGCGAACCTCGACCAGACCATCGAGCTGCTCGCGCTGGTCAAGCCGGCGGTGATCGTCATGGGTCACACGGCGTCGAGCTATACGCTGGGGCCGGCCGCAGAGAAGGAGCTGGTCGAACGCATTACGCGCAAGACGGGGATTCCCTTCCTCACCGCTTTCGGCAGCGTGCTCAAGGCGCTCGAGCGACTGGAAGTGAAGCGCGTCGCGCTCGGCGCGCCGTACGCCTACGAGTCGATGCTCAAGGGCAAGAAGTACCTTGAGCTGCATGGCATCGAGGTGCCGGGCTTTGGCGTGCTCGACAACGTGGCGAACATTTACGACGAGACCCCGGAGCGTGCCTACGGGCTGGGCCGGCAAGTCGATTCACCCCAGGCGCAGGCGATCTTCCTCACCGGCGTAGGCATGCCGACCATCGATATCCTCGCGCGGCTCGAGAAGGATGCGAGCAAGCCGGCGATCTCGAGTGCGTCCGCAATGATGTGGGATGCGCTGCGCACTGCGGGTGTCGATGCAAAGATCGAAGGCTTTGGGCGGCTGCTGACGCTGGGCCGCTAGCCAGAGGAAAAGGTGGGGCGGCCAACCGATTGATGCGCGCCGGCGCCGGCTTTGCGCGCGATCAGTCAGCCTTGACCCCGGCGGCGCGGGCCGCTGCCGCGAGCTTGGGTAACTCCACGTCGAGGAACGCGGCGTAGTCGCGCGAATTGCTGCCGACGATATCCCACCCCTGCGCGGTCAGCGTGGCGCGCAACGCCGGGTCGCGCATGATTTCGGCCAGGCCGCTTTCGAGCGCGCGCAAGGCGGGCTCGGGCGTGCCGGCCGGCGCGAGCAGCCCCATCCAGATGCGGAAATCCATGTCGGGAAACCCCGCCTCGGCCAGCGTCGGCACCGACGCCATCTGCGCCGAACGCTGAGGGGCCGCAATGGCAAGCGCGCGCAGCTTGCCCGAGCGCACGTGCTGCAGCACCGCGCTGGGAGTGTCGAACAGCCAGTCGATCTGGCCGCCGATCAAGTCCACCAGCGCCGGGTTGCTGCCCTTGTACGGGATATGCGCGCCGCCGAGGCCCGCGCGCTGGTTGAATGCTGCAGCGGCGAGGTGGGCGAGCGTCCCCGACCCCGCCGAGCCGAAGTTGAGCTTGCGCGGATTCTTCTTCGCGAAGGCCACAAGTTCGGCCGCGGTGCCCACGCCCAGGCCAGGCGTGACCACCAGCACTTCGGGCGTGGTTCCGATGAGGCTCACGGGCAGAAAATCGCGCCGCGCTTCGTACGCTAGGCCGGGATACACGACCGGCGCGATGCCAAGCGGCGTGGAGCCCACCAGCAGCGTGTAGCCATCGGGCTTGGCCTTGGCCGCCACCGCAGTGCCGATCGTGGCGCCTGCGCCGGGCCGGTTCTCGACGATCACCTGCTGGCCCCAGAGCGTGGTGAGCCGCGCGGCGAGCGTGCGCGTGATGGTGTCCAGCCCGCCGCCTGCGGCATAGGGCGCGATGATCTGGACCGGGCGCTCGGGGAAGTCGGCGGCGGACGAGACTGTGGCGCCAGCCGCCAGCAGGAGTGCGCAGATTGCGGTACGGAAATTCATGGGGCGGCCTTGTCGAAAAAGGGAGAGGAACACGCAGCTGGCGATTCTACGAGAACCGCCTTGGCGCGGCTCGCAGTGTTCGCGTGCCACCCCGCAGGAGCGCCTTCGTGGCAGCGATCCTTCAGCGGCGGCGCGTGCGTTTCGGCTAAAGTGGCGTATGCCTTCGTCGGCCCTTGCGCTCGTCATTTTTGCCGGCCTGATCCACGCGATCTGGAACATCGCCGCCAAGAAGGCGGGGGGCGATGCGCGCTTTGCCGGGTTCACGGGACTGCTCGGCCTGGCCATCTGGGCGCCGGTCGGGGTGTGGTTCGGCTGGGACGTGGTGCCCGGATGGGGCGCACTCGAGTGGGGCTTCGTGTTCGCAAGCGGCGTGCTGCACGTGTTTTATTACGTCACCCTGCTGCGCGGCTACCGCAAGGCCGACCTCACCGTGGTGTATCCGCTTGCGCGCGGTTCGGGTCCGCTGCTGTCGTCGATGGTGGCCATCGTGCTGCTGGGCGAGAAGATCACTGCGCTTGGCATGGTCGGCATCCTCGCCGTAGTGGCAGGGGTGTTCTTCATCGCGGGCGGCCCGGCCCTGTTTCGCGCCGCGCACGACCCGGCCAAGAAGGCAGGCATCCGCAAGGGCATGGCGTACGGATTGCTGACCGGCGTGTTTATCGCCAGCTACACGGTGCTCGACGGCTACGCGGTCAAGGTCATCGCGATGTCGCCGATCCTGCTCGATTATTTCGGCAATCTCGTGCGCGTAGTGTTCCTGCTGCCCACGATGCTGCGCGACCGGGCGGTCGCCGCTGCACATTGGCGCGCCCAGTGGAAATACGCACTGGTCGTGGCTATCATCAGTCCAGTTGGGTATGTGATGGTGTTGTACGCGATGCAGGTCGCGCCGCTATCTCACGTGGCGCCCGCGCGCGAGGTGTCGATGCTGTTCGCCGCGCTGATCGGCGGCCAGCTGCTGGGCGAGGGCGACCGCCTGCCGCGCATCGCCGGCGCCGTCTGCATCGCCTTCGGAGTAATGGCCCTCGCCCTCGGCTAAAAAGTCGGGCCGGAGTCGCGGCGGCGTTCAGTCCGCGCTCAGATCCTGCCTTATGTTCGGCGTCGAACGGTAACCGCAGGATAGGAGTGCAACACTTGCAGCCTGCCGGGATCCGGATCTTCGAAGAGGATTGAAGTGACCGTCGAAGTGATCGTCGAGGCCCTTGCATCCGCCCCGTTACGGGGACTCGGCCAGGCTGATGCCCTCGCGAAACTGCAGGCCGACGGGTACAACGAACTTCCCGCAGCAGATCGCCGTACCCCGTTGCGAATCGTGGCCGAGGTGCTGCGCGAGCCCATGCTCTCCCTCCTGCTGGGCGGCGGGGCGATCTACCTGGTGCTGGGCAACCTGGAGGAGGCGCTCGTCCTGATCGCCTTCGCGACCCTGTCCATCGCGATCACGGTAGTGCAGGAAACCCGCACCGAACGCGTCCTCGAGGCGCTTCGCGACCTTACGAGTCCCCGTGCGCTGGTGATTCGAGACGGTGAACGCAGGCGAATCGCGGGGCGCGAAGTCGTGCGCGGCGACCTCGTGGTCCTTGCCGAGGGAGACCGCGTACCGGCCGACGCGGTGCTCGTCCAGAGCAACGACCTCCAGGCCGACGAATCCCTGCTCACCGGCGAGTCGGTGCCCGTGCGCAAAGTTGCCTGCGCAGAAGATGCCGGTTCGCAAGTTCACCGGCCCGGCGGCGATGACCTGCCGAACGTGTTTTCCGGGTCGCTGATCGTGCGCGGGTCAGGAGTCGGGGAAGTCGTCGCAACCGGCGCACGGAGCGAAATCGGCCGCATCGGGCAGTCGCTCAACGCCCTGGAGACCGAGCCCCCAAGGTTGCAGGCGCAAACCCGCCGGGTGGTGCGCGTGTTCGGGATGGTCGGAGGTGCCGTCAGCATCCTCGCGGTGGTGCTCTACGGCACCTTGCGCGGCGGCTGGCTCGACGCGGTGCTGGCCGGCATTACCCTCGGGATGTCCATGCTGCCCGAGGAGTTTCCCGTCGTTCTGACGGTGTTCATGGCGATGGGCGCGTGGCGAATTTCCAAGGCGCGCGTGCTCACGCGGCGCGCTGCAACGATCGAAACCCTTGGCTCCGCCACCGTGCTTTGCACGGACAAGACCGGCACCCTGACCGAGAACCGCATGTCGGTCGCCGAGCTCAGGCTCAGGGGCTCGGGCATTTACCGACCCTTAGACGTGCCCGACGTGCCCGCCGAGTTCCATGCCCTCACAGAATACGGCTTGCTTGCGAGCCCGCGCGACTCCGCCGATCCGATGGACAAGGCCTTCCACGATCTCGGGAGCCGGCATCCGGAAGCGGCCTCAGGCGTGAATGGCGCTGAATGGAAGCTCGTTCACACCTACGGGCTTCGCGCGGGCCTGCTCGCCATGTCGCAAGTCTGGAGAGCGCCCGGCGCAAAACAGGAATTCACAATCGCGGCCAAGGGTGCGCCCGAGGCCATCTTCGGCCTTTGCCGCCTGGACGCCGCGGAACGGGTCGCGCTGACCCTGTCGGTCGATTCCATGGCCGCGGAAGGCCTGCGCATCCTGGGCGTAGCCCGCGCCACTTTTTCCGGGGAGCCGTTGCCCGGATCACAAAGCGATTTCGCCTTCGAGTTTCTCGGCCTGGCAGGCCTCGCCGATCCGATGCGACCGAGTGTGCCCGCCGCGGTGGGCGAATGCCGCTCGGCCGGCATCAGGGTGGTCATGATCACCGGCGATTACCCGGAGACGGCCCGGGCCATCGCCCGCCAGGCCGGGCTGGACGCCGAAGACCTTGTCACCGGCGAAGCGCTGGAGAAACTCCGGGAGGAGGAACTGGCACTGCGCGTGCGGACGGCCACCGTTTTCGCGCGGATCATGCCCGAGCAGAAGCTTCAAATCGTCAACGCGCTCAAATCGAACGGCGAAGTCGTCGCGATGACCGGCGATGGCGTCAATGACGCGCCGTCCCTCAAGGCGGCGCATATCGGCATCGCCATGGGTGGACGCGGGACCGACGTGGCGCGCGAGGCCTCGTCGATCGTGCTCCTGGACGATGACTTCGGGTCGATCGTCAAGTCGGTCCGGCTCGGCCGCAGGATCTACGACAACCTGCGTAAGGCCATGGGCTTCATCGTTGCGGTCCACGTACCGATCGCAGGACTGGTGCTGTTGCCGCTCGTCTTCGGCCTGCCGATCCTGTTCGGGCCGATGCACATCGCGTTCCTCGAAATGGTGATCGATCCGGTCTGCGCGCTCGTCTTCGAGGCGGAAACCGAGGAGGAGGACGTCATGCGCCGGCCGCCCCGCTCCCCCGATGAGCCGCTGTTCTCGGGTGCCCTGGTCGGATGGGGCCTCGTGCAGGGCGCCCTCGCATTCGCGATCGTCGCCGTCATTTTCCTCGTCGCGGTCAGGCAGGGAATGAAGGAACCCGAAGTCCGGGCGCTGGTTTTCTTTTCGCTCGTCATGGCGATTGTCGGGCTGATCTTCGTCAACCGCTCCTTCAGCGCATCGCTGGCAACGGCCCTGCGCCGCCCAAACCCGGCGCTCGTGTGGGTCCTGCTCGGCGTCACGGCGTGCCTGGGCCTCACACTCCTGTGGCCGTTCGCGAACGGGCTCTTCCGGTTCGGGCCACTGCATCTCGACGACCTTGCGTTGGCGCTAGGCGCCGGCACTGCCGTCCTGGTTATCCTCGAACTGCTGAAATCGCGCTTGCGCGGAAGCCTTGGCCCTGACGCCACTTTTAACGGCCACCATCCGCGCCGCAATAGCCGGCTCTGACTCCACTTTTCCTGCGGTTCGTCGCATTGGGCTTCGGGTTGGGGGAGGGGCCGCTTAGGATGTGCTCGTTCATATCCGGGAGCGGGGCCGCCATGCATGTAGTCGCACTGAAGCAGGTCAGCAAGACCTACCACCTCGACGCGATCGACGTGCCGGCGCTTGCCGGAGTCGACCTGCAGATTCGCCCCGATTGCTTCACCGTGATTTCGGGCGCCTCGGGCAGCGGCAAGACCACGCTGCTCAACATGATCGGGTGCATCGACCGGCCCGACACGGGTGACGTGGTGGTGGCGGGGGAGGCGGTGCAGAACTTGAGCGATGACGCGCTGTCGGATTTTCGCGCGCGCCACATCGGGTTCGTGTTCCAGAACTTCAACCTGTTGCCGGTGCTAACCGCGTACGAGAACGTCGAGTACCCGCTGCTCCTCGCCCGGGTGGCGGCGCCCGAGCGCAAACGCCGCGTCGAGGCGATGCTCGAGGCGGTCGGGCTGGCCGGGCGCGCGTCCAACTATCCGGGCCAGCTCTCCGGCGGCCAGCGCCAGCGGGTGGCGATCGCGCGGGCCCTCGCGCCCTCACCGCAGCTCGTGCTTGCCGACGAGCCCACGGCCAACCTCGACAGCGTGACCGGCGCCTCCATCATTGCGCTCATGCGCGAGATGCAGCGCGAGCTGCACGTGTCGTTCGTGTTTTCGTCGCACGATCCCAAAGTCCTCGCCGCCGCCGACGATGCGGTCCTGATCGCCGATGGACGCATCACGAGCATCGAACGTCGCGATGCGCAATCCGTGGAGGCGGCATGAACACCCTGGCGCTTGCCCTGCGCAACCTGATGCGCAACCGCCGCCGCTCGATCACCACCCTGCTCGCCATGGGCATCGGAGCGGTCACGATCCTGATCTTCGGCGGCTACAGCCGCGACATCACTTACGCCCTGCAGACGGGCTACGTTCTGCGCGGCGGCCACCTGCAGGTACAGCGCAAGGATTACTTCCTGTACGGCACCGGCAACCCCGCCGCCTACGGCATTGCCGGCTACCAGCGCGTGCTCGAAGTCATCGGCCGCGACCCGGTGCTCGCGCCGATGCTGAGGGTGGTCACTCCGACCATTTCGCTCGGTGGCATTGCGGGCAATTTCGCCGCCGGCGTGTCGCGAACCGTGATCGGCTCGGGCGTCGTGGTCGCGGACCGCAACCGCATGCGCCAGTGGAACGACTACCAGCTGCCGCTGCGCATCGGCCAGTCGCCCCTGACCGGGACCAGCGACGAATCCGTGGTGGTCGGCAACGGCGTGGCGCGCGTGCTGGAGCTCTGCGGCGCGCTCGCCGTGCCGAACTGCAAGCCCAAGGCGAAACCTCCCGCGCCCAGCGGCCCCAGTGCTCCGGCCGACATCACCGCGCTGGCGGCGCTCGAATCCCGCCCCGTCGTGGCAAAGGACGAGGCGCGCATCGAACT
>JBDTRN010000108.1:0-9423 GCA_039931715.1 Betaproteobacteria bacterium
AGCGCATCTTCGACAAGATCGCCGAGCAGAACGTGCTGTTCATCGGCGCCGGCGAGATGATCGAACTGTGCGCCACCCACTTTGCCGCGCAGGGCCCGGCCCGCCTGACCGTGGCGAACCGCACGCTCGAGCGTGCTGCCGCGCTGGCCCACCGCTTCGGCGGCAATGCCATCGAGCTGCGCTCGCTGCCCGAGCACCTGCATGAGTACGACGTGGTGATCTCGAGCACCGCCAGTTCGCTGCCGATCCTCGGCAAGGGGCTGGCCGAGCGCGCCCTCAAGGCACGCCGGCACCGCCCGATCTTCATGGTCGACCTCGCGGTCCCGCGCGACATCGAGGCCGAGGTGGGCGAGCTTGACGACGTGTTCCTCTACACCGTGGACGACCTGTCGGGCATCGTGTCCGCCAACCTCGACGCGCGTCGCTCGGCGGTGGAGCAGGCCGAGGCGATCATCGAAACCCAGGTGGGCCAGTTCATGCACTGGATGGCAGCGCGCGAAAGCGTCCCCCTCATCCGGGCGCTGCGTGAGCACGCCGAGCAGGCGCGCGGGGCGGAGCTCGAGCGGGCGTTGCGCTTCCTTGCCCGGGGCGACGACCCGCGCCAGGTGCTCGAGTCGCTGTCGCAGGGGCTGACCAACAAGCTCCTGCACGCTCCCACCCAGGCGCTCAACAGCGCGCAGGGCGAGGAGCGCCGCGCGCTGGCCGACGTGGTCGCGCAGCTGTTCCACATCAAGCGTTAGCGGCCCCCCGAGCGTCACCTGCCATGGCATGCCCATGAAAGCGTCCCTGCGCTCCAAGCTGGAGCAACTCGCCTCGCGCCTGCAGGAGCTCGACCGGCTGTTGTCGGAGGAGTCGGCCGCCAAGGACATGGACAGCTTCCGCAGGCTTGCGCGCGAGCATTCGGACTTGTCCGCGGTGGTCGGGCTGTATTCGCGCCACCGGCAGGCCGAAAGCGACGCCGATGCCGCCCGCGACATGGCGTCGGACCCGGCGATGCGCAGCTTTGCCGACGAGGAACTCAAGGCCGCGCGCGAACGCATGGAAACCCTGGCCGCCGAGCTGCAGAAGGCCCTGCTGCCCAAGGATCCCAACGACGACCGCAATACCTTCCTCGAGATTCGCGCCGGCACCGGCGGGGACGAGTCGGGCCTGTTCGCGGCCGACCTGCTGCGCATGTACACCCGTTTCGCCGAGCGTCAGGGATGGCAGGTCGAGATCGTGTCGGAGAGCGGCTCCGAACTTGGCGGCTACAAGGAGGTGATCGCCAAGCTCATCGGGCAGGGGGCGTACTCGAAGCTCAAGTTCGAATCCGGTGGGCACCGCGTGCAGAGGGTGCCCGTCACAGAGGCGCAGGGCCGCATCCACACGTCGGCCTGCACAGTCGCCGTCATGCCGGAAGTCGACGAGATCGACGATGTCGTGCTGAACCCGGCCGAGATGCGCATCGACACCTTCCGCGCCTCGGGCGCGGGCGGCCAGCACATCAACAAGACAGACTCCGCGGTGCGCATCACCCACCTGCCCACGGGCATCGTGGTCGAATGCCAGGACGGCCGCTCGCAGCACAAGAACAAGGCGCAGGCGCTGTCCGTGCTCGCGGCGCGCATCAAGGACCAGCAGATGCGCGAGCAGTCGGCGAAAACCGCGGCTACGCGCAAGTCGCTCATCGGCTCGGGCGACCGCTCGGAGCGCATTCGTACCTACAACTACCCGCAGGGGCGGCTGACCGACCACCGCATCAACCTGACCCTGTACAAGCTCGACCGCATCATGGACGGGGAACTCGACGACGTCGTCAATGCGCTATCTACGGAACTGCAGGCCGAGCAGCTGGCCGACCTGGCCGAGGACCAGGCCGGGGGCCGCCCGGCAGCATGACGCTGGCCGAAGCGCTTGCCGCCAGCGGGATCGACCTGCCGGAGGCGCGCCTGCTGCTTGCGGCTGCCAGCGGGCATTCGCGTGCCGTGCTCGCGGCCCATCCCGAGTACATCCTCGGCGCCAACGCGGAAGATGCCTTTCTCGAGGCCGCAGCGCGGCGCCGCCGGGGCGAACCGGTGGCCTATATCCTGGGCGAGCGCGAGTTCTACAGTCTCACTTTTGCAGTGAGCCCGGATGTCCTCATCCCCCGGCCGGAAACCGAAATGCTGGTCGATTTCGCGCTCGAACACCTGCCGGACAATGGCAGCCTCCTCGATCTCGGCACCGGTTCGGGCGCGATCGCGATTTCCGTCAAGCACGAGCGGCCGGATACGCGTGTCACTGCAGTCGATTTCAGCGCCGCTGCCCTCGGCGTCGCGCGCGCGAATGCCGCCCGGCACGGCCTCGAAGTCCGCTTCATGCAGGGCGATTGGTTTGCCGCTGTGGGCGGGGAACGTTTCGACGTGGTGGTGTCCAACCCGCCGTACGTTGCCGCGGGCGATCACCACCTGCAGCAGGGCGACCTGCGTTTTGAGCCGCCCGGTGCGCTCGCCGGCGGCGCGGACGGGCTGGAATCAACCCGCCGTATCGTTGCTGCCGCGGGAGGCCATCTGAATGCGGGAGGATGGGTTGGGCTCGAGCACGGGGCAGGGCAGGACGCAGCGGTACGCGACCTGCTGGCTGCGGCGGGGCTTGAATCGGTGTTTTCGCGGCCCGACCTGGCAGGTATTGCACGCATCAGCGTCGGAAAGTACAATCTTGAGTAATTTGATCAGGTAATTTCCCGACCTACTTTCAGCCTGTGAGGCGACCATGGACGTTCAGCAAGTCATCAAAGGGCAGGTCACCGGCAACCCGGTGGTCCTGTACATGAAGGGCACCCCCCAGTTCCCGCAATGCGGCTTTTCCCAGGCCGCGATCCAGATCCTCAGCGCGTGCGGCGTGAAGAGCCTGTTCACGGTCAATGTGCTGGAAGAGCCCGCGATCCGGCAGGGCATCAAGGCGTTCGCCAACTGGCCCACCATCCCGCAGCTCTACGTCAACGGCGAATTCGTCGGCGGGTCGGACATCCTGCGCGAGATGTACCAGGCCGGCGAACTGCAGAAGCTTCTCGAGCCGGTCGTCGCCAACCAGGCGGCCTGACCGGCCTCTTCGGCCGCGCCCCGGTCGTGCGATCGGGGGAGTAAACGCCACCGCACGGCGGCGCCTCTCAGGCGCTAGTCAGCCGCGTATTCGCGAGGTTGAGCCGCTCGACCAGGATAGCGATGAATGCCCGGTCGAACTTGAGCCGGCAGGTTTCGCTGGCGGCCATCAGTTCGGCCACATTGATGCGCACCAGGCGCGACTCGCTGTTGGCGCCGATGCTCGCCCCCCGCATGTTGGACGTCTCGGACAGGTAGGCCATCTCCCCGAAGCATTCGCCCGCCCCGAGCACGTTGAGCAGCTTGCGGTTCTTGGTCACCTTGACCTCGCCCGAGATCAGCACGCAGAAGTGGTCTCCCACTTCCCCCTCACGCATCAGCGTGGTGCCGGCGGGGACTTTCTCCCACGCGCCGATGGTGACCACTTCCCACAGTTCGGGGTCCGAGAAGCGGCGGAAAAATTCGAGCGCACGCAGCGCGTTGAATTTCTCGCTGTCGGCGAACTCCTCGCTCTTGCGTGCCAGGCTGTCGGCGCGAAACGCTTCGGCGAGGTCCTTGGCGAAATCCTCCCACGCCTGGTAGCGCTTGGCCTGGTCCTTGTGCATCGCCTTGCGCACGATGCGGTCGACGGACATCGGGATGCCGTCGCGCAATGACGAGGGCGGCGCCGGGTCGGTGGTGGTGATCTGGTAGATCATGCTGAAATTGTTGGACGCCTGGTAGGGCAGGTGCCCCGTCAGGAGCTGGTACATCACCACGCCGAGCGAATAGATGTCGGTCTGCTGCGACAGCGGCTGCTCGCGGATCTGCTCGGGCGACATGTAGGCGGGCGAGCCGATCCCGGTGACCTGGGTGGTCTCGATGCCAGAGGACAGGGCCAGGCCGAAATCGGAGATCTTGATGTCGGTGGGGCCGGACATGAGGATGTTGCCGGGCTTGATGTCGCGATGGGTGACGCCAAGCTGGTTGGCGTACGAGAGCGCCCGCGTGCACTTGAACACGATCTCGACGATCTTGTCGATCGGCAGCAGGCTTTCGGGCGCGGTGTGCGGCTCGAGCGTCCCGCCGGCGACATACTCCATCACGATGTAGCCCGAATCCTGCTCGATCACCGCATCGTAGATCGCCACAATGTGCGGATGCGACAGCTTCCCGGCCAGCGACGCCTCGGCGAGGAACAGCTTGCGGTACACCCCGCCTCCCGCGCCGTCGCGCAGCGCCTCGGGGAAGATGCGCTTGACCGCCACGTCGCGGTCGTTGAAAGGGTCGTGGCACAGGTAGACCTCGCTGGTCGCGCCTTCGCCAAGCTTGGCGACCACCGGGTATTTGCCGATCCGCTCGGGCAGGGCGCCTGCCGTGGTTTCGCCCGACATGGCTCCCTCGCCCCTACACGCCCGACAGCCGCACGTTGGCCATCGTGAGCCGCTCGACCAGGATTTCCATGAAAGCGCGGTCGAACTTGTGGCGGCAGTTGTCGGAAGCCTGCTCGAGGTTGGGCGTGGCCACCGAAATGATCTTCGCGCCGTCCATGACTGTGACGTCGGCTACCCGCACGGGCGTTGACTTGGCCAGGTAGGCCATTTCGCCGAACGACTCGCCGGCGCGCAGCAGGTTGAGCAGCTTGCCGTTCTTGGTGATCTTGACCTCGCCCTCGGCGAGGATGCAGAAGAAATCGCCAGGCTCGCCTTCGCGCATGAGCACCTCGCCGGCGCCGGCCGTGCGCCAGGACGACATGTTGGCGACCTCCCAGAGCTCGGCGTCGGTGAATTTCTCGAAAAACGCGAGGCGGCGCAGGGTCTCGAACTTGTCGGTGTCGGCAAAGCCCGCCTGCTCGGCGCCGAGATTTTCGCTTCGGAACGCATCAGCCAGGTCGACGGAAAACGCCTCCCAGTCGGGATAACGATCGTCGTGCTCGCGCGCCATCGCGCGCATCACAATCGCTTCCACGCGGGCCGGGATCTCCGGCCGCAGGGAACTCGGCAGCGGCGGGTCCATGGTGGTGATCTGGTAGATCAGGCTGAAATTGTTGCTCGCCTGGAACGGCAGCCGCCCGGTGAGCAGGTGGTACATCACCACGCCCATCGAGTAGATGTCGGTGCGATGGTCGAGCGGGTGCTCCTTGACCTGCTGCGGGGACATGTAGGCGGGCGAGCCGATGGCCGCCACCTGGGTCGTCTCGGCGGTGGCGATGAGGGCGGCGCCGAAATCGGTCACCTTCACGTCGGACCCGCCGGCGTGCAGGATGTTGGCCGGCTTGATGTCGCGGTGGGTGATGCCCTGGCGATGCGCGAATTCGAGCGCGCGCGCGCACTTGAACGCCATCTCCACCACGTGCTCGATGGGCAGCAGGTTGTCGTGGGCGCAGAACTTCTCCAGCGTGCCGCCGTCGACGTATTCCATCACTATGTAATTGAGCCTGTCCTCGGCCACCGCGTCATAGATCTGCACGATGTGCGGGTGCTGCAGGCGGCCCGCGAGCGATGCCTCGTTGACGAACAGCTTCTTGAAGAGCTTGCCCTGCGCGGGATCGTCGAACAGGTCCGTCGACACCAACTTGACGGCCACGTTGCGGTCGTTGAAGGGGTCGTTGCACAAATAAACCACGGATGTCGCGCCGCTCCCCAGAAGCTTGATGACCGGGTATTTCCCTATGCGCTCGGGCCCGGTCGCATCGCTCATGTCGCCGCCAGCTTCTTGCGGCCGCGGGCAATGGCGCGCAGCACCTGCGCCGGCGCGGTCCCGCCGCGGTGGCTGCGGCGCGCGACCGATCCTTCGAGCGTGAGCCACCCCGCCACGTCGGCGCCAATGGCAGGCGAAAACCGCCGCAGCGTGGCCAGCGGCAGGTCGGCGAGATCGCAGCCCTGCGACTCCGCCTCGCGTACCGCCAGCGCGACGATCTCGTGCGCGTCGCGAAACGGCACGCCCTTGCCGACGAGGTAATCGGCGAGGTCGGTCGCCGTGGCGAAGCCTTCGAGTGCCGCGGCACGCATTCTCTCGGGCACCGGGCGGATGCCCACCACCAGTCCGGCAAATACCGCAAGGCAGTCGCGCACAGTGTCGATGGTGTCGAACAGGGGCTCCTTGTCCTCCTGGTTGTCCTTGTTGTAGGCGAGCGGCTGGGCCTTCATGAGGGTCAGCAGGCCCACCAGGTGCCCGAAGACGCGGCCGGCCTTGCCACGCACCAGTTCGGGCACGTCGGGATTCTTTTTCTGCGGCATGATCGACGAGCCGGTGCAGAAGCGGTCGGGGATGGTGATGAAGCGGTAGCGCTGGCTCATCCAGACGATGAGTTCCTCGGAAAAGCGCGACAGGTGCACGAGGATGAGCGAGGCCGCCGCGGTGAATTCGATCGCGAAGTCGCGATCGGAAACCGCGTCGAGCGAGTTCTCGCACAGGGCCTCGAAGCCCAGTTCCGTGGCGACGTGCTGGCGATCGATCGCAAATGTGGTTCCGGCCAGGGCCGCCGCCCCCAGCGGCAGCCGGTTCACCCGGCGCCGGCAGTCGACGAGGCGCTCGCGGTCACGTTCGAACATCTCGAAATAGGCGAGCAGGTGGTGGCCGAAGGTCACCGGTTGCGCCACCTGCATGTGGGTGAAGCCAGGCATCACTACGTCGGCATACCGGGCCGCCGCATCGAGCAACTGCGCCTGCAGCGTGGCGAGGGCGGCGCGGATCGCATCGATCTCGTCGCGCAGGTACAGGCGCACATCGGTCGCAACCTGGTCGTTGCGCGAGCGGCCGGTATGCAGGCGCTTGCCGGCGTCACCCACCAGCGCGGTCAGGCGCTTTTCGATGTTGAGGTGCACGTCCTCGGCGTCGAGCGACCACGCGAACTTGCCGGCTTCGATCTCCGCGCCGATGGCCGCCAGCCCGCGCTCGATGGCCTTGAGGTCGGTGCGCGTAAGGATTTTCTGCGCGCTCAACATGCGCGCATGGGCGAGCGACCCGCGGATATCGGCTGCGGCAAGGCGCCGGTCGAACGAAACCGAAGCGGTGAAGCGCTTGACGAGTTCGTCGACGGGTTCGGAGAAACGCCCGGACCAGGCTTTGGCGCGGCTGGCGACGGGTTTGGGGGCGGCTTTTGCGGCGCCATTCGCGCCGGGCGAGCGCCGTTTTGATTGTCTAGGTGCCATGGGGCATACTGGAATGAGTCAGGCGCGACGGATCGCAGCCCCATTCTAAAGCCACCTGCGACAACACCCCCGGGGCGATCGAGCGTAAGTGCAATGAGTATAAAGCAAAACGCCTATTCCGACGGGTTGCCGGACCTGCGCAACCTCGGGGTTACGGCGCGCATCCTGGTGGCCGTCAACCTCGCCGCGATCGCCGCTGCCCTGTATGCCGAGACTGGATGGACGAGGGGGCTGGAGCGATTTGCGCAGGATGCCGCGTTCCTCGAGCCGGCACTGCTGGCGAGCATCATCGCTCTGTATGCAATCTCGCCGCTGCTCGCGCGGCTGGCGTTCTACCCGGCCGCCCTGGCGGTCCTCGTCACGGTCATGGCCGTGGTCGCCGCTGTGTCGGGCGCGCTGCAGTCGTTCATGCCGACAGGCAATCCGCACCCGCTTCCCCGCACGCTCGCGTTCACTGCGGCCCTTGCGGTTGCGCTTCTGGGCTACCTGCGCCTGCGCGCCAAGGCCTTTTCGCCGGCACTGACCGAGGCCCGGCTGCAGGCGCTGCAGGCGCGCATCCGGCCGCACTTCCTGTTCAACAGCCTCAACGCGGTGCTGTCGCTGATCCGGCGCGACCCCAAGCGCGCCGAGATTGCGCTCGAGGATCTCGCCGACCTGTTTCGCGAACTCATGTCCGACGCGCGCAAGTTCGTCCGGCTGGCAGAAGAGATCGCGCTGCTGGAGCGCTACGCCAACATCGAGCAGTTGCGCCTGGGTGAGCGGCTGCGAATCACCTGGGACATCGACGGCGCGCCGCAGGACGCGCTGCTGCCGCCGCTGGTGCTCCAGCCGCTGCTCGAGAACGCGGTTTACCACGGCGTCGAGCCCGGCACGGGCACCGGCGAAGTCCTCGTGCGCATCGAAGGCCGTGGCGAGCGCGTTTTCGTGCGGATGGTCAATCCGATGCCGCCGGGCGCGGCCGTGCGCCCCGGCAACCACATGGCGCTCGACAACCTGCGCGAGCGCCTGACGCTGTTCTTCGACGCCGAGGCGCGCATGACCACGCGCGTGGTCGACGGGCGCTTCCAGGTGGACATCGAGTTCCCGCACATCACCGAGCGCCCCGCCGGGCAGCACGAGGCCGCATGACGCCGCAGCCGCTGCGCCTTTTCATCGCCGATGACGAGCCGCCGGCGCGCAGCCGCATGCGCGAATTGCTCGATGACCTGCGCGCGGACTACCCCACCGAGGTAGTGGGCGAGGCGGCCAACGGCCTCGAAGTGCTCGACCGCCTGCCCGCCAGCGCGGCCGAGGTGCTGCTGCTCGACATCGACATGCCGGGCATGTCCGGCATGGAAGTGGCCCGCCACCTGGCCGGCCTCGAGGCCGGACCGGGGATCGTGTTCGTGACCGCGCACGAAGAGCATGCGCTCGAAGCTTTCGAGCTCAATGCGCTCGACTACCTGCTCAAGCCCGTGCGCGCCGCCCGCCTGGCCGGGGCGCTGCGCAAGGCGCAGCACGCCGGTCCGCCGCCGGCGGCGGCGCTGGAGCGCGCGCACGGCGGACCGCGCGCGCATTTCGCCATCGTCGAGCGCAACCGCATCCACCTCGTGCCGGTGGCGGAAGTCGCCTACTTCAAGGCCGAGCTGAAATATGTGACCCTGCGCACCCGCGAGCGCGAGCACCTGATCGAAGAATCGCTGGTATCGCTCGAAAAGGAATTCTCGGCGACGTTTATCCGCATCCACCGCAACTGCCTCGTGGCGCGAGCCGCGATCCGCGGTTTCGAGCGCGCAGCCGGCAGCCCCGACGACGAGGCGCACTGGGAGGTGCTGCTCGAGGGCCTGGCCGAAAGGATGCCGGTGAGCCGGCGCCAGTGGCCCGAGGTGCGCGAGGTCCTCGGCGAGAAGTGAAGGGCTGCTAGAATCGCGCCTCCTTGCGCATGGCCTCCCCCATCCCATCCCCTACGAGCGCCGCGCCGCGGCGGATCGTGATCGCCACGCGCGAGAGCAGCCTCGCGCTCTGGCAGGCCGAGTACGTGCAGGCACGGCTGGCAGCGGCGTATCCGGCAAGCATCGTCGAGCTGCTTCCCATGACCACCCGTGGCGACGAGCTGCAGGACGCCAAGCTCTCGCTCGAGGGCGGCAAGGGCCTGTTCATCAAGGAGCTCGAAGTCGCGATGGACGACGGCCGGGCCGACCTCGCGGTGCATTCAATGAAGGACGTGCCGGTGGAACTGCCGGCGGGGTTCG
>JBDTRN010000109.1:0-9383 GCA_039931715.1 Betaproteobacteria bacterium
GGCAAGGCCTCGACCACCGCGCTGCATGGGTCGACCGAAGACGAGCAGTTCTTCGACGAGAAAAAGAAGGCCAAGCTGGCTGCCTGATCCCAACGCAGCCGCTGGAGGAGACCACCGCCGCACCCAAAGGTGCGGCGTTTTTTTGTGCGGGGAGGTCTGAGGAGGGGCGGCAGCCCCTCCTTCCCTTCCTAGAGCCAGCGTTGCATCGAGTAGCCGCCGATCACCGGCCGCTGCAGCATCTCGCGGAAAATCTGCCGTCCCCAGTTGAATTCCTTGTACAGCACCACGAACCGCCACATGTCGCGCAGCACCTTGGCGCGGTCGCGCCATCCCAGCGCCATGAGCGCCTTGGGGAAGTCGGCCTCGTGCGGTTTGTCGAAGGCGATCTTGAGCGGGTTCCACTGGTCGGTCGTGCGGCGTACTTCGGAGGCAATCATCCGGCGGTACATCTCCTGCACCGGGCGGCCGGTCACGCGCGCCTCGACGATCGCCTCGCCCGCGATGGCGCCCGAATGCAGCGCGCAGCTCATGCCCTCGCCAATCATGTTGAGGAACCCGGCCGCCTGGCCGGTGACCAGCACGTTGCCCTTGCCGAACACATAGCGGTTGATGAGGGAGGGGCCGAAATTCTCCGCGCAGCCCTCGTCCTCGGTGTGCGGCTCGAGGTGCACGCCGTGCTTTTCCTCCAGGTACTTCACCACGTTGAGGTGCTTGCGGGCGAAATTATCGCCGCGCTTGAAACCTACGCCGACGATCTGGCGGCCGTCGCGCGCGTGGCTCCACGTGTAGTGGCCCAGGCCCGGGTGAAACCAGAAATGGAAGTACTCCTCGTCGAGCGGGCACTCGATGATGGAATGGAACTTCTGGCCGACGAAGAACCACGGGATCTGCTGCGGGTAGTCCGGGTAGATCGAGCGGGTCACCAGCGAGCTCGGGCCGTCGGCGCCGATGACCTGGCGCGCGCGGTACTCGATTGGCTCGCCTTTCTTGCGCGCATGCACGATGACGTGGTCGCCGTTGTCCTGCAGGCCGGCGAAGGAGGTCTGGTCGTGCACCTCGGCGCCGCTGCGCTTGATCGCCCAGTGGTCGGAATGTTTGCGGTGCAGGTGGGGCGTGGTGCCGCCAAAAAAATCCATCGACAACGACACCATCGACGGGAAGTGGAACGTCACGCCGCGGCACGCGGTCGGTTCGTGCAGGGCCTCGCGCGGCAGCGGGCCGAAATTCTCGAGGAGGAAGCGGTGCCCGCGCGGCGACAGGATGCCGCTGCAGATCTTGTGGCGCGGCAGTTCCTTGCGCTCGAGGATGACGGTTTCCAGCCCCGCGTCGACGAGCCGCTTGGCCGCCGCGGCGGCCGACAGGCTGGCGCCGACGATGATGACGTCAACCGAACGCATGGGTGGGCCTGGGCTGCATGGCGTTAATGATCCGCCAATTCCGCGATGTGCACCACGGCGTGGGCGCCCAGTGCCTCGAAAGCGGCGGCGTCCTCCTGCCTTTCGACCACCACACGGTCCACGGCGAGTCCTTTCAGGATCCAGCCGGCCTGCCCGTGGGCGGGAATCGCGATGCGCTGCAGGTCGAGGTTGAACGCGCAGCCGCGCTCGGCGCGCAGGCGGTCGTAATGGCCGACCAGCCGCGCGTAGTCGCCATGGTAGGCACGCGGCTCGATCACGTAGAGATCGGTACTGCGCAGCCCGCGACGCACGGCGGCAAGGCTGGAAAGCGCTTCGCCCAGTCCGGCAATGCGGGTCTTCGGCAACCACACACGCAGGTGGCGCATCCAGGCACCGTCTTCGACCACAAGGCGTTTCGCGTGGCGCAGGCCGGCGAGGAATTCCGCCAGCCGCTCGGGCGGAACCGGCACGCCGGCGGCGAGGGCCTGGGCGATATCGGCGCCATCGTCGGGGCAGGCCCGGGCGCCAAGCAGGGCTTCGATCCTGGCGAGCAGCGCCTCTTTGGCGAGCAGCGAAGGTCCTGCGAGCAGGAGCGTTCGCGCGGCCACTGCGTTGCTTCGCACGCGGGCGCGCATCCCGGCTTGGGCCACCTTGACCGCTTTCGCGTCGACCAGCCTCATGCGCAGGTCGAGCGTCATGCCGACGAGATCGATGCGTTCGGGACACACCGGCTCGCAGGCGCCGCACAGCGTGCAGGCCTCCACCGAAGCGCGCACATCCTCAGCTGTCGCTCCATGCTGCAGTGCCTTGGCGCGGCCTTCGGGCGTCAGGCGCGGGTCGTGCGTGCTGCGCCACGCCGGGCACACGAGCAGGCACAGGCTGCAGCCGCTGCACGCCGCGTGGCCCGCCTTGTTTGCGTTCCGGCCGACGCGGCCGAACATCAGAAGATCACGTCGCGGTTGAGGATCATCGCCGGGTCGGCCTTGCGCTTCATGGCGAGGTGGCGCTCGACCAGCGCATCGCCGAACACGCGGCGGATGTAGCCCTTCATCATGCCGCCGAAGCGGTAGTAGCTCGCGCCCATGTCGACGCCGATATCGTAGATCGCGTTCTTGAACGACTGCAGGTGGTCGCGGCTGTAGGTGCGGCCGTTGGTCATGGGCTCGAACTCGCAGCCATAGGCCCATTCCTCGGCATCGGGCGGGATGCACGACATCTCGTAGTGCTCGCGATGGTCGCGGCGCAGGCGGATGCCCACGCAGTAGAGCGTGTAATGCGGGAAGTATTTTCTGCACACCGCGTTGCCCCGTTCGACCGCATCGGCGAACTTGGGCGCCGAGGTGGCCAGGTCGGGGATCACCATCTGCCGCCCACCCCAGAATTTCCACACCGCGCGCGAGAACACCACCGTGCGGTCGAGCATCATGCCCTCGCGCATGTATTCGGCGCGGCGCAGTTCGGGAAACAGCTCACGCTTGCGCTGCAGCAGGAACCACGCCTCGCCCAGCCGCCACGGTCGCAGTGCATAGCGTCCGAGCATGCGCAACCCGAATCCCAGCTCGCCGTGGCCGCGCAGGCGCGCCTCCCAGCGCGCGCGGAACGCCGCTTCACGCTCGGCCGAGTCGAACGCCACCAGCAGGTTGACCGCGCAATCGAGGATCGTGAGGATGCCGGAATAGTCGCTCGCATCGTCGCGGTCGAGCATCTGCAGGTCTTCGATCGCCGTGCGCAGCGACGAGTAATAGTAGTAGTGCATGCGCAGCGGCGTGTAGGGCCGCACTTTGAGCGTGGCCTCGGTGATGACGCCGAACTGGCCGTAGCCGAGGATGACGCGCGCGAACAGGTCCGCGTTGAGCGTGTCGGAGCACTCGACGATCTCGCCCGTGGGCGTGACCACCTGCAGCGCGAGCGCCTGGTCCGCGCTGCAGCCAAGGCGCGCGGAGTTGACGTCGATGCCGCCCACCCCGAGCGTACCGCCCACCGACGAAGTGAGGTTGAGCGGCGCGGACAGGTAGTCGAGGCCCTCGCGGCGCAGTTCCTCGGCCAGGCTGTGCCAGAAGATCCCGGCCTGGGTGCGCACGGTCCCGGCGGCGGCATCGATTGCGACCACCCGGCTCATGCCGGTCATGTCGAGGAGCACACCGCCGAAAGCGACCGA
The DNA here is from genome assembly GCA_039931715.1 of Betaproteobacteria bacterium. GTDB lineage: Bacteria > Pseudomonadota > Gammaproteobacteria > Burkholderiales > SG8-39 > SZAS-79. Next base: position 3,556 of record JBDTRN010000109.1, read on the forward strand.
CTCTCCTTCGGTCGTCAGCCCGCCGCCGCGCACGGTCACGGGGACGCGGTGCGTCTGTGCGGCGCCCATCAAGGCGGCGACCTGCGCGGCGCTACGCGCCACCACCACGCCGTGCGGCAGGCCGTAGGCTGTGCCGCCCGCATCGGTTGCGTATGCCCCGCGCGCTGCCTTCGACTCCGCCACCTCGACGCCCAGCGCGCCCAGTGCGTCGCGGAATTCCTGCCACGCGCAGCCTTTCCAGCGGGCTGGATTGGTCTGCTGGCGCTTGATCCCCTGTAATGCGTCCGGCGCGACCGGGCACGCGCCCAGCGTGCCGTGCCCGGTGTCCGGCTCGAGGACGGCGCTCAGCCTTTCCACGGCGCGCTGCGGCTGGGCATCGCCGCGCTCAGAACAGGCCCGCGAACGTCGCGCGCCCGTAGGCGAGCGGGATCAGCACCACCTGGAGCAGGATCAGCAGCACCAGCGGCGAGAGGTCGACGTTCGATATCGGCGGGACGAAGCGCCGGATGGGGCGCAGGAACGGGCGCACGACGGCATCGAAGATCGCGCCGACCGGCGAGGACGGGTTGGTCCACGACAGCACCGCCTGCACGATGAGCGCAAAGATGAGCAGGTACAGGCTGAAGCGCATCAGGTCGAAAAGGGCGAGCCCGGAGAGCACCGCCGCCATCGCACCTGGCGCGGCCATGAGGTCGTGCCCGCGCACCATGAAGACGAGGGCGAGCGTCACCACCTGGATGACCCAGGCCGCCACGAGCGTGGGCAGGTCGAGGCCGGCGAGGCCGGGAATCACGCGGCGCGCCGGCATCACGATCCAGTTGGTCAGGCCGATGATGAAACCGCCGAACTGGTTGCGGAACGACACGCGCAGCCACTGGAAATGGAACCGCGCGAGCAGGAGGAACACGAAGAATCCCGAGACCGAATCGATGAGGAACTCAAGGATCTGGGCGAGCATGTTCAGGCGTCCTTGCCAAGCTGCCGGCCCATCTCCGCGCCGCGGTCACTGGCGGCCTTGAGCGCCTTGCCGATGCGCTCCGCGATGTCCTCGGCGGCGAAGACCTTGAGCGCAGCCTCTGTAGTGCCCCCCTTGGAGGTGACCCTCTCGCGCAGCACACCCGGCGGCTCGCTGCTTTCGGCCGCCAGCCGTGCCGCGCCGACGAAAGTCTCTATCGCCAGCACCCGCGCGGCCTGCGGCGCCAGCCCGAGGTCGACGCCGGCCTTTTCGAGTGCCTCGATGAAGTAGAACACGTAAGCCGGGCCGCTCCCCGATACCGCGGTCACCGGGTCGATGAGCGCTTCGTCCTCGACCCATACGGTCTTGCCGACGGCACCGAGGACGGTTTGCGCGCGCTGTCTTTCGTCGACGCTGACTTCGGGGCCCGCATAGAGGCCGGCGATGCCGGCGCCGATGAGCGCGGGTGTATTGGGCATGACGCGCACCAACTTGCGGTAGCCGCCCAGCCAGCGCGACAGGTCCTCGAGCCGGATCCCGGCCGCGATGCTGATCACGAGCTGGCCCTGCAGCCGGCTTCCCATCCCGGTGACGGCGCTGCGCATGTCCTGCGGCTTGACCGCGAGCACGATGGTGTCGGCGACAAACGTGCGCTCATCGGGCGCTTCGCTAACATGGACCTTGTACTTCGCCGCCAGCGCGGCACGCGCCGGCGCGATGAGCTCGACCACCGATACCGCGTCGACTGCATAGCCTTTGGCGAGCAGGCCGCCGATGAGAGCGCTCGCCATGTTGCCACCGCCGATGAACGCGATCTTCATGCCGCCGCCTTTGCGTAATCGCGCTCACCGAACAGGGCCGTGCCGACGCGAACCATCGTGGAGCCCTGCGCAATGGCGGCCTCGAGGTCCTGCGACATGCCCATCGACAGCGTATCGAGCGCGAATCCGCTGGCGTTCATTGCATCGAACAAGGCGCGCACGGAGTGATATCGCTCAGCCTGCAGTCGCGCATCGTCGGTGGGTTCGGGGATCGCCATCAGGCCACGCAGCCGCAGGCGCGGGCACTGTGTCACCGCGCGGGCAAGCTGCTCGGCCTCGCCCGGCGGTACGCCACTCTTGCTCGCCTCGCCGGAGACGTTGACCTGCACGAGGACGTTGAGCGGTGGCGCGCCGGCAGGGCGCGCATCGGACAACCGGCGCGCAACCTTTTCGCGGTCGATGGTGTGAACCCAGTCAAAGCACTGCGCCGCGGCGCGGGTCTTGTTACTTTGCAGGGGGCCGATCAGGTGCCATTCGATATCGCCGCAGGACCCGGCGGCGGCGAGGGCGGCCTGCTTGTCGAGCGCCTCCTGGACGTAGTTCTCGCCAAAACTGCGCTGGCCCGCGGCATAAGCTTCGCTGATTGCCGCGTGCGGCACGGTTTTGGTCACCGCAAGCAGGCGCACGGCGGACGCATCGCGTCCCGCGGCCCGGGCGGCTTCGCGGATGCGCGCCGCAACGGCTTGCAAGTTATCATCGATTGCCGCCATAATTTTCCACCTGCGTTGCCCGCGCGAATTCGATCAGGACCGCAATCGGCCGCGCCCCACCCTGCCTCTTCTTCCCCCGGGGGATTGTAATGGATCTGACCGAGCTCCTTGCCTTCGTAGTCAAGAACAAAGCATCCGACCTGCACCTGTCCTCCGGCCTGCCACCCATGATCCGCGTGCACGGCGACGTGAAGCGCATCAACCTCCCGGCCATGGACCACAAGGACGTGCACGGGATGATCTACGACATCATGAACGACGGGCAAAGGAAGTTCTACGAGGAGAACCTCGAGTGCGACTTCTCGTTCGCGATCCCCAACCTCGCGCGCTTTCGCGTCAACGCCTTCGTGCAGCAACGCGGCGCGGCGGCGGTGATGCGGGTGATTCCCTCCAAGATCCTGTCGCTGGAGGATCTCAAGGCGCCCAAGATCTTCAAGGACATCTCCGACTACCCGCGCGGCGTGGTGCTGGTTACCGGCCCGACGGGCTCGGGCAAGTCGACCACCCTCGCGGCGATGGTCAACCACAAGAACGAATCCGAAGAGGGCCACATCCTGACCATCGAGGACCCGATCGAGTTCGTGCACGAATCGAAGAAGTGCCTGATCAACCAGCGTGAGGTGGGCCCGCACACGCTGTCGTTTTCCAACGCGCTGCGCTCCGCGCTGCGCGAGGACCCGGACGTGATCCTGGTGGGCGAGATGCGGGACCTGGAAACCATCCGCCTGGCGCTGTCGGGCGCGGAAACCGGCCACCTGGTGTTCGGCACCCTGCACACCTCGTCGGCGGCCAAGACGATCGACCGGATCATCGACGTGTTCCCTGCCGCGGAAAAGGACATGATCCGCGCCATGATCTCGACCAGCCTGCGCGCGATCATCTCGCAGACCCTGCTCAAGACCAAGGACGGCAGCGGCCGCGTCGCCGCGCACGAGATCATGATCGGCACGCCGGCGATCAACAACCTGATCCGCGAAGCCAAGATCCCGCAGATGTACTCGGCGATCCAGACCGGCTCACAGTACGGCATGCAGACGCTCGACCAGAACCTGTCCGACCTCGTGAAGCGCAATGTCATCTCGGTACCCGAGGCGCGCAGCAAGGCGGCCAACAAGGAAACCTTCGCGGGATAGGAGAACGGCCATGGAAAGCGAACAGGCAACAAAATTCATCTACGACCTTCTGCGCGCGATGCTGGCGAAGAAGGGCTCCGACCTGTTCATCACCGAGGGCTTCCCGCCGGCGATGAAGGGCGACGGCAAAATGCAGCCGCTGTCGCAGACGCCGCTCACCTCGCAGCACACGGCGATGCTCGCGCGCGCGGTCATGAACGACAAGCAGGCAGCGCAGTTCGAGGCCACCAAGGAGTGCAACTTCGCCATCAGCCCCTCCGGCATCGGGCGCTTTCGCGTGAACGCCTTCATCCAGATGCAGAAGGTGGGCATGATCATGCGCACGATCACCACCTCGATCCCCGATTTCGACGACCTCAAGCTCCCCCCGGTGCTGAAGGACGTGATCATGACCAAGCGCGGGCTGGTGCTGTTCGTCGGCGGCACGGGCTCGGGCAAGTCGACCTCGCTGGCGGCGATGATCGGCTACCGCAACGCCAACTCGCACGGCCACATCATCACCATCGAGGACCCGGTCGAGTACGTGCACCCGCACCGCAACTGCGTGATCACGCAGCGCGAAGTGGGTGTGGACACCGACTCGTGGGAGGCCGCCCTGAAGAACACCCTGCGCCAGGCGCCCGACGTGATCCTGATCGGCGAAATCCGCGAGCGCGAGGTCATGGAGCACGCCATCGCGTTTGCCGAAACCGGCCACCTTGCGCTGGGCACCCTGCACGCCAACAACTCCAACCAGGCCCTGGACCGGATCATCAACTTCTTCCCCGAGGAGCGGCGCCACCAGCTGCTCATGGACCTGTCGCTCAACCTCAAGGCGGTGGTCTCGCAACGCCTGATCCCGCTCAAGGAAGGCAAGGGGCGCGCCGCGGCGGTCGAGGTGCTGCTCAATTCGCCGCTGGTGTCCGACCTGATTTTCAAGGGCGAAGTCACCGGCATCAAGGAGATCATGAAGAAGTCGAGGGAACTGGGCATGCAGACCTTCGACCAGGCCCTGTTCGACCTGCACGAGGCCGACCGCATCAGCTACGAGGATGCGCTGCGCTTCGCCGACTCGACCAACGAGGTGCGCCTGAACATCAAGCTGAACGGCAAGGGCTCCAAGAACCGCGACCTCAACGAGGGCATCGCCCACCTCGACATCGTCTGACCGGCGCGACCGGCGCGGTGCCGGGCGGCAGCTGGGGCGCGTCCCGGAAACTATTACATATCTATTATTACAGCTACCCGGAGGGCCGCTCGCTACCTAAGTCTCGTAAAAATAAAGTCAGGAATTACCAAGGAAACCAGGAATGAAGAAGACCGATCTCGAAAAGCTCAAGGGCCTGCGCCTGAAACCCCAGCCCGGCGCCGCGGGTGCTCCGCGTGCGCCCGGCGCGCCAGGGCGTGGCCAGCCTGCGCAGCCCGGCCGGCGCGAGCAACGCGACCTCGACCGCGCCGCCGGCCTGGTGCCGTTCGCGGTGAAGCTCAACGAGGAGCTGGTCGCCAAGCTGCACGCGCTCGCCGAGAAGCGCGAGGGCAACCTCAACGAGGTTGTCGCCGAGCTGCTCAAGAAAGGCATGGAGAGCAAGGCCAAGTAGGCGCCATGCCCGGCCCGGACATCGTCATCCCGGAAGGGGAAGTCGAGATCACCGCGGTGCGCGCGCAGGGCGCCGGCGGCCAGAACGTCAACAAAGTCTCCAACGCGATTCACCTGCGATTCGACGTCCGCGCCTCTTCCCTCCCTGACGCGGTCAAAGAGCGCCTCCTCAGGCTGTCCGACCAGCGCATCACGCGCACCGGCGTAGTGGTGATCAAGGCGCAGCAGCACCGCAGCCAGGACATGAACCGCGCGGAGGCCATGGCGCGGCTGCACGAGTTGGTTCGCGACGCCGCGTTCGTCCCGAAGAAGCGCAGGCCGACCAAACCGAGCCGCAGCGCGAAGAAGAAACGCGTCGAAGGCAAAGTCCTGCGCGGCAAGCTCAAGGCGCTGCGCGGGCGGATCGACGACTGAGGGGATTCCTCGCTGCGGAGATGTCCGCGCCCGCACCGCTACTTCCTGTTCGACCCCGCGACCACCACGAACTCGAACAGCCGGCATTCGATCGCGCCGTTGAAGAGGGGCACACGCCGGCTGGGCGACAGGCGGATCATTTTCGCCATGCGCAGGTCGGCGGTGAGGAAATGGCAGCGCCAGCCGGCAAAGCGCTGCTTGAGCGCGTTGCCTAGCTGG
>JBDTRN010000110.1:0-9369 GCA_039931715.1 Betaproteobacteria bacterium
GGAAAGGCGGGCTGCACCTACCTGCAACTGGATGACACCAGCTTCGCCTACTTGTGCGACGAGAAGATCCAGTCCAACTGCCGCGCCAACGGCGACGACCCGGTCAAGCTGCCGCGCACCTATGCAGACACGATCAACGCGGCGTTGAAGCATCGTCCCGCCGGGATGGCGGTGACGATGCACACCTGCCGCGGCAACTTCAAGAGCACCTGGGTCGCCTCGGGCGGCTACGAGCCTGTGGTCGAAGCGCTGTTCTCGGCCAACCTCGACGGTTTCTTCATGGAGTTCGACTCCGAGCGCGCCGGCACTTTCGATCCGCTGCGCTACGTGCCCAAGGGTAAGACGGTGGTGCTTGGGCTGGTGACCACCAAGTTCGGCCAGCTCGAGGACAAGGACACCATCAAGCGCCGCATCGACGCGGCCGCGAAATTCGTGCCGCTGGAAAACCTTTGCCTGTCGCCGCAGTGCGGCTTCTCAAGCACGCACCACGGCAATAACCTGTCGCAGGACGACCAGTGGAGAAAGCTCGAGCGCATCGTCGAGGTGGCGCGCGAAGTCTGGGGCTGAGCCCCACGAGGACTCCCCGCCTCAGGCAAGCAGCGGGCAGGACTGCCAGCCGACCAATCTCCAGCCCTCCGCCCCCTTCGCCCAGACGTTGAGGTAGCGCAGGCGCAGGGTCTTGGGCGCGCCTTCGGTGAGGGCCTCGAACACGGCCCGTCCCGTGACCAGCGCCGTGTCACCGTACAGGCGCACCTTCTCCTCGAAACGCTCGCACTTCGTGTAGCGGAACTTGCCCGTCCTGAGGGCGTGGATGTAGCTCGCCTTGGTGTCCACTGCGCCGCTCGAATGCACGTAGATGAGGTCGTCGCCGAACAGGCGTCCCAGTTCGGCCTCGTCGAGAGCGATCATCGCGGCATAGCGCCGGGCTTCGAGCGCGAGGATGTCTTTTTCGCTGGCAACGGGCATGGCTATTTTCCTTTGGCAGGCCGGAGGACGAAGTCGTAGTGGGCGGTGTATTCGCCTGCAGGGGATTTGACGAAATCCACTACGAGCGAATCCTTGACGCCGAAGACGGCGTCGGAATCGAGGTACTTGTCGCCGCGCACGAAGAGATGCGTCACCAGCGTCTCGAAACCCGGTGCGCTGAACATCGTGTGCAAGTGTGCGGGGCGCATCGGGTGCCGCTCGGTGGCGGTCAGCATCCGACCCACCGGTCCGTCGTGCGGCACGGGATAACTCACCGGCAGGACGCACTTGAAATCGAACCTGCCGTGGGAGTCGGTGCGAAAACGGGCGCGCAGGTTGGTTCCCTCGCCCTTCTGCACATCGTAGAACCCGTCCCCACCCGTTTCCCACACGTCGACCACCGCGCCGGCCACCGGCTTGCCGTCCAACCCTTTGACGCTTCCCGTCACCGTGCAAGGTTCGCCGGGCGTGCCTGACTTGGCGATATTCGCGCCGAGCGGCATCTCGGGGGCGTCCTTGACGAAGAACGGGCCGAACACGGTCGATTCGGTTGCCCCCGCTTCCTTGCCGTAGCTGAGGAAATCGACCAGCATCGACACGCCGAGCGTGTCCGACATGAGGATGAATTCCTGCCGCCCGTCCTTGCACCAATGCCCGGTCTCGGTGAGGAAGTCGATCCCCGCCTGCCATTCGGCGGGCGTGGGCTTCACCTCGCGCACGAAGGAATGCAGGTGCTTCACGAGGCTTCCCATGACTGCCTTGAGGCGCGGGTCGGGCGTGTGGTCCATGCGCCGCAGCACTTCGGCGGTCAGGGTCTCGTCACTGAAATTGCGGACACTCATTTGCGCTCTCCTGCGGGCATGTCGGAGGCCATCAGTTCCGGCCGCACGCCGGCGGTCTCGGAATTAGCGAAGTTCAGTTCGATTTTGACGTCGTTCGGATCCATGAGGAAAAGCTGGAACAGGCCCTGGTCGTCCACCATCCGCTGAGTGAAGGCAATCCCGAGGCGCGTCAGGTGCTCCATCATCTGAGCCAGGCCGGTGCAGCGGAACGCCACGTGGTCGACCACGCCCGAACCACTGACTGCGTCGGACTGCTGGCCGAGGAATTTCCTGCGGTTCTCGCTAGTGCCCCCGCCGCCCTGGGTCAGGTGCAGCACATCGGTGTCGCCGAGATACATCCAGTACACCGGGAACTTGAAATCGGGCGATGGGCCGACGCGCATGCCGAGCACTTCGACGTACCAGTCGCGGGTCTTCTCGAGATTGGCGCTCTGGATCAGGAAGTGTTCGAGGTGGCTGAGGGGCATGGCAGGAAAGTCCGCTCCAGTGTCGGTCCGGCTGGTGAGCTTTTACGAGCGGGAATGCTACCATCCTGCCGCCTCCAAACGACGCGGGAACTCCCATGAAAACTCAACGTGCGCTGCTGGCCGCGCTGCTCGCCTGCCTCGCCTGCACGGTCTTCGCGCAGGACAAGACCCTGCGCATCGTGCTCGGCTATCCACCGGGCGCATCGAGCGACACCCTGACCCGGCTGCTCGCCGACCGCATGCGTCCACTGATTGGCCAGAACGTGATCGTCGAGAACAAACCCGGCGCTGGCGGAATCGTCGGCAACGAAACGGTCAAGGCATCGCCGCCCGACGGCACCACGATCCTGCTCACGCCGGTGGCCACCATGGCCGCGTTCCCCCACTCCCACGGCGCGAACCTTCGCTACGACCCGTTCCGGGATTTCGAGCCGATTGCGCACTTGGTGAATTTCCAGCTTTCGCTGCTGGTGAATGCCGAAGTGCCGGCGAAGAACGTCGCGGAATACATCGCGCTGGTGAAGAAAGACCCGAAGTCAGGTGACTACGCGTCGGCGGCCGCGGGCAGCCTGCCGCACTACTTCGGCGTGTTGTTTTCCAAAAGTGCCGGCATCGACATGACCCATATCCCCTATAAGGGCACCGCCCCCGCATTGCAGGCGCTCGCCGGCGGCGAGATCAAGGCGGCGATGTTCGTGCTGGCCGACGCGCTCACGCTTGTGCGGGCCGGCAAGGCACGGGTGCTCGCGGTGTCGGGCGCGCAGCGTTCGCCGCTCGCGGCCGAGGTGCCGACCTTCAAGGAACTGGGTTACAACATCGAGGGCAACGGCTGGTATGCGCTGTTCGCCCCGGCAAAAACACCGCGCGACATCATTGACCGCTATGCGCGCGCCGCGATCGAAGTCGTGCGCTCCCCGGATATGAAGCAGCGCCTCGAGCAGATGGGCCTCGAGCCCACCGGTCTTGGCCCGGCCGAACTGGCCGCTATCGTGAAAGGCGATTACGACAAGTGGGGGCCGGTGATCCGCGCCTCCGGTTTCAAGCCCAACCAATAGACGACTCATGAACATCCTTTTCGTTTCGCAACTCCTGCCGGTCGGGGAGTGGGTCCCCAAGTTGTCGGCGCTGCTGCCGCAGGACCGCTTCTTCACGCCCGACAGCTTCGAACCCGCGGCCATCGACATCGCGCTGGTCGCCATTCCAAAAAAGGGCGTGGTCGGCCAGTTGCCCAACGTGCGCCTGGTCCAGTCGCTGTTCATGGGCGTGGACGGATTGCTCGCCGATCCCACCTTCCCCCGCGACAAGCCGCTGGCGAGGCTCATCGATCCAGGCATGGTCGCCGCCATGACCGAGTCCGTCACGGCCCATGTGCTCGACTACCACCGCCACCACTACGTCTATCGCACCCAGCAGGCGCAGAAAAAGTGGCACCGGCTGCCCCAGTACATGACCTCGGACCGCACCATCGGCATCCTCGGGCTGGGTGAGCTTGGCACTTCGGTCGCGCAGATGCTGCGCTCGATGGGGTTCAAGGTGGCGGGCTGGAAGCGCCGTCCGGCCGAGATTTCCGGCGTCGAAATATTTTCGGGCGCCGACGGCATCGACGCGATGCTCGCTCGCAGCCAGGTCGTGGTGTGCCTGCTGCCGCTCACGGACCAAACGCGCGGCGTCCTGAATGCGAAGGCTTACGCGCAAATGCCGCCAGGCGGCGCGATCATCAACGTGGCGCGTGGCGGGCACGTGGTCGTGGCCGACACCCTGGCGGCGCTCGATTCGGGCCGTCTCGCCCATGCCTACCTCGATGTTTTCGACCCCGAGCCCTTGCCCGCCGATTCCCCGCTGTGGGCCCACCCCGGGGTGACGGTCACTCCGCATACCGCGGCCCTCACCGAACCACGCACCGCAATGGCGAAGGTCGTGGAGAACATTGAACGCGTGCGTGCCGGCCAGCCGGCGCTCAATCTGGTGGATTTCAGGGCGGGGTACTAACGCCGCAACACTATTGCGCAATCGGCACCCGGCGTGCAACAGGTGCACTGCGACGACACGCCCGTGGCTCCTTCAGCGGGCGAGATAGCCCGAGTCGACCGGCAACGTGACGCCGGTGATGAAACGCGCTGCGGGACTGGCCAGAAACAGGATCGCCGCTGCAATGTCGGCCGCTTCGGGCAGTTCACCCAGCGGCGTGTGCGCCATGACCTTGGCGAGCACTTCGGGATTGGAAAAGATCGGCACCGTGAGATCGGTCTTCACGAATGTCGGCGCAACGGCGTTGACGCGTATCTTTTTCTCGGCCCACTCAAGCGCCAGCGCGCGCGTCAGGTTCACCACCCCGCCTTTCGAGGCCTGGTAGGAGGCGTTCGGGAATATTCCGCCGGAGAAGCCCATGATCGAGGCCAGGTTCACGATGCAGCCGCCGCCCTTGGCCCCCATCGTGCGGGCCGCCAGGCGCGAGCAAAGGAATACGCCGCCCAGGTTGAGGTCGATGACCCGGTGCCATTCTTCCATCGACAGGTCCACCGCGGGCTTGCGCACCGCTGCACCGGCATTGTTGACCAGCACGTCTATGCGGCCGAAGCGCTTCTCGATGGCGGCAAACACCGCCTCGACTGCGCTCTCGGAAGTCACGTCGCAGGTCCACGCCGCGGCGCTGGCGCCGATGCGCTCAGCCTCGCCAGCCACCGCGGTGCCGTCAACGTCCAGCATGGCCACAGAAGCGCCCGCCTTGGCCATGAGCTGTGCGGTCGCAAGCCCGATGCCGCGCGCCGCGCCTGTGACGACGGCGACCTGGCCGGGAATTTCGTAGAGTTTCATGCGCGGCTGCCCACCAATCGTTGAGGAGACGCTATCCTATCAGCCGCATGGTTTCCCTCCTGATCCGCAACGCGACCGTTTTCGACGGCCGGGGCTCACCCGGGGTCATCGCCGATCTCGCGGTCGAAGGCGGACGCATTGCCGCGATCGGCAGGATCGACGCGCCCGCCGCCGAAACCATCGATGCCACCGGCCTGGCACTGATGCCCGGCATCATCGACAACCACACCCATTACGACGCCCAGATCACGTGGGATCCGTGGGCCACGCCATCGCCCGCGCTCGGGGTAACCACGGCGATCATCGGCAATTGCGGCTTCACCATCGCGCCGTGCAAGCCCGGCGACCGCGAGCAGGTGATGCAGAACCTCACCCAGGTCGAGGGCATGGGCCTGGAAACGCTGCGCGCCGGAGTGTGCTGGGATTTCGAGAGCTTTCCGCAATACATGGACCTGCTCGAACGCCAGGGAACCGCACTGAACATCGCCGCATTCGTCGGCCATTCGTCGATCCGCACTTTCGTGATGGGGGACGACGCGCCCAGGCGTGCCGCCACCGCGCCCGAGATCGCGCAAATGCGGGCCATCGTTGTGGAAGCGATGCAGGCCGGGGCCATCGGGTTCGCCACATCCACCTCGCCGGCCCACAACGGCCATGGCGGCTTGCCGATGCCTTCGCGCCTGGCGAGCGAGGAAGAGTTGCGCGTCCTAGTCACCAGCCTCAAGGAGTCCGGCCGCGGCGTGTTCATGCTCACCAAGGGCGGACAAAGCACGCCGGCGTTCCTCGAATCGCTCGCGGCTGAAAGCGGCCGCCCGGTCGTGGTCGCGGCGCTGCTGCACAACCCGACCAATCCGCGTGTTGTGTTCGACGAGCTTGACGCGATCAGCGCGGCCAATGCGCGGGGCCACGCGATGATGGGCGCGATCTCCTGCTGCCCGCTGTCGTTCGATTTCACCCTCGAATCGCCCTACCCGATCGAAAGCCTTGCCGCCTGGCAACCTGCGTTCGCTCTGAAGGGCGAGGCGCGCAAAGCCAAACTCGCCGACCCCGCCTTTCGCCAGTCGATCCGCGATGAGCTTTCGCGCCCGGCCCATGTGCGCAATTTCAACGGCGAGTGGGACAAGGTGCAGGTGGTGGAAACCTTCCTGCCCGGACATGCGCGCTACGAGCAGCGCACGCTCGCCGAACTGGCCGCCGAGACGCGCAAGGACCCGCTGGATTTCTTCTTCGACCTCGCCTTGGCGGAAGACCTGCGCACCGTCTTCGTCGCGCTCACCATGAACGCGGACGAGGAAGCCGTCGCCCGCCTGATCCGCCATCCCTACAGCCTGGTGTCACTTTCGGACGCCGGTGCGCACCTGACTTTCTTCAACGATGCGGGCTTCGGCCTGCACCTGCTCGGCCACTGGGTGCGCGCAAAGGGCGTGCTGACTCTTGCCCAGGCGGTCTACAGGCTCACCGGTCAGACCGCGGCATTGTTCGGCATCCCCGACCGCGGCACGCTGGCGGTCGGCCAGGCCGCGGACCTCATGCTCTTCGATCCGGCGACCGTCGGGCGCGGTCCCAAAGAAAGGGTGCGCGACCTTCCCGCGGGGGGCGCCCGGCTCACCACTCGCGCCCGAGGCTTGCATGGCGTCTGGGTGAACGGGACCCGTGTTGCGGACCAGGGCGGAATCCTCCCGACGGACCACCTGCCGGGCCAGCTCCTGCGCGAATTCTCCGCCTGACCCGGCCGCGGCCACTGCCGGGCGGACGAACCGCCCCTAGGCGGCGAGCAGCAGGAGGAACCCAGTCACCGATACTACCGCGCCGCCAGCGCGCAGCGCCGTCATATGCCCTCGTAGTGCCACGGCAGCTGCGACTCCGCAGGAGTGCAGCACTGCTGTGGCCATCAGGAAGCCGGCGAAGTAGCGCCCCGGGCTGGAAAACTGCGGCATTTCACTGCCGTGCGCGTAGCCGTGGAAGATCGCCAGCATGGCGATCATCGGCAGGGCCCATTCGAGTGGGCTGCGCACCGCCAGCGCGACCAGCAGGCCGGCCACGAGCACGGAGCCCGCGATACCCATGTGGGCCATCGGCACGACTACGCCTTCAACCGCAAGCGCCGCGCCCAGCACCATCGCGCCCATGAAGGCCGCCGGGATCGCCAGCAGCGCGCGGCCGCCAGCCTGGGCCGCCCAGGCGCCCACGGCGATCATGGCAAGCATGTGGTCGAGCCCCGAGAAAGGGTGCAGCAGTCCGGCTTCCAGGCTCGCGTTCGAGTGGTCGCCGAAGTGCGCGTGGACGACGTTGCTGAGGACCAGGCCTGCGGCGAGGATCGCCGTGCCGTACAGGTTGTTCATGCCTTGCTCCGGCTATTTTTCTGCGCGCGATTGTAGCAAGCGCGATACACGGCAGTGTTGTCGCTGCACGACATCCGAAACTCCAGCGCAATCAACGCGGCGCGCCGCCCGCCCCGCACGCGCTGTCGTGCGCTGCCGACACACTTGCATTGGGACGATCCGCCAAGCCGCTGTTATCCCTGCAATTTTCTTCTGGCACGTTCCATGCAATGTGAGACCCGCTTGTCCAACCCAAGGGAGTCACCATGCTGCAAAGAGATAACCTGTTCCGCCGTCGCGAAGAGCACCTTCTGCGCCCAATTTCGCCCGCCCCTGCGACCGTTCCCGTGGCCCCTGCCGCCGCTGCGCCCGCTGCAGCGCCCAACCTCGCAGCGGTGCCGGCGGCCGAATTTCAGGCGCGCGCGGCTCCTGGTGCCAAGCCGGGAGAAGGCAGCAAGCTGATCGTCGGGCCGGATGTCAAACTCAAGGGCGTGGAGATCACCGACTGCGACACCCTCGTTGTCGAGGGCCGGGTGGAGTCCGCGCTCGACAGCCGCGTGATCCACATCGCCGAGAACGGCGTGTTCAATGGCACCGCGTCGATCGACATTGCCGAGATCCATGGTCGCTTCGATGGTGAACTGACAGCGCGCAAGCAGCTCATCATCCATGCTTCCGGCAAGGTCGCGGGGAAAATCCGCTATGGCAGCATCCGGATCGAGGAAGGTGGCCAGATCAGCGGGGAAATAGGCTCCCTGTCCGCCACCGCCGCGAAAAGCTAGTCCGCGCTCAGGCATCAGCCCTGGCGCGCCACGCCGTCGGCAAGGCGCGCCTGCGACGCGCGAAACACCAACGCACCTAGCCCTCGCCTTACGTGCCGAATGCCGAGCCTGGCGCAAGGCCCAGGCCGGCTTCACGCACCAGGCGCTTGCCGGTCCGATGGTCGAAGGAATCACTCGGCGCGTTCACGGCAGGATGCGGTTTGAAAAACGGCCGTATTGTATCCTTGCCCCATGAGTATCCCTGTCGAGAGAGGCCTGGCCCGCTGGTCTTTCCCGATCGCGATCACCCTCATGGTCATCTGGGGCGTGAATTTCTCGGTCACCAAGACCATCCTCGACCAGGTTTCGGTGGCTGCGATGCTGTTCGTGCGGTTTCTCTGGATGCTGCTGCTTGGCCTCGCCCTGCTCGCATGGCTGTACCGTGGCCGGTTCCGCCAGTCGCTGCCGCACCGGCGCGACCTGCCGCGCTTTATTGCGGCCGGCCTGATCGGCCACACGGCCCACGTGGGGCTGGTGACATGGGGGCTGCACCTGTCGACGCCGTTTTCGAGCTCCCTGGTGCTCACCAGCGGGCCGCTGTGGACTCTGCTCATCCTTGCGGCGCTCGGCGCCGACAAGATGCGCAGCGCGCAGGTAGTCGGCACCGTTGCCGCATTCCTCGGCATCCTGCTTTTCATGTCGGACAAATTCTCAAGCGGCGTGCTGCGCGCGGGCCTCGGCGACCTCGTGCTCCTCTTCGCGGCGGGCCTGTTTTCCCTCTACACGGTGGTGGCGCGGCCGCTCACCTCGCGCTACGGCGCTCCGGTGCTGCTTGGCTACACGCTGGTGGTAGGTGCACCTCCCGTACTGCTGGTTACCCTCCCCGCCTTCGCCGCCGAGCCGTGGACAACGCTTCCCGCCAGCATCTGGGCGTGGATGTTCTATGCCGTGACGATCTCCTCCTTCCTCGGCTGGCTCGGATGGGCCTGGATCAACCAGGTGCGCGGTGTGGCCAAAAGCGCGCCCCTCATGTACATGATGCCGCCGATCGCCGGGCTGGTCTCGTGGATCACGCTGGGGGAAACATTTACCTGGCTCAAGATCTCGGGCGCGCTGGTGACGATGGCCGGAGTGGCGTGGGCGCAGTTTGCGGGCGGCCTGCGCACTGCCGTCGCGCAGGCCGACAGCGGCTAGACTG
>JBDTRN010000111.1:0-9346 GCA_039931715.1 Betaproteobacteria bacterium
CGCTCGAGAAAGTCGGCAACGGCCCGCTGGCGCGCTTCTGGCAGGGGCCAGACCCGGACGCGCCGCAGGCGTGGCCGTATGCAGGCGACTGGCTCAAGGACGTGCGCGCGATCGGCGCGGAGAATTACAGCGAGCCCTGGCGGCCGTAGTCCGGCGCCAAGCCAATACTGCCAATTTACAGCCACCCCCTAGGCGGGGCGCGGCTCTCAGGGGGATATGTTGCCAACACCCTTCGCGGGGCCATAGTGCAACAGCGGCAATCCTGCGCGCGTGATCAGCCACACCACGATCGCGATATTGACGAGGTTGGCACCAACGCCGAAAGCGAACGCGTTGCGATACGACCCGGTGAAGTCGAAGATCCACCCGCCCAGCCAGCCACCGAATCCCATCCCGAAGAGCGCTGCGAGCAGCACAACGCCGGTCCGGCCGGCGGCTTCGGCGGGGCTGAAATACTCGCGCACGATCAGCGTGTAGGCCGGCACGATGCCGCCCTGGAAGAACCCGAAAAGGATGGACAGCGCGTAGAGCGAGCCCACGCTGTCGAACGGCACGAACAACGCGAGCGAGGCGCATTGCATCACCGAACCCAATAAGAGCGTGCGCAATCCGCCGATCGTGTCCGACATCCAGCCCATCAGGATCCGGCTGGCGACCCCGGTGCCGAGCATGAGCGAAAGCATCTGCGCACCGCGCGCCGTGCCGTAACCGAGGTCGCCGCAGTACGCGACGATATGCACTTGCGGCAAGGCCATTGCAACACAGCAGCAGAACCCCGCGAACGCGAGGATGGCTTGCAGCATGCCGGGACTGAAGCCGAGCGGCAGGAGAGATTGGCCTCCCTTGGCGGAAAGCGGCACCGATTCGCCCACCGGGGAGCGCTTCCTCAGCACGAAGGCAAGCGGAAGCATCAAGGCGACGCACGCGACGCCCGTGCCCACAAATGTCGCCCGCCACCCTGCCCGGTCGAAAAAATACTGCAGGATCGGCGGCCAGAGCGCGCCGGCGGCGAGGTTTCCGCTCACGCAGATCGCCATCGCCATGCCGCGCCGTTTCGAGAACCAGTGCGACACGTCCGCGATCAGCGGGCCGAAACTTGCGGCGCTGCCGAACATCGCGATGACCAAGCCCTGGATCAGCGCGAATTGCCACAGGCTTTGCGCTTGCGCGGCCGCGATAAAGCCCGCGCCGAGGAAAAGCGCGCCGCTGATCGACGGCAGCAGGATGCCCCAGCGGTCCGTGACCTTGCCGACCAGGATGCCGCCAAAGCCAAAGCCCAGGGTCGTCAGCAGCCACGGGATCGAGGCATCCGCCCGGGTCGTGCCGAACTCCTTCTGCAGGAGCGGCAAGACTACAAAGACCGCGTACATGCCCGATCCGCCGATGGTCATGAGCGCGAAGGAGGCGGCAAGCCGGCGCCAGGCGTAGGGGGACTCGATGTCGGGATGGGCGGCAGGCATGGGGCGGGGAGGATGCTACCGCATCGGGTGCAGACCTTACGCGCTGCGTTCCAGCAACGCCAACCCATCCCGCCCAAGCCGATACCTTCGATCCGCGGTCGCCGCCGCCACTTCCGAATGCGTCACGAGGATCGCCGCGGCGCCCTTCTCCTTCACCTGCACGCGAAACAGCTCCAGCACCTGGCGCGCGTTGTCGGGGTCGAGGTTGCCGGTCGGCTCATCGGCCAGCACCAACGCGGGGTTGCCTACCAGGGCGCGCGCAATCGCGACGCGTTGAAGTTCTCCGCCGGAGAGTTCGCGCGGCATGCTGTCCTCGCGCCCCGCGAGCCCTACTGAAGCGACCGCGGCGCGCGCACGCGCTTCGGCTTCGGCGCGCGGGACATGCCGCAGCGCCAGCGGCAACGCCACGTTCTGCGCCACACCGAGGTGCGGCAGCACATGGAAGGCCTGGAACACGAAACCAAAATGGTCGCGCCGCAACAGGGTGAGCGCATCGTCGTCGAGCGTAGTCAGCTCGCGCCCGCCGAAGCGGATGCTGCCGCCGTCGGCCGGCTCCAGGCCCGCGATCACGTTGAGCAGGGTGGACTTGCCGGCGCCCGAGTCGCCGAGGATGGCGATATAGTCGCCCGCCGACAGGTCGAGGCTTACGCTGCGGAACAAGCCACGCTCGCCGAACGCCTTGCGCACGTCGCGCACCTCGAGCATCGGCCGCGGCGCGGCGGACGCAACGCTGCCCTCCCCGGTCACGCCTAAACGCCGAGGTAGCGCATGTGCACGTCGGGTAAGGCGCGCAGCTCGGCCGCCGGGCCGGAGTACACCACCTCGCCCTTGACCAGGATCACGTTGCGGTCGGTGATCGCGTTCACTGCGCGGAAATTCTTGTCGACGATGACGGTGGCGATGCCCGAGGCGCGCACGCGCGAGACGATCTGCATGATCTCGCGCGCGACGAGCGGCGCGAGCCCCTCGGTGGCCTCGTCGAGGATGAGCAGATCCGGGTTCGTGAGCAGCGCGCGGCCGATGGTGAGCATCTGCTGCTCGCCACCGGAGAGCTGCGCGCCGCCATGGCCGAGGCGCTCGCCCAGGCGAGGAAAAGTTTCCAGCACCCGCTCGAGCGTCCACTCGCGTTTGCCGTCGGTGCCGGCGCGCGCGGCCATCAGCAGGTTTTCGCTCACGCTGAGGTTGGGAAAGATGCCGCGTCCCTCGGGCACATACGCTATTCCGGCGCGCGCGATGCGGTGCGGCGCGGCGGCGGTCATGTCGAGGCCCTTGACGCGCACCCTGCCCTTGCGCGGGCGCACCAGCCCGAGCAGGGTCTTGAGGAGGGTGCTCTTGCCCATGCCGTTCCTGCCCATGAGGCCAACCGACTCGCCGCGCCCGATGGAGAAATCGACGCCGTGCAGGATGTGGCTGGCGCCGTAGTAGGTATGCAGCCCGTGCGCGTCGATGAGGGGACCGGCGGCGGACGCCTCAGGCATGCGACTCCCCCAGGTAGGCTTCCTGCACGTCGGCGTTGGCACGGATGGCGTCGGGCGCGCCGCTCGCCAGCACCTGGCCGTTGACCATCACCGTGAGGCGGTCGGCCAGCGCGAACACTGCGTCCATGTCGTGCTCCACCAGCAGGATGGCGTGCGTTTCGGCCAGCCGTTTGAGCAGCGTCACCATCGAGGCGGATTCCTCCGCGCCCATTCCGGCAAGCGGCTCGTCAAGCAGCAGCAACCGCGGGCGCGTGGCGAGCGTCATCGCAATCTCGAGCTGGCGCTGCTCGCCGTGCGAAAGCGCGCTGGCGGATTCGCCCGCCCGGTCCGCCAGGCCCGCGGCCTCGAGCGCCTCTTCCGCCACGCGATTGACCTCGGCCAGGCGCGAAGCCGGGCGGAAGAACTGCATTGAGGTCTTGCGCCGCGCCTGCGCCGCGAGGCGGCAATTCTCGAACGCGGAGAAGGCGAGGAACACGTTGGTCTTCTGGTAGCTGCGGCCCACGCCCATGCGCGAGATCTGGTGCGCAGCCTGGCCCGTGACGTCGCGGCCATTGATCGAGACACGGCCGCTGGAGGGCACGAGGTCGCCCGAGAGCATGTTGATGAGGGTCGACTTGCCCGCGCCGTTGGGCCCGATCACGGCGTGCAGCTCGCCCATGCGCGCATCGAGGGTCACGTCGCTCACCGCCGCGAGGCCGCCGAAGTGCCGCGTCAGCGCCTGGGTCGCAAGGACGACCTCAGCCATCGCCTCGCCCGCCTGTATTGGCCGCGGGTTTCCTCAACCGGCGCCACGCCGCAGAACCCAGCCCGAGCAATCCATTGGGCAGCAGCAGCGAGGAGAGCACGATGAACAGGCCCATCCACAACTGCCAGTGCTTGCCGAGATCTACGTCGCCGATTTTCGGCAGCCCCTGCAGCCCCAGTTCGAGCAACATCCACACCGCGGCGCCGATGATCGGCCCGATGAGGGTGCCCATGCCGCCGAGGATCACCATCATCATGACCGCGCCCGACAGGTGCCAGCCCATCATTTCCGGGTTGACCACGCCGAACTGGATCGACGAAAGGTAGCCAGCCACCCCCGCGATCGCCCCGGCGATGACGAAGGCCACCAGCTTGTAGCGGAAGGTGGGGAACCCCAGCGAGCGCATGCGCGCCTCGTTGGCCTTGATCCCCACCAGCACGCGGCCGAACGGCGACGCGAGCACCACCCGCAGCAGGATGTACACCGCGACGAAGCACACCAGCACCAGATAGAAAATGTGGACGAAATTGTCGAGGTCGAAAGGCTGCCACTCGCCGATCTTCGCCACCGGCCGCACGTCGATGTAGATGCCGTCGTTGCCACCGGCGATCTTGGTGTCGTGGAACAGGAAGAACAGCATCTGGGCGAAGGCGAGCGTCACCATGATGAAATAAATGCCGTGCGTGCGCACCACGAACACTCCGATCACGAGCGCAAGCAGCGCCGAAACACCAATCGCAATCGGGAACGAGGTCCAGAAATTGGCCGCCTGGTATTGCGGCGTGAGGATCGCGAGCGTGTAGGCTGCCGCGCCGTAATACGCCGCGTGGCCGAACGAGACCAGGCCCGTGTACCCCAGCAGCAAGTCGAGGCTCATCGCGAGGATTCCCATGATGAGGAGCTTGGCGAAGAACTGGACATAGAACTTCTCGGCCAGGAACGGCGTGGCGGCCAGCGCGATCACGGCGATGGCGAGCACCACGGCACCGGCGGTGCCGCCTGTGCCGGGGGCAGTCACCGGCGCGGTCAAAGCTTCTTCCCGAACAGGCCCTCGGGCCGCCACAACAGGATCGCCGCCATGAGCAAGTACACGGTCATGCTCGAGAGCTCGGGCAGCAGCTTCAGCCCGCCCACCGACAGCGTAACCACCTTGCCGAAGGTGTCCACCAGCCCGATGAGGAGCGAGGCGATCAGCGCGCCCTTGACTGAGCCCAGGCCGCCGATCACCACCACCACGAAGCAGATGATGAGCACCTGGTTGCCCATGCCGGGAAATACCGCCGACACGGGGGCGGCGATCATGCCCGCCAGCGCCGCCAGCGTGAGCCCCGCAGCGAACACCACGCGGTAGACGACCTGGATATTGATGCCTAAGGACTGCACCATCTCGCGGTTCGAGGCGCCGGCGCGGATCATCATGCCGAGGCGCGTCTTCTGGATCACCCAGTACATCAGCGCGGCCACCGCCAGGCACACCGCCGAGATCCACAGGCGATACACCGGGTAGGCCTGGTTCTCGGTGAGCGGGATCGATGCCGACAGGATTTCCGGGATGTTCACGCCACGCACGTCGTCGCCCCAGATCACGCTGCGCAGTTCCTCGAACACGAGGATCAGGCCGTAGGTGAGCAGCACCTGGTAGAGGTGGTCGCGGTCATACAGCCAGCGGATCACCAACCACTCGAGCAGCATGCCGATCAGCACCGACAGCACTATGCCCACCGGCAGGGCGAGCCAGAAACTGCCGATCGCGGCGGTGAGCGACCAAGCGAGATACGCACCGACCATGTAGAAGCTGCCATGGGCGATGTTGATGATGCCCATGATGCCGAACACCAGCGTGAGGCCGGAGGACACCAGGAACAGCAGCAGCCCGTACTGCACGCCGTTCAAAAGCTGAATCAGGAAAGTGCTGAAATCCATGTCGCGCCGAAAAAGCTAGAAGCTAACCCCGTCACAGGGGGAGGGGGTACGGGGGAACCGCCGCGTGTTTGCTCCCTTGCGGTGCGCCCACCCGCCGTGGCGGAGGGGGTACGGGGGAACCCGCCGTGAGGGTTCCCCTGTGCTTACGTCATCTTGCACGCGGCCATCATCGCTGGATCGTCGTCGAGCGCCTTGACCGCGATGCCGGCCACGCGGTTCTCGTTGCCCACCACCTTGCGCAGGTAGTGGTCGTGGATCGGGTTGTGCGCCTTCGACAAGCGCATCGGCCCGCGCGGGCTGTCGATCTTGGTGGCCTCCATGGCCTTGATGAGGTCTTTCTTGCGGCCAAAGTCGCCCTTGACCGCCTTCATTCCGCCATCGAGCAGCAAGCCCGAGTCATAGCCGGCCACCGCGTAGACGTCCGGCTGCAGCTTGAAGGTCTTGGCATAGGCGAGGCGAAAAGCGCGGTTCTTGGGAGTCTCGAGTCCGTCGGCATAGTGCAGCGCGGTTTCCACGCCTTCAGCCGCGCCACCGACCGCTTCGAGCACGCCTTCGGTAAGGAAGCCCGAGCCCATCAGCGGCACCGACTTCATGAGGCCGGCCTGGTTGTAGTCCTTGAGGAACTTGGCCGCGCCGCCACCGGCAAAAAACGCGAACACTGCGTCGGGCTTGAGCGCCGCGATCTCGGTGAGCTGCGCCTGGAATTCCACGTTGGGGAAAGGCAGCCACAACTCCTTGGCGATCTTGCCGCCGCCCTTGAGGTAGCCGTCCTTGAAGCCCTTGACGAATTCCTCGCCAGCCGCATAGCGCCACGCGATCGTCGCGACACTCTTGACCGTCGGGCGCTTGGCCATCACCACGCCCATGGCATAGCCCGACTGCCAGTTCGAGAACGAGGTGCGGAAGATGTTCGGCGCGCACAACGCACCGGCCGCCGGCCCGAAGCCGGCGTTGGGGATGATGTGCAACACACCCGAGTCGCGCGTGACGCGGATCATGCCGGCGGCGACGCCGGAATGGACCGTGCCCAGCACGAGGTCGACCTTGTCGCGCGTGACCAGCCGGTTGATGTTGTCGGTGGCCTTGGAGGGCTCCGACTCGTCGTCGACCTTGAGGAACTCCACCTCGCGCCCGCCGAACTTGCCGCCGGCCTCCTGCAGGGCGAGGCGGAAACCGTTTTCGATGGCCACGCCCAGCGGCGCATAAGTGCCGGTGTAGGGCAGCATGAGGCCGATCTTCATTTTTGCGCCCTGCGCGCGCGCCACGGTCGGCAGCCCCGCAATCGCCGCAACCGCCGCGCCGGCCTTGATGAATTCGCGCCGCCCCTTGGCCGCCGGTAATTGCGCCGCTAGTTTCGATCCCTTGTTCTGCATGGTCACATGCCTCCTTTATTTTCTTATCTGCGTGTAGTGCGGCGAAGGATGCCGAAGCCTCCCTGCCGAGTCAACCCGCGAACGCTGCGCGACCGGAGGATGCAGTAAAGTTCGCGCTTGCGAACCCCAAACGATACGAAACACACGCCATGATCAGCGCCCAACAAAACGACCTGATGACCCGTACCGGTGCGCTCACGCCCGGCGGGAAGCTGCTGCGCAACTACTGGCAGCCGGCCGCGCTGGTCGACGAACTGCAGGGCAAGCGGCCGGTGAAGGCCCTGCGCCTGCTCGGCCAGGACCTCGTGCTGTTCCGTGACGAGGCCGGCCGCTACGGCATGCTCGATCGCGACTGCCCGCATCGCGGCGCGGACCTCGCCTACGCGAGGATCGAGGACGGCGGGCTGCGTTGCGCGTTCCACGGCTGGCTGTTCGACGTGGGCGGCCACTGCATGCAGACACCGGCCGAGCCCGAGGGCAGCAAGTTGCGCCAGCACATCCGCCAGCGCGCCTATCCCGTGGTCGAACGCAGCGGCATCCTGTTCGCGTGGCTGGGCGAAGGCGAGCCGCCGGCGTTCCCGGCTTTCGACTGCTTCGTCGCCCCCGGCACTCACACTTTCGCGTTCAAGGGCCATCTCGAGTGCAACTGGCTGCAGGCGCTCGAAGTCGGCATAGACCCGGCGCACGCGTCGTACCTGCACCGCTTCTTCGAGGACGAGGACACTTCGGGCGGCTATGGCAGGCAATTCCGCGGCACTTCGGCCGACTCGTCGATGCCGATCACGCAGGTGCTGCGCGAGTTCGACCGTCCCGAGATCAGTGTCGAGAAGACACCCTATGGCATGCGCCTTATCGCGCTGAGGAAATTGAGCGATGCCGACACCCACGTGCGCGTGACCAACCTCGTGTTCCCGCAGGCCTTTGTGATCCCGATGAGCGCCGAGATGACGATCTCGCAATGGCACGTGCCGGTGGACGACACGAGCTGCTACTGGTACGCGATCTTCACCAGCTTCACCGGGCCGGTCGACAAGCAGAAGATGCGCGACCAGCGCCTGCAGTTGTACGCCCTGCCCGACTACAAGCCGCGCGTGGGCAAGTGGAACCATTACGGGTTCGACGCCGAACAGCAACGCACCTCCACCTACACCGGCATGGGCAACGACATCAACGTGCACGACCAGTGGGCAGTCGAATCGCCCGGCCCGATCCAGGACCGCACGCGTGAGCACCTCGGCACCACCGACAAGGGCCTCATCACCTACCGCAAGATGCTGGTCGAGGCGATCGAGCGCACCGCCGCGGGCGAAAAGCCGATCATGGTGCTCGACGAGGCCGTCGCGAGTTCGATCACCGGGCCGGCGTCGATCGACGGCATCGGCCCCACGCCAACGTGGAACGACTACTGGCAGGAGGCCGACCTCAGGCGCCGGCTCGCGTCCGACTGGGCCGCGGCGCGCCTCGGCAAGGAAAACGCATGAGTACCGCGACGCGCTTCGTCGAGCGGCATGGCCTGTGGAACGCGGCCCAGGAGGCGGCGGCCAAATCGCTCGCCGCGGAGATGAAGGCGCGCGGTATCGAGGTGGTGCGCTTCTCGTTTCCCGACCAGCATGGCGTGCTGCGCGGCAAGACCCTCACCGTGGGCGAGGCGGAGCGCGCGCTGTACGAAGGCGTCGCGCTCACCAGCACGCTGCTGGCCAAGGACACCTCGCACAAGACCGCGTTCCCGGTGTTCACGCGCGGCGGCGGGTTCGACATGCCCGAGATGCAGGGTGCGGCCGATTTCGTCATCGTCGCCGACCCGACCACGTTTCGCGTCCTGCCCTGGCTGGAAAAGACCGGCTGGCTGCTGTGCGATGCATGGTTCGGCAACGGCAAGCCGGTACCCTTCGCCACCCGCGCGCTGCTCGGCAACGCGGTGAACAAGCTGGGCAATGCGGGCTACAAGTTCATTGCCGGCCTGGAAGTCGAATTCCATGTGTTCAAGGTGGTGGACCCGCACATGCGCCCTGCCGACGCGGGCCAACCCGGGCTGCCCGGCACGCCCCCCGAGGTCGAGCTGCTGTCGCAGGGCTACCAGTACCTCACCGAGACGCGCTACGACCTGATCGAGCCGGTGGCCGAACTGCTACGCAGCAACATCGAGGCGCTCGGCCTGCCGCTGCGCTCGCTCGAGTGCGAGTACGGTCCGAGCCAGTTCGAGTTCACCTTCGGCACCCAGGAGGCCACGGCCGCGGCCGATGCGATGGTGCTGTTCCGCAGTGCTACCAAGCAGGTGCTGCGCCGCCATGGCTACCACGGCACGTTCATGTGCCGGCCGCGCATTCCCAACGTGATGTCCTCGGGCTGGCACCTGCACCAGTCGCT
>JBDTRN010000112.1:0-9236 GCA_039931715.1 Betaproteobacteria bacterium
CGCCGACGGCCCGCACTCAGTGATCCTGCCGCAGGTGACCTTCGGCATCGCGGTGCGCATGGCGGTCATGAGCATCATCGCGGGCAACTAGGATGCTCAAACCCGCCGTCGCCCGTCCTCCGATTCGCGCGTGCCGCAACAGGGAGCACGCATGAAAGTCCTCATCAAGGGTGGGCGCGTCATTGATCCTGGCAGCGGCCGGGACGGCAAAGGCGACGTGCTCATCGAGGGCGAGCGCATCGTCGCGCTCGACGCGGCCGCCGGCCGCGCGGTTGCCGACCGGGTCATCGATGCGACCGGACTGGTGGTGGCGCCGGGGCTGGTCGACATCTGCGCGCGCCTGCGCGAGCCGGGTTTCGAGTACAAGGCGACATTGGAGTCCGAAATGGAGGCCGCCGTGGCCGGCGGGGTGACCAGCGTGGCCTGCCCGCCGGATACGGATCCGCCGCTGGACGAGCCGGGCCTGGTCGACATGCTGCGCCGGCGCGCGAAGTCGCTCAGCCATGCCAGGCTCTACCCGATCGGCGCGCTCACGGTGAAACTCGCCGGCGAGAGGCTCACCGAGATGGCCGAGCTGTCGGAGTCCGGCTGCCTCGCCTTCACCCAGGCCAACGTTCCCCTCGATGACACGCAGGTGCTGTGGCGCGCGCTGCAGTACGCGGGGACGTTCGGCTTCGCGGTGTGGCTGCGCGCCGAAGACCTGTCGCTCGCGCGCGACGGCGTTGCGCACGACGGCGACGTCGCCACGCGCCTGGGGCTGCCCGGCATCCCCGCGATGGCCGAGACCATCGCGCTGGGCCGCCTGCTTGAGCTGGTGCGTGAAACGGGCACGCGGTTGCACGTGTGCCGCATTTCCACCGCGGGCGCGGTGGCGATGATCCGCGCGGCCAAGGCGGAAAAGCTGCCGGTCACTTGCGATGTCGGCATCCACCATGTGCATCTGTCCGAGATGGACCTGGGCTATTTCGACTCGCATTGCCATCTGGTGCCGCCACTGCGCAGCGTGCGGGATCGCGATGCATTGCGCACCGGCCTGGCCGACGGCACCATTGACGTGATCTGCTCGGACCACACCCCCGTCGATGAGGACGCCAAGCAGATGCCATTCGGCGAATCCGAAGTCGGCGCGACGGGCCTGGAGTTGCTGCTGCCGTTGACGCTGAAATGGGCGGTCGAGGCGAAGGTGCCGCTGTCGAAGGCGCTGGCCAAGGTCACCATCGATGCGGCGCGCGTGCTGGGAGTGAAGTCAGGTCGGCTCGAACCTGGTGCGCCGGCCGACATCGTGATTTTCGACCCGTCCGAGCCGTTTCGCGTGGTCCCCGAAGCGCTCAGGAGCCAGGGCAAGAACACGCCTTTCATGGGCTACGAACTCACCGGCCGGGTGCGCCACACACTCGTCGACGGGCGCGAGGTGTTCGCCAGGGCGTCCAGATGATGAGCGCGCCGGCCGCCCGCCGTCCGCTCACGCTCGCGTTGCTCGGCGCTCTTGTGCTGGTGCTGGCGGCTTGTTCCTCCAGCCCAACGCGGACCGCATCGCGTGAGCCGGGCGCGCAGGCTTCCGGCCGCAGCCAGTCCAACACGGGTAAGTACTACAGGGACGATGGCCCCGGGGACAACCCGCCGGATCTCGACCGAATTGCCGATGCGCAACCGCGCCGGGAACCGCTGCACCGCTTCGCCAACAACCCTTACCAAGTGTTCGGCCGGGATTATGTGCCGGTGCGGCTGGTGAGCGGTTTTCGGCAGCGCGGCGTGGGGAGCTGGTACGGGCGCCGATATCACGGGCAAAAAACCTCCAGCGGCGAAACCTACGACATGTACGCGATGACCGCCGCGCATCCCACGCTGCCCATCCCCAGCTATGTGCGCGTCACCAGCGTCGCCAATGGCCGAAGCGTGGTGGTGCGGATCAACGACCGCGGGCCATTCCTGTCCGAACGCATCATCGACCTGTCGTATGTCGCCGCATACAAGCTTGGGTACGTGCAGGCGGGGAGCACGCTGGTCGAGGTGGAAGGCCTGCCCGCCGACGGTAGCCAGCAGGCGCTGGTGGTGCCGCCCCCCCGGCGGATATTCGCGCCGCCGGCGCAGATTCAGGCTGCGCCGGCCGCGCCGGTGCAGGCCGTGGCGCCCGCGCAGGTGCAAACCGCGGCATTCGACAGCGCGCCGCCGCCCCCCGCGCAGGCGCCGCCACAGGAGGCCCCGCCGCTGCCGGTGTCGAGCGATGCGCGCGGGGTGTACCTGCAACTGGGCGCGTTCTCCATGCGAGATAATGCCGAGACGTTCCGTGTGCGCGTGTACCGAGAGCTTGCCTGGCTCAACGAATCCGTGCAGGTCAACGCGCAGGGTGGCCTGTTTCGCCTGCAGCTGGGGCCGTACGCCTCGCAGGACGAGGCGCGCCAGATGGCCGAGAGGATCCGCGCCGGGTTGAACCTGCAGCCCGTCCTGCTGGTCAGATAATCCATCCGGGCCGCCCGCCCGGGCTCGTTTTGCGTATCCGGTCGCAGTTTCTGCTGCCACTCTAATTGCTGCCTGTTTTCCGACCAATTTCCTCCAGAGTTCTCATGCTGCGTGCCGTCGTCTCCCTATTCGTTACCTTGGCCCTGGGCGCGGGGCCTCCCGCCGCGCAGGCGCAGACCCCGCCGCCGGTGATCGGCAAGGCGTACATCCTCGCCGACATTTCCAGTGGGCAGATCCTTGCGAACGACCGTCCCGACGAACGCTTCGAGCCCGCTTCGCTCACCAAGATCATGACTGCCTACCTCGTGTTCCAGGCGCTCAAGGAAAAAAAGCTCGCACTCGACAGGACGGTGCCGGTGTCGGAAAAGGCGTTGAAGGCGAGCGGTTCGCGCATGTTCATCGAGGCCAGCCGCCCGGTGACGGTCGACGAGCTCATCCGCGGCATGATCGTGCAGTCGGGCAACGATGCGTGCATCGCGCTGGCCGAGGCGGTGGCGGGCAATGAGGAAGTTTTCGCGCAGATGATGAACCGCGAAGCGCAACGCCTGGGCATGAAGAACAGCAACTTCATGAATTCCAACGGCCTGCCCAACCCGCAGCATTACAGCTCGGCGCGCGACATGTATGTGCTCGCCGCAGCGCTCATCCGTGATTTCCCGGCCGAGTACGCCACCTATTACCCGATGAAGGAATACCGCTACAACAACATTACGCAGATGAACCGCAACCGCCTGCTGTGGCTCGACCCGTCGGTGGACGGCATGAAGTCCGGCTACACGGAGGCGGCCGGCTACTGCCTGGTGGCATCCTCCAAGCGCGGGCCGCGGCGCCTGATGTCGGTGCTGCTGGGCTCGACCTCGGAATCGACGCGCGCGCAGGAATCGCAGAAGCTGCTCAACTGGGGGTTCCAGTTCTTCGATGCGGTCAAGCTCTACGACAAGAGCCAGCCGGTGAAGTCGATCAAGGTATGGAAAGGCAGCGCGCCCGAGGTCAAGGCAGGGTTCACCGACGACATGTACATCACCGTGCCCAAGGGCCAGGCCGACAAGGTCAAGGCCGAGCTGCTGGCGCAGCCGACGCTCGTCGCCCCCATCAGCCAGGGGCAGAAAATCGGCATGATGCGCGTGACGCTCGAGGGCAAGCCGGTCGGCGAATATCCCGTGGTGGCGCTCGAATCGGTCGGCGTGGCGGGCGTGTTCGGGCGGGCCTGGGATACACTCAGGCTGTGGATGAAGTAAGCATGGCGCGCAGGCTTGCGGAATCGGGCGAGTGCGCCTTCGCGACTCTCCGCGCGGCCTGTATCCGAACAACCGGCCCGCGGGGCCGCGCAACCAACCAACAATCGAGGTGGCCATGACCGTGTTCCTGAACGGCAAGTTCATGCCGATGGAAGAAGCGCAAGTACCGGTGCTCGACCGGGGATTCATTTTCGGCGACGGGATCTACGAACTGGTGCCGGTGTACTCGCGCGCGCCGTTCCGCCTCGAGGGGCACCTCGCGCGCATGGAGCGCAGCCTGTCGGAGGTCGGCATCGCCAACCCCTACTCGCGCGCCGAATGGACCCGCATCATCGAACAGGTGATCGAAAAGCAGACGTTTGACGACCAGGGCGTGTACTGGCAGGTCACGCGAGGCGTGGCCAAGCGCGACCACTCCTTTCCCAAGGGCACGACGCCGACGGTGTTCATGATGTCGAACCCGCTCGTCAACCCGTCCAGGGACGTCGTCGAAAACGGCGCCAAGGCGGTGACCGCGCAGGATTTCCGCTGGCATCGCTGCGACCTGAAGACGATCTCGCTCATCGGCAACTGCATGCTGCGCCAGCTGTCGTTCGAGGCAGGCGCGATCGAAACCCTGCTCTTGCGTGACGGCATGCTCACCGAGGCCTCGGCCTCCAACGCCTATATCGTCAAGGACGGCGTGATCGCCACGCCGCCCAAGGACAACCTCATCCTCCCCGGCATTACCCTTGATGTGGTGTTCGACATCGTCGAGCGCGCCAAGCTGCCGATGCAGGTGCGCGAAATCACCGAAGCAGAGCTGCGCGGCGCCGACGAGGTCTGGGTCACCTCTTCGTCGAAAGAAGTCGTCGCCATAGTCGACCTCGACGGCAAGCCGGTCGGCAACGGCAAGCCTGGCCCGGTGTTCCGCAAGGCCTGGCAGCACTACCAGGAATTCAAGAACGAAGTCATGCGCGCGCGCAAGCAGGCCCAGGCCGCCTGAGCGAGGCCGGCGGCCTTTGCGCGAGCGACCCGACTCCCATGGATGGCGAAGCCGAATTCACCAAGCGCGAGTCGCTGCTCGTGTTCCCCACCGAGTTCCCGATCAAGATCATGGGCCGGCGCGAGGCCGACTTCGCCCAGCAGGTGCTTCAGATCGTGCTGCGCCACTCGCCTGACTACGACCCGAAGACCCTCGAGATGCGCCCCAGCAGCAAGGGCAAGTACCTCGGCATCACGGTCACCGTCGAGGCGCGCTCGCGCGAGCAGCTTGATGCGCTGTACCGGGACCTGTGCGCGCATCCCGCCGTGGTGATGGTGCTGTGAGCGAAGTGCTGCTCGAACCGGTGCCGTATGCCGACGCGCCTTTGGTGCGCAAGCTCGGGCTCATTGACTACGCCGAGGCCCTGCAGGCCATGCGCCGATTCAGCGCTGCGCGCGACGCGGCCACGCCCGACGAGCTGTGGCTGCTCGAGCACCCGCCGGTGTACACGCTGGGCCAGGGCGCTGACCTGTCGCATGGTCCCGCCGCGCCAGCCGAAGCGGCTGCTGCCGCGATTCCGGTGGTGCGGGTCGAACGCGGCGGCGAAGTTACCTACCACGGGCCCGGGCAGCTCATCGTCTACACGCTGGTCGACATCGCCCGGCGTGGCATCCGCGTGCGCGAGTTCGTCCGGCTGCTCGAACAGGCGGTGATCGACCTCCTGGCCGCGCACGGCCTGGACGCGGCACGCAAACCCGGCGCGCCGGGCGTGTATGTCGGCAGTGCCAAGATCGCCGCGCTCGGCATTCGCGTCGCCAAGGGGCGCGCCTGGCACGGCCTCGCCCTCAATGTGGATATGGATCTCGCGCCGTTCCGCGCCATCGATCCCTGCGGTTACCCGGGGTTGGCGGTAACACAGGCGAGCGACCTCGGCGTCCGCGCGGGAACCGGCGAACTCGGCAGCGAACTTGCGCGTCGCCTTGCCGACCTGCTGGCAAGCCAAGCGGCAGAAGTCCATGCGTGAGCCCGGAGTCAAGGAGAAAGGCGCAGCCAAGACTTCGCGCACCCTCGAGCGGTTCGCGATCAAGGTCGTGCCGCGCGCCGTTCTCACCAAGCCCGACTGGATCCGGGTCAAGGCGCCCAGCCAGAACTCGCGTTTCACCGAGATCAAGCAGATCCTGCGCGAGCACAAGCTGCACACGGTCTGCGAAGAAGCCTCCTGCCCGAACATCGGCGAATGCTTCGGCAAGGGCACCGCGACGTTCATGATCCTCGGCGACATCTGCACCCGACGCTGCCCGTTCTGCGACGTCGGCCACGGAAGGCCGCTGGCGCCGGACGGCGAGGAGCCCGGGCACCTGGGCGAAACCATTGCGCGGCTCAGGCTGCGTTACGTGGTGATCACCAGCGTGGACCGCGACGACCTGAAGGATGGCGGCGCGCAGCATTTCGTCGACTGCATTCGCGCGGTGCGGGAGCACTCCCCGTCGACCACCATCGAGGTGCTGGTGCCGGATTTCCGCGGCAGGCTGGATCGCGCGCTCGGCATCCTCGTCGATGCGCCGCCCGACGTCATGAACCACAACCTCGAGACGGTGCCGCGCCTGTACGAGCGCGCCCGGCCCGGCGGCAACTATCGCCATTCGCTCTTGCTGCTGCAGGAATTCAAGCGCCTGCACCCGCAGGTGCCCACCAAGTCCGGCCTCATGGTCGGGCTGGGCGAGACCGACGACGAGATCCTCGCAGTGATGCGCGACCTGCGCGCCCATGCGGTCGACATGGTCACCATCGGGCAGTACCTGCAGCCCGGCCCGCACCACCTGCCGGTCGAAAGGTATGTGCATCCGGACACCTTTGCGATGTTCGAGCGCGAAGCCGGCGCGATGGGCTTTCGTCACGCGGCCATCGGCGCGATGGTGCGCTCTTCCTACCACGCCGACCAGCAGGCCCACGAAGCCGGCGTCACCTAGCCCGGCGCGCTACGAAATGTACCGGTACCGGTACGCTGGCTGACACGAGAGCCGCGCTCTACTTGAGTCCGGCGAATCGAATGTTGTGAATTCAGACTGAGAATCGGCGATCGGGGCGAGCCCCGACTGCTGTGCCGGACGCCGCCCGGGTCCGAATGCGGATAAGCTGGTGGGTGCTTCGGCGTCTGGCCCGAGGAGAACCCGATTCCCCAGGAGGCCCCCAATGCGCAAGGAAACCAGCAGGGTGGTGCGACAGTTCGCACTGATCGCCAGCATGATCGTAGCGGGTCCGGCCGTAGCCGGGCTCGAGTCGATCAGCAGCCAGGATGCCGCGAGCGGGTTGCGGGAGGCGCTCGTCACAGGGACCCAATTCGCGGTCGACTCCCTTGGCAAGACCGACGGTTTCTTCGGCAACGGCAAGGTAAAGATCCCGCTGCCCGAATCGGCGCAGAAGATCGAGAAGGTGCTGCGCCAGTTCGGCATGGGCCGGCAGGCCGATGAACTCATCCTCGCCATCAATCGCGCGGCCGAAGCGGCCGTGCCCGAAGCCAGGACCTTGCTGGTCGATTCGGTGCGCAAGATGAGCGTGCAGGACGCCAAGGCCATCCTTACCGGCGGGCAGGACTCGGCGACGCAGTATTTCAAGCGCAACACCAGCGACCAACTGCGCGCGAAATTCCTTCCCATCGTGAAGAAGGCTACGGCAAGGGTGAGCCTCGCGCAGAAATACGACGAATACGCCGGCAAGGGCGTGCAGCTCGGGCTGGTGAAGAAGGAAGACGCGAACCTCGACAGCTACGTCACCCAGAAAGCCCTCGACGGCCTGTTCGTCATGGTCGCCGAGCAGGAAGCCCGCATCCGCCACAACCCCGCCGAAGCCGCCAGTGGCATCCTCAGAAAAGTCTTCGGTGCAATGAAGTAAAGATTGAAGGGGTAACGGTCGGATGCTTCCGCTCAAATATCCGCGCCCGGGTTTTACTAGGGGCCTCGCCCCCACCTCCACCATTGGGTTTTACAAGGGGCCGCGCAGCGCGCACCCGTTCCCGGCAGGGGGGTAACGGGGGGAGGGCCGTCCCTCCCCCTGTTCCAGACGGCTAACGGGGGGAGGGCCGTCCCTCCCCCTGTTCCTCAGTGCGCCTGGTCCCAGTTGTCGCCCATGCCCACGTCGACAATGAGCTGCACGTCGAGCTGGCCGACGTTCTGCATGAGGCCGGGCAGGGCGCCGCGCACCGCTTCGGTTTCCGCCTCGGGCACCTGCAGCACGAGTTCGTCGTGGACCTGCATGACCAGCAGCGTGGCGAGCCTCTGTGCCTCGATCCATTCCTGCACGCGGATCATCGCCAGCTTGATGAGGTCGGCGGCGGTGCCTTGCATCGGCGCGTTGATCGCCGCGCGCTCGGCGGCCTGGCGCCGCTGCGGGCCGCCGCTCCTGATTTCCGGCAGCCACAGGCGGCGGCCGAACACCGTCTCCACGTAGCCGTTGGTGCGCGCCAGCTGCCGCGTCTCCTGCATGTACCTCGCAACGCCCGGGTAGCGCGCGAAGTAGCTGTCGATGTAGGCCTGCGCGGTGGCGCGCTCGATGCCCAGGTTCTGCGCCAGGCCGAAAGCCGACATGCCGTAGATCAGGCCGAAGTTGATCGCCTTGGCGGCGCGACGCTCGTCCCCGGTCACCTCGTCGAGCTTGCGCCCGAACACTTCGGCGGCGGTGGCGCGGTGCACGTCGTGGCCGTGCTCGAACGCGTGGCGCAGGCCCGCGTCCCCCGACAGGTGCGCCATGATGCGCAGCTCGATCTGCGAGTAGTCGGCGCTGACGATCTTCCAGCCCGGCGGCGCGATGAAGGCTTCGCGGATGCGCCGGCCCTGCGGCGTGCGGATCGGGATGTTCTGCAGGTTGGGATCGTTCGAGGACAGCCGCCCGGTGACCGCGACGGCCTGCGAATACGTGGTGTGCACGCGCCCGGTGGCGGCGTTGACCATGCGCGGCAACTTGTCGGTGTAGGTCGACTTGAGCTTGGCGATGCCGCGGTACTCGAGCAGCAGCTTGGGCAGCGGGTAATCGGCGGCCAGCTCCTGCAGCACGTCCTCGTCGGTGGAGGGCTGGCCGCTGGGGGTTTTCTTCTTTACCGGCAGTCCCTGCCGTTCGAACAGGATCTCCTGGATCTGCTTGGGTGAGTTCAGGTTGAAAGGCTGGCCGGCCGCCTCGTGGGCCTTCTGTTCCAGCGCGAGCATTTCCTTGCCAAGCTCGTGGCTGTGCGCCTCGAGCTTGGCCGCATCGATCAAAACGCCGTTCCTTTCCATGCGCAGGAGAACCGGCATCACCGGCAGCTCGATCGTCTCGTAGATGCGCTTGAGCTTATCCTCGGCGGCGATCTTCGGGTACATGATGGCGTGGACCGACAACGTGCAGTCGGCGTCCTCGGCCGAATACTGCGTAGCGCGCTCCACGTCGACTTCGGCGAAAGAGATGCGCGAGGCGCCCTTGCCGGTCACCGCGTCGTAACTGATCGTCTGCCAGCCGCAGTGCCGGCGCGCGAGCGTCTCGAGGTCGTGGCGCTCATGCACTTCGAGCACGTACGATTCGAGCAGCGTGTCGTGGGCGATGCC
>JBDTRN010000113.1:0-9231 GCA_039931715.1 Betaproteobacteria bacterium
TGGCCCGGGCAATTCATCGGCTTCACCGCGTAGGTGCGCTTTTCC
Source organism: Betaproteobacteria bacterium (assembly GCA_039931715.1). Taxonomy (GTDB): domain Bacteria; phylum Pseudomonadota; class Gammaproteobacteria; order Burkholderiales; family SG8-39; genus SZAS-79. The sequence goes on from JBDTRN010000113.1 coordinate 46, forward strand.
GATTCGGTGGTGAACATGTTCTCGCGGTAATTCTCCCAGTGGCCAGACTTTTCCCACAGGCTGCGATCCAGAATCTGTGGGCAGCGCACCTCCTGGTAGCCGTTGTCCTGATAGACGCGCCGCATGTACTGCTCCACCTGCTGCCACAGGGTCCAGCCCTTGGGATGCCAGAACACCATCCCCGGCGCCTCTTCCTGCATGTGAAACAGGTCGAGTTGCGTGGCGAGCTTGCGGTGGTCGCGTTTTTCCGCTTCCTCGAGCATGTGCAGGTAGGCATCCTGTTCGTCCTTCTTCGCCCAGGCGGTGCCGTAGATGCGCTGAAGCATCTCGTTCTTCGAATCGCCGCGCCAGTAGGCGCCGGCGACCTTCATCAGCTTGAACACCTTGAGCTTGCCGGTGGAGGGCACGTGCGGGCCGCGGCACAGGTCGATGAAATTGCCCTGCCCGTACAGCGAAATCGGCTCGCTGGAGGGAATCGACGCGATGATCTCGGCCTTGTACGCCTCGCCCTGATCGCGGAAGAACTTCACCGCATCGTCCCGAGGCATTTCGCTGCGCACCACCGGCAGGTCGCGCTTGGCGATCTCACCCATGAGCTTTTCGATCGCCACGAGGTCCTCGGGCGTGAACGGGCGCTTGTAGGCGAAATCGTAAAAAAAGCCGTTGTCGATCACCGGGCCGATGGTCACCTGCGCTTCCGGGAACAGCTCCTTGACGGCGTGGGCGAGCAGGTGCGCGGTGGAATGGCGCACCACTTCGAGGCCTGCGGGGTCGCGATCGGTGACGATCGCGAGGTCGGCGTCGGTTTCGATGCGGTGGCTGGTGTCGACGATCCTGCCGTCGACCCGGCCGGCGAGGGCCGCCTTGGCCAGGCCCGGGCCGATCGACTGCGCCACTTCCGCCACCGTCACGGGCTGGGGGAAGGTCTTGACGGTACCGTCGGGCAGGCGGATCGCTGGCATCTGAAAATGAAAAACGCGGCCGCGCCGCGCTCCCTGGGTTTCCTGCGACTCGGACAAATACTGCGAGTGTTGGTAGGCGCGATTGGACTCGAACCAACGACCCCCACCATGTCAAGGTGGTGCTCTAACCAGCTGAGCTACGCGCCTGGGGTTGCTTTTACGGGTGCTGCACCTGCGCCTGCGGTTTGCAGCTCGATCTTGTGGCCTTCAGTGTTGCGGCCTCAACGCGAGCCCCTGCTGACGGGCAAGGGGGCGGATTTTACCGCACTCCCGGCGGCCCGCTCAACGGGAACCCCACGGCGCGCTCGCCGCAACGGTGAAATCGGGCCAAATTGCGCTAGCCTGACGCTCATCTGGTGCGCCGTACGCGGCGCTGTGCCTTGGGTAGTTAAACCACGCATCGATACGGAGGACTGGAGTGGATCTCATCTTGTGGCGCCACGCCGAAGCCGAAGACGGATATCCCGACCGTGCACGCAAGCTGACCACACGCGGGCACAAGCATGCGGCAAGGATGGCCGAGTGGCTGATGCAACGGCTGCCCGCGCAATTCACGGTGCTCGCCAGCCCGGCCGAACGCACGCGCCAGACGGCGCTCGCGCTCGGCGTTGGGTTCGAGACCCTCGAGTCGCTCGCCCCCGGCGCCACGGTGGATGCCATCCTTGCCGCAGCCGGGTGGCCCGCCAACAAAAACACCGTCATCGTCGTCGGCCACCAGCCCGACCTCGGCTGCACGGCCGCCGCGCTGGTGGCGGGTGCCGAGGACGACTGGGCGCTCAAGAAGGGCGGTCTGTGGTGGCTTTCCAGTCGCGTGCGCGACGGCGAAGCGCAGGTGATCGTGCGCGCGGCGATGGCACCGGACCTGCTTTAACCAAGCGTTACTTTATGAACTGCGCGGCGCGCTTGTCCGACACTGCGCCGATCCGCAGGCTCATGCCCACTGCTTTCCAGGCTTCGCTTTCGGTGTCGAACGCCGAGCCCGTAAGCGGATTTTCGTCGAGCCACGCCTGCGGCACTTCGATCCCGAATCCGCCGGCGTCGCCGGCCACGCGCAGCGGCGGCAGGATCGCGTCGGTGCGGCTGCGCAGGAAGAGGGTCGCAATGCGCAGCGCGAACACCAGCCGCCAGTCAGCGCCTTCGAGCCCGGCATCGTGCATCTTGCCCAACTTGCCACGATGCGCGAGAACGAGACGCGCGAGACGTTGCTGCTCCATGCGCGAAAAGCCAGGCATGTCGGCGTTCGAGAGCACGTACGCCGTGTGCTTGTGATACTGCGCATGCGCAATCGAAAGCCCGACCTCGGACAGGCGCGCCGCCCAGTCGAGCATTTGCCGGTCGGGGTCGTCCTCGACGCGTGGTACGAGGCCGTCGTATAGCCGAAGCGCAAGGACCCGCACACGCTCGGCCTGCGCCTCGTCGACGTGGTAGCGGCGCACGAACTGGTTCACGGTAGCTTCGCGCATGTCGCGGTGCTCCACTCGGCCGAGCAGGTCGTACAGGACGCCCTGGCGCAGCGCGCCCTCGGAAACGGCCATGTGGTCGATGCCGAACGCATCGAACACCGCCGACAGGATCGCGACACCGCCGGGCAGCACCGGCACGCGGTCCACGCGCAACCCCGGCAACCGGTCGGGATCGGCGCGCCCTTGCTTGATGAGCTGGGCGCGCAGCCGCTCGAGCCCCTCCCGCGGGATTCCGCCCGCGGCGAACCCGTCCTGCGCCACCAGCTCGGCGACGACCTTGATCGTCCCCGACGAGCCGACGGCTTCCTCCCATCCCGCCGAACGGTATTCCCTGACGATGCCTGCGAGCTCGTTCCGGGCGGCGAATTCGGCCGCCTTCATGCGCTGCTTGTCGATGTCGCCGCCGGGAAAGAAACGCAGGCTGAAGCTCACGCAGCCCATGTAGAGGCTTTCGGTGAGGCGCGGCTCGAGGCCGCGGCCGATGATGAGCTCGGTCGAGCCCCCGCCAATGTCCACAACCAGGCGCTTCTGGTCGCCGGCGGGCAGCGAATGCGCGACCCCCACGTAGATGAGGCGCGCCTCTTCGCGGCCGGCGATCACCTCGATCGGAAATCCGAGCGCCTCGCGCGCGTCGTGCAGGAATTGCGGCGCATTCTTCGCCACGCGCAGCGTGTTGGTGCCGACGACGCGCACCGCCTGCGGGGAAAAACCGCGCAGGCGCTCGCCGAACTTGGCCAGCGCGTCGAGCGCGCGTGCCTGCGTGGCGCGGTCGAGGCGCTTGTCAGCGGTCAATCCGCCCCCCAGCCGGACCGGCTCGCGCAGGGAATCGAGCGGATAGATCTGCCCGTCCACCACGCGCCCGATCGCCAGGTGGAAGCTGTTCGATCCCAGGTCCACCGCTGCGAGGAGGTCATGACGCGCCATTGCCGCGACGTTAGCACCCGCAGGCGCCCCGGGGCAACGAGGCGCGGTTGCATCCGCGTGCCTCGGTAAATTTGGGTTTGTCACATTGCCTTAATACGCCGGCGGTAAACTGGGCGTCTCCCGCCCGCCATAAGCCGGGCGTTTCCCACCCGCCTGCCATGAAGCGCTCCTCGCCCCACGCGCACTTCCTCAATCGCGAACTCGGCATCCTCGAGTTCAACCGGCGGGTGCTCGCCCAGGCGGCCGACGACAGCGTGCCTCTCCTCGAGCGGCTGCGCTTCCTGTGCATCGTGTCGTCCAACCTCGATGAGTTCGTCGAGATCCGCGTGGCCGGCCTGCAGGAGCAGATCAAGCTCAACATCAACGAGCCCGGCCCGGACGGCAAGGGCGCCGCCGAGATCTATCCCCTGGTCATCAGCGGCGTGCGCTCGCTGGTGGAGGCCCAGTACAAGCTGCTCAACGAGGTGCTTCTGCCCAAGCTCGCCGCCGAAGGCATCCACTTCCGCCGCCGCGACCAGTGGAACCCGGCGCAGCGTCAGTGGATCCGCGATTATTTCTTTCGCGAGCTGCTGCCCGTGCTCACGCCAATCGGCCTGGACCCGGCCCACCCGTTCCCGAAGGTGCTCAACAAGAGCCTCAATTTCGTGGTTGAACTGGAGGGGCGCGACGCGTTCGGGCGCAATTCAGGCGCCGCCATCGTGCAAGCGCCGCGCGCTCTGCCGCGCCTGATCCGCCTGCCGCCCGACCTCGACGGCGGGCAGGGCTACGACTTCGTCTTCCTGTCCTCGATCCTGCATGGCCACGTCGGCGAGCTGTTTTCCGGCATGAGCGTGATCGGCTGTTATCAGTTCCGCGTCACGCGCAATTCGGACCTATTCGTCGACGAGGAGGAAGTCACCAACATGCGCATAGCGCTGCAGGGGGAGCTTTTGCACCGCCACTTCGGCGATGCCGTGCGCCTCGAAGTCGCCGACAGCTGCTCGGAGAAGATGGCCGAGTTCCTGCTCCTGCAGTTTGGGCTCGAGGCCACCGACCTGTTCCGCGTCGAGGGGCCGGTCAACCTCTACCGCCTGCGCGAGGTGCCCGACCAGGTGGACCGGCCCGACCTCAAATACCCGCCGTTCCAGCCTGGCCTGCCGGCCGAGTTCGACCCGGCCAAAGGCGACCTTTTCGAGGTTCTCGCGCGGCACGACATCCTGTTGCATCACCCTTACCAGTCGTTCACGCCGGTGATCAATTTCATCCGCACCGCCGCAACCGACCCGCGCGTCATCGCCATCAAGCAGACGGTTTACCGCACCGGCACCGACAGCGAGCTCATGGAGATCCTCATCGACGCGGCGCGCCGCGGCAAGGAGGTCACGGTGGTGGTGGAGCTCATGGCGCGCTTCGACGAGGAGGCCAACCTCAACTGGGCCACGCGGCTGGAAGAGGTCGGTGCGCACGTGATCTACGGCGTGGTCGGCCACAAGACGCACGCCAAGATGGCGCTCATCGTGCGACGCGAGGAAATCACCGAGGGCCCCCACGCGGGGACCACCGCACTCAAGCGCTACGTTCACCTCGCCACTGGCAACTACCACCCCCGCACCGCGCGCCTCTACACCGACTTCGGCCTCATCACCGCCAACGAGGAGATCTGCGCCGACGCCGGCGAGGTTTTCCAGCAGCTCACGGGCCTGGGGCGCGCGAGCAAGCTGCGGCACGTATGGCAGGCACCGTTCAGCCTGCACCGCCGCATGGTGGCTGCGATCCGCAACGAAGCGCGCATCGCCGCCGAAGGGAAGGCGGCGCACATCATCGCCAAGATGAACTCGCTCCTCGAGCCCATCATCATCGGCGAGCTGTACGCCGCCTCGCAGGCCGGCGTGAAGATCGACCTCATCGTGCGCGGCGTATGCGGGCTCAAACCGGGCGCCGAAGGCCTGTCGGAGAACATCCGCGTGCGCTCCGTCGTCGGGCGGTTCCTCGAGCACACCCGCATATTCCACTTCCACAACGAGGGCGCCGACGACACCTACCTCGCCAGCGCCGACTGGATGGAGCGCAATTTCTTCCGCCGCATCGAGCTGTGCTTTCCGGTGCTCGACCCTGCGCTCAAGCAGCGCGTGATCCGCGAGGGCCTGCTGCCTTACCTGGCCGACAACGCCCAGGCATGGGAAATGAGCGCCGCCGGCGAGTACACGCGCGTCAAGCCAGGCCGCGCGCGGCGCCGCTCGGCGCAGGAAGAACTGCTCCACTCGCTCGCCGCGCCGACCTGACCCCGGCGCGCAGGTGTGCCGTGCTAGATTCGGCTCCGCGATGGAGAGCCCCCACAAAGGAAAAACCGGACTGCGCCGCCTCGTCAATGCGACGCGCTATTCGCTGTCCGGCCTCGCCGAGGCGCTGCGCCACGAGGATTCGTTCCGCCAGGAGGTGTTCGTCGCAGTGGTGCTCGTGCCGCTGGGCTTGTGGCTCGGGCCGGGCGGAATCGGCAAGGCGCTTCTGGTGGGCAGCGTGCTGATGGTGCTCGTGGTCGAACTGCTGAACTCCGCGATCGAAGCCACTGTCGACAGGATCGCGCTGGAGGATCACCCGCTCGCCAAGCGGGCCAAGGACATCGGCAGCGCCGCAGTCATGGGGTCGCTGGTCAATGTCGTGGCCATCTGGGGGCTGGTGCTGTTCGGCTGAGCCGAGCGAATCCCTGATCGCCGCCGGGGCCGTCAGCCGCGCGCGGCCCTGAGCACGCCGGGCACTTCCTTCACCACGTTGAGCGCGCGGCGCAGCTGGTCTACATCCGCCACGTCACAGGTGAAACGCATGTAGGCAAGATCCTGCTTGGACTGGGTGTTGACCGCGGTGACGTTGATCTTTTCGCGCGCCAGCGCTTCGCCCACGTCGCGCAGCAGGCCCTGCCGGTCATTGGCGACGATGGCCATGTCGACCGAGAAGGCGCCCGAGCTTTTCGCGCCCCAGTCGGCATCGATGACGCGTTCAGGCAATTTGGAGGCGAGGTTCTGGAAGCTCGGGCAATCCTCGCGGTGGATCGACACGCCGCGTCCGCGCGTGACGAAGCCGCGGATCGGATCGGGCGGCACGGGCTTGCAGCAGCGCGCCAGCTGGGTGAGCAGGCGGTCGATGCCCACCACCAGGATGCCGCTGTCACCGCCGCCCGACTTGGATTTGCGCGTCGCCGGGGCGGCCGGCTCCTCAGGCGCGGGCGCGGCGTCGCCGCGCAGCGTGCGCAGCGACACCTGCAGCTGGCGCAGGCCCACCTCGTCGCGCGCCACGGCCGCGAACAGGTCGTCGGCCTTGCCGAACCCCAGCGTCTCCGCCAGCGTGTCGAGCTTGGCCTTGCCCTCGCCTTCGCGGTGCATCTCGCGCTCGACGATGGCCCGTCCTGCCGCCACCGTCTCGGTCAGGGCCTGGCTGTTGAACCACTGGCGCACTTTCTGGCGCGCGCGGTGGCTCTTGAGGTAGCCAAGCTCGGCGTTGAGCCAGTCACGCGAAGGCCCGCCGACCTTGGTCGAGATGATCTCCACGCTCTGCCCGCTGGCCAGCGGCTTGTCGAGCGGCACCATTTGCCCGTCGACTTTGGCGCCGCGGCAGCGATGCCCGAGGTCGGTGTGCACCGCATAGGCGAAATCCACCGGCGTCGACCCGGCGGGGAGGTCCACGACCCGGCCCTGCGGCGTCATTACGTAGACGGTGTCATCGAGCGCGGCGTGCTTGAAGCGCTCGACCCACTCGGCCGAATCGGCGATCTCGTCGCGCCACGCAATCAGCTGGCGCAGCCACGCGATCTTCTCGTCGAACACGCCCTCGGCGTGGGTCGCCGGCCGTTGCGAGGAGCCTTCCTTGTAGCGCCAGTGCGCGGCAACGCCGAACTCGGCGTGCTGGTGCATCTCCTGGGTGCGGATCTGCACCTCGAGCGCCCGCCCGTCCGGGCCGATGACGGCGGTGTGCAGGCTGCGGTACCGGTTCGCTTTCGGGCGCGAGATGTAATCGTCGAATTCCTGCGGAATCGGCGTCCACAGGTTGTGCACCAAGCCGAGCGCGACGTAGCAGTCCTTCACCGAATCGACCACCACGCGCACCGCGCGCACGTCGTAGACCTCGGAGAAGTCGAGCGCCTTGGCGCGCATCTTGTTGTAGATGGAAAAGATGTGCTTGGGGCGGCCCTGCATGTCGGCCCGGATGCCTGCCGCCGCGAGCTCGCGGCCGAGCTGGGCGATCACGTTGGCGATGAACGACTCGCGTTCGGCGCGCTTTTCGTCGAGCATCTTCGCGATGCGCTTGTAGCCCTCGGCGTCGATGAAGCGCAGCGACAGGTCTTCGATCTCCCACTTGAGCTGCCACATGCCCAGGCGATTCGCCAGCGGCGCGTAGATGTCGAGCGACTCCTGCGCGTAGCTCTCGCGCTCAGGCGTGGGGTTCTTGGCGAAGTAGCGCAACGTCTGCGTGCGGCTCGCCAGGCGAACCAGCACCACGCGCACGTCCTCCGCCATCGCAAGCACCATCTTGCGCAACACCTCGGACTGCTTCTCCTGCTCCTCGTCCGAGGGCTTGGCGCCGGCGCGCGCGGGGCGCGTCAGCACACGCAGCTGGTAGAGCTTCTCGACACCGGCGGCGAGGCCGGCGATCTCGGCCCCGAAGCGCTCGCGCAGTTCGTCCACCTTGTCGAGGAACTTGGGCGCCCCGAACAGGATGCCGGCAGCACGCGAGGCCGAGTCCATGCCTATCGCGGCAAGGCTTGCCGCAAGGCCGAGCGCGTGGGGCCACACCGGTTCGCCAGTGGACAACGTCTGGCCGACGTAAAGCGGCTCGGCGAAATCGAGCGCGCGCGAGAGCACTTCGCGGTCGGCAAGCGCCAGGTCGCGGCCAAGCGACTCGAGGAGCGACTGGCGATTGTCGGCGACATTCGCGCCCGGATGCGCGTCATTGCCGAAGAGCGAGACTACGGAAACCATGCCGCGATTTTAGCCCCGAAGGGCATAATGGTCGCCTGATTTGTCGCTTCCCGATCCGCACGTCCCCGGCCCATTTCCCGCCTTGCCCCCTCACTCGCGCCTGGTCGTATCGCCCCGCATTCTGTTGGTGCTCACCGCCCTGTTTTGGGGCGGCCACTGGGTCGTGGCGCGCGCGGTATATACCGAGGCCACGCCGTTCGCGCTCGCGTTCTGGCGCTGGTTCACCGCGGCGGCCGTGCTCGCGCCGTTTGCATGGAAACCCCTGCTGGCCGACTGGCCGCGCGTGCGGGCGCAGTGGAAATGGATCGCGCTGTTCAGCTTGACGGGCACCGGCCTCTACAACGGCATCGGCTACATCGGCATCCAGTACACAACGGCCACCAACGCGCTGCTGATCCAGTCGGTGACACCCGCGATCATCCCGGTGCTTGCCTTCTTTCTCCTGCACGAGCGCATCGGGCCGGCGGCCATCGCCGGGGTGGCGATCTCGTGTTCCGGCGTGCTCGCGATCGCGTGCCGGCTCGACATCCACGCGCTGCTCGCCCTGCGGCTCAACCCGGGCGACCTGTGGCTGCTGCTCAACGTGACGCTGTGGGCGGTGTACACGGTGTGCCTGCGCTGGAAGCCGCAAGGGCTGCAGCCGTTCACGTTCCTGTTCGCGATCATGGTGCTCGGGGTGCTGCAGCTCGCGCCGTTCTACGCGTGGGAGGCGGCCACCGGGGGCGGCGTGCGCGTCGGGGTCGGGTCGGTGCTCGGGATCCTGTACCTCGGCATCTTCCCGGCCACGCTCAACTACCTCATGTGGAACCGCGCGGTGGCCGAGCTCGGGGCGGCGCGCGCCGGCCCCTACCTGTACCTCGTGCCGGTATTCGGCATCGCGATGGCGGC
>JBDTRN010000114.1:0-9194 GCA_039931715.1 Betaproteobacteria bacterium
AGGCGCTGTCCAGCGGGTCCTTCAGGTATTGGGTGGAGATCAGGCCAACCGATTTATCCAGGCCTGCGGGCGTTAGGACCGAGCCGATGGAAGCCGACACGTTGTTGAGGTAGTGCAGGGGCTTCCAGCCGATGTCGTAGGCTTTGCGGATCGCCTGCGCGGCGAACTTGGGCGTGGTGATGTTGAAGAACACATCGGCGCCCGAGCCCTGCATCTGCACAACTTGCGAATCGACCGTGGGGTCGCTCGTTTCGTAGGACACCTCGGAGACGATCTGCTTGACATTTGCGCCCAAGCCGTCCTTGAAGCCCTTGAGGTAGTCCTTGCCGTAGTCATCGTTCTGGTAGAGCACCGCGATCTTGGCGCCGGGCTTGTTGGCGAGGACGTGCTTGGCGTAGATCGCAGCCTCGACCTGGTAGTTCGGCTGCCAGCCCATGGTCCAGGGGAACCCCTTCGGGTCGTTCCACTTGGTCGCGCCGGTGGCCACGAACAGTTGCGGCACCTTTTTGGCGTTCATGTACTTGTGGATCGCCGAGTTGGGCGGGGTGCCCAGAGGCTGGAACACCAGCAGCACTTCGTCCTGCTCGACCAGTTTCCTCGCCATCTCCACCGTCTTGGGCGGGCTGTAGCCGTCGTCGACCGAGATGAAGTTGATCTTGCGACCGTTGATGCCGCCCTGGTCGTTGATCATCTTGAAATACGCCGCCTCGACCTTGCCGATGGTGCCGTAGGCCGACGCCGGACCGCTGTAGGGCATGATGTTGCCGACCTTGATCTCGGTGTCGGTTGCGCCCTTGTCGTACTTCTTTTGCGCCAGCGCCCCCGGCGCGGCGGCTGCCAACCCCGCCATTGCGGCGGCTGATACCAACAGGTGCCTGATTGAATGTTTAGTTTCCATGCGGACCTCCTTCTACGATGGGTTGCCCCGTGCTCTGCGGGGTGCTGCTTTTCGGACGTGTGAGTTTCGCCCATAGAATCCGGATCGCCCCGGCGACGCCGACCGGCATCACGTACATGAACCCGATCAGGAAAACGCCGTAGATGGCCCACGGCGCCGCCTTGGAGATCTGGTCGGCGATGTTGGGGATGAACTGGGTGAAGATCGCCCCGAAGATCGCGCCGGGAATCGAGGCCAGGCCGCCGATCACGATCCCGATCAGGAACGTGAGCGACAGGAAGATGTTGAAGCTGTCGGGGGCGACGAACTGCACCGCGATCGCCCCGAGCGCGCCGGCCACGCCGGTGTACATCGCGCTCACGCCGAACGCGAGTGACTTGTACCTGGCGGTATTGACGCCCATGGCTTCGGCCGCGACGGGATGGTCGCGGATCGCCACCAGAGCCCGTCCAACCCGCCCTCGCAGCAGGTTCCAGCCGAGGAGGAACATCACCAGCATGACGGCGAGGGTGAAGTAGTACAGCCATTGGTCAGGGTTGAGCGGCAGGCCGAAAGGCGGGTCCGGCTTGATGATGACAATGCCCTGCACTCCACCGGTCCACTCTTCGAGGTGCTTGTATTTGAGCAACTGCGGCATGGACACGCCAAGGGCGAACGTCGCCAGGGCGAGGTACAGGCCCTCGAGGCGGAGCGCAGGCAGGCCGAAGAGGAAGCCCACCAGCAGACATACGGCGCCCGCTGCGGGCACCGTGGCCCAGTAGGGCACGCCGTACTTGTCCATGAGGACTGCAGTGACGTAGGCGCCGATCGCGTAGAACGCGCCGTGCCCCAGCGAAATCTGCCCGTTGTAGCCGGTGAGGATATTAAGGCCCAGCAGCGCGATCGCGTAGACCAGCACCAGCGTGCACTGGAAGGTCGTGTAGTTGCTGACGAGAAAGGGCAGGGCGCATGCCGCCGCGATGAGTACGACCAGCCCCACCACGCGCTGGGTCACGGACAAGGTCGGGTTCAGTTTCATGCGCTCATACCCGCGTGACGTGGACTTTGCCGAACAGCCCCGAGGGCCGTACGACGAGGACGCCAACGATGAGGACCAGCGCCACCGACAGCTTGAGCTCGTTGCCGATAACGTACGCGCCCAGCACATTCTCGAGCACCCCCACGATGAAGCCGCCCAGCACCGCGCCGCCGGGCGAGTCGATGCCGCCCACCAGCGCGGCAGCAAATGCATACAGGAGGATGCCCGCCATCATGTTCGGGTCGAGGAACACCACCGGCGCGACCATCATTCCGGCGACGGCGCCGATGGCGGAGGCGAGGCCCCAGCCCAGCGCCAGCATCCAGCCCACGCGAATGCCGACCAGGCGGCTCGATTCCGGGTTCTGGGCCGCCGCACGCATGGCCAGGCCCAGCGGCGTAAAGCGGAAGAACGCCCACAACAGCGCGAGCACCACCAGCGTCACCCCGATGGCGCCGAGCTCGTGCGAGGACACCAATCGGCTGCCGAAGGGGGGGCTCGACGGGAACGGGCTGGGGAAAGTCTTGATGGTGTAGGTATAGATCCAGCCTGCCATGCTGTTGAAGATCACCAGCAGCCCGATGAACACCACCACCACCGACAGCACGGGCGCCTGCTCCACGGGCCGCACGATGATGCGTTCGATGAGCACGCCCATCACGAACGCGATCACGATGGTCAGGAAGAAAGCCGCCCAGTACGGCATCCCCGACTGGATCAGCGTCCACGCGATGTAGGTGGCGAACATGGCGATCTCGCCCTGGGCGAAATTAACCAGGTGGGTGGCCTGGTAGATCATCACCAGCGCAAGCGCGACGCTCGCGTAGATGCCGCCGGTGGCGAGGCCCGCGATGACTTGGTGGAGGAAGGTTTCCATCGTGGCCTGGTCTCGCGCCTAGTAACCCAGGTACGAGCGGCGCACCGCCTCGTCCTGCTTGATTTCCTGGGACGTCCCCGACAGCACCACCTTGCCGGTTTCGATGAGGTAGGCGCGGTCGGCCAGGTCGAGCGCCATGGCCGCATTCTGCTCCACCAGCAGGATGCTCACGTTCTCGGATTTGTTGATGGCGCGCATGATGTCGAAGATCTCGCGCACGATGAGGGGCGCGAGCCCGAAGGAAGGTTCGTCGAGCAACAGGAGGCGCGGGCGCAGCATGAGCGCGCGCGACACCGCCAGCATCTGCTGCTCGCCACCCGAGAGCGTGCCCGCCTGTTGATGGCGGCGCTCCTTGAGCCGCGGGAAGTAGCCGTAGACGCGCTCGAAGTCGCCCGCGAGCTGGCTCTTGTCCTTGCGCACATAGGCGCCCAGGCGCAGGTTCTCCTCGGTCGAGAGGTTGACGAAAGTGCCGCGGCCGTCGGGGACGTGGGCGATGCCCAGGCGCACGATGTCTTCGGTGGCCTTGCCATCGATGCGTTCGCCCGCGTAACGCACCTCGCCCTGGGTTTTCACCATGCCGCACAACGCGCGCAGGGTGGTGGTCTTGCCGGCGCCATTGGCGCCAAGGAGTGCAGTGATGGAGCCTTCCTCGAGACTGAAGTCGATGCCGTGCAGCACCCGTGTCGGCCCGTAGGCAGCGTGCAGGCCGGTCACATCGAGAAGCGCCATCAGTCCGCGGTGCCCAGGTAAGCCTGCACCACTTCCGGATGCGCCTGCACCTCGGCCGGCGTGCCCTCGGCGATTTTGCGCCCGAAGTTGAGCGCCACCACCTTGTCCGACACGCTCATGACCAGGCTCATGTGGTGCTCTACCAGCAGGACCGTGACGCCGAGGGCGTCGCGAATATGCCGGATCAGGGCGCCGAGGGCGCCCACTTCCTCGTGGTTCAGGCCGCTCGCGGGCTCATCAAGCAAAAGCAGCTTGGGGTCGCTTGCGAGCGCGCGCGCAAGTTCGACGCGCTTCTGCGTGCCAAAAGGCAGGTCCGCCACGCGCGCCCCGGCAACGCTGGCAAGATCGAGGAACGCGATCAGCTCGCGCGCCTTGGCGGTGGCAATCGCCTCTTCGCGCGGCACGAAGGGAAGGCGCACCGCGTTGGCGAAGAAACCGCCCTTGGTGCGGCTGTGGCAGCCGAGCATGACGTTGTCGAGCACGCTCATGGTGCGGAACAGCGCGAGGTTCTGGAACGTGCGCCCGATACCCGATTCGGCAATTTTGTGGCGCGGGATGGCGAGGAGCGGGATGCCGTCGAAGGTGATGCTGCCGCCGTCGCACGCGTACAGCCGCGACAGGCAGTTGAAGAGGGTGGTTTTGCCGGCGCCGTTGGGGCCGATGAGGCCGACGATCTCCCCCGGGGCGACGTCGAAGGAAACGCCATCAAGGGCGACGATCCCGCCGAACCGGACGGAGACTTCGTCGACGCGCAGCAGGCGACTGGCGCTTGCTGCTGCGGTACCCGGTCGCGCCACTGCGTTTGGTTGCACCGAGCCTCCTTCGGTTTGCTTCCACGCGGATCAAACACCACTGCGTCGGGCGATTCCTGCACGCCAGCGCGTGTATCGTTTTTAGGGCCGCCAGATTGTCAGTGAAGCGCTCTGGCCCGTCAAGCCAAGGGGACCGAGCCGCGGCTGGAAAATCCTCGCCCGGCGACCTGACGTCCGCATCAGCCTCGTCGGAGCGCAGGCGGCCGCCCGGTGCGGCGCTGAATTCGCGGCCGCACTGCGGGCCCTTTCAACTCGATCATGTTGCCGTCAGGGTCGTTGAAATACACCGAAGGCCCGTAGCCTTCCGAGCCGTAGCGTTCGGCTGTTGCGCCGGGGGCGATGCCGAAGCGTGCGAGATTGAGCGCCAGCGACGCCACGTCGAGGCGCGCAACGCGCAGCGCGAAGTGGTCGAGGTTGGTGGTTCCGCGGCCTTTGCGGCCGGGCACGAGGTCGAGCAGTGATGCCCCAACGCGCAGTTGAACGATGCGCGGCACCTGCAACTGGCGCTCGACGCGGGCGCCGATTACGTGCTTGTAGAAATCGATGCTCGCGGCCAGGTCGCGCACGCGCAGCACCACGTGGTCGAGGCCCAGGACTTCATTCGGTGCGGATGAACCCGTGGCGGGGGAAGGGGCGGGCAATTTTCGGGTAGGCATGGCGCCAGCCTACCGTGCAAGACAGGCTGCGTCGATCAGGCCCGCTCCGATAAACTACGGGCGCGGCCGGGTGGCCGTGCCGCATGAAGGCAGTCGCATGAACTCTTTCGAATATACCGGCCTGCCGATGCGGGTGGTGTTCGGCGCCGGGAGCATCGCCCGTCTCGGGGACGAGATGGACAAGCTGGGCGCCAGGCGCGCGCTGGTGCTGTCGACACCGGGGCGGGGCGAGAGCGTGCGCGCGGTGGCCGATGGCCTTGGAGCGCGCTTGGCCGGCGTCTTTGCCGGGGCGGTCATGCACGTGCCTGTCGAAGTGGCGGCCGATGCGCGCCGCGTGGCGGCCGAATCGGGCGCCGACTGCTGCATCGCGGTGGGTGGAGGCTCGACCATCGGCCTTGGCAAGGCGATCGCTCTGACCTCAGGAATGCCGATCATCGCGGTGCCCACGACCTACTCGGGTTCGGAAATGACCACCATCCTCGGCATGACCGAGGCCGGCATGAAGACGACCCTGCGCGACCCGAAAGTGCTCCCCCGCACCGTCATTTACGACCCGGCGCTCACGCTCGGGCTGCCGGCGCAGTTGTCCGCCGCAAGCGGGATGAACGCTATCGCGCACTGTGTTGAGGCGCTGTACGCCGCCGACGGGAACCCGGTGAACGCGCTGCAGGCCGAAGAGGGCATCCGGGCGCTGGCCGGTGCGCTCCCCCGCGTCATGCAGTCGCCCGGTGATATGGACGCGCGCTCGGATGCGCTGTACGGCGCGTGGCTTGCCGGGGTGTCATTCGCGACCACCGGCATGGGCCTGCACCACAAGCTGTGCCATGTGCTGGGCGGCACGTTCAACCTGCCGCACGCCGAGACGCACAGCATCGTGCTGCCGCATGCAGCGCGCTACAACCGTGACGCCGCCGCTGCGGCAATGGCGCGGATCGCGCGCGCCCTGGGCTGCGAGGACGCGCCGCGCGGCCTGTTCGACCTCGAGCTGAAGCTCGGTCTGGAAATGCGCCTCGCGGGCATAGGCATGCCGGCCGATGGGCTCGAGAAAGCCGCCCGCATCGCCATCGAGAGCCCGTACCCGAACCCGCGCCGGGTCGAGTATGCCGGCGTGTTATCTTTACTCGCGGATGCCTTCGCCGGAAGCCGGCCATCCGCCTGACCCATGAACACGAAACCCGGATAAAGATGAAGTTCTACATCGTCGACGATGATCCCGACATCCTCGCCCTGCTGCGCCGCGTGCTTGAAAGCGCCGGGCACACGGTGGTGTCCAACGAGTCCAGCCAGCAGGCGCTGAAGGAAATCCCCGGCGAGCGCCCGGACTGCGTGATCACCGACCTCATGATGCCGGTCATGGACGGGTTCGAATTGTGCCGCGAACTGCGCGGGCGTCCCGAGCTCGAGTCGATGAAGATCATCGTCCTGTCGGCCAAGTCGTACGACTTCGACCGCCGGCGCGCGCGCGAGCTCGGCGCCGACGGCTACATCGTCAAGCCGATCAACCCGCAGACGCTGCTGGCCTCGATCGACGAGTTCGTGTCCAACCAGTTGACGGTCACCTACTGGGGCGTGCACGGCACGCTGCCCGTGCCCGGCCCAGGGACCCTGCGGCGCGGCGGCAACACCTCGTGCGTGACGCTCGAAGTCGGCGGAGAGCCGCTGTTCATTTTCGACTGCGGTTCGGGAATCAAGCAGCTCTCGGACCACATCATGGCCTCGGGCCAGCAGCGCTTCTCGGGGCGGATCTTCATATCGCACACGCACTGGGACCACATCAACACGGTGCCGTTTTTCGCACCGCTGTATGTCCGCGGCAACCAGGTCGAAATCTTCGGCCCCTACCAGGGCGACCTCACCATCGCGCGCGCGATCGCGGCTCAGATGGAAGGCGTGTATTTCCCGGTCACCATCCGTGAGTTCGGCGCGCACCTGGTGTTCCGCGACCTGCGCGAGGAGTCGCTCACGTTCGGCCCGGTGCGCATCGACACGATGCTGCTGAAACACCCCGGGTCGTGCCTGGGCTACAAAATCACCGCGCGCGGCCATTCGGTGTGCTACATCACCGACAACGAACTCTACCTGCCCACCGACCCACGGCGCGACCAGCGGTACCTGGATCGCCTGATCGAGTTCGTGCGCGGCACCGACCTCCTGATCACTGACACGACCTACCGCGACCACGAGTACCCCTCCAAGGTGGACTGGGGCCACTCATGCGTGAGCGAGGTCGCCGACCTCGCGGTGCGCGCCCAGGTCAAGCGCCTGCACCTGTTCCACCACGATCCGGACCAGACCGACGACGACATCGACCGCAAGCTCGACGAGACGCGTGCGCGCATCTCGCAGCTCGGCGGCAAGGTCGAATGCGACGCCCCGGCGGAAAAATCCAAGGTCATCCTCTGACCCTCGACGCATCGCGCTGCCCGTTGTGCGGCGGCGCCAATGCTTGCGTGATGGAAAGCGCTTCGCCCGGCGAACCATGCTGGTGCCAGCGGGCCGAATTCGGCGAAGCATTGCTGGCCCAGGTTCCCGAGGCCGCACGGCGCAAGGCGTGCATCTGCGCGAGGTGCGCGTTGGCCGACGAAGCGCCTGCCGCCCCAATCCCGGGGTCGGTGCAAGCCTAGCTTTCGCGCAGGCTCGGCAGGCCGATGCCCGCCGCGTCGAAGCCGCCGTCCACGGCCAGCGCCTGGCCGTTCACGTAGCTGGCGGCATCGCTGCACAGGAACCACACCGCGGCGGCAATCTCCTCCTCCAGGCCGTAGCGATTAAGCGGAATCGCGTCGTGGTAATCGGCACGGATGTCCTCGGTATGCACCAGCTTGGCCATTGCCGTATCGACCGGGCCCGGCGCAACGAGGTTGACGCGGATACCCATGTTGCCGAGTTCGGCGGCCTGCTGGCGCGTCAGGTGGGCGAGGGCGGCCTTGCTCGTGCCGTAGGCGACGCGCAGCGTGCTTGCGCGCAGGCCGGAGATCGAGCCGATATTGACGATGCTGCCACCGGGGTTCTTCAGCATCACTGGTGCACAGGCTTGCGCAAACAGGAATGGGCCGGTCAGGTTGACCGCCAGCACGCGCTCCCACTCCTCGTGCGTGGTTTCGAGGAGCGGCTTGAATACCGCGATCCCGGCGTTGTTGACCAGCGCATCGATGCGCCCGAAGCGGGCCTCGACTTCGTCCACGACTGCGCGCACCTGGCGCGGGTCGGCCACGTCGCAGGCCAGCGCGAGGGTCGCCTCTCCCAGCGTCGATTCGGCGCGGGCGAGTTCCGCGGCGTCGATGTCGACCAGCGCGACCGCGTACCCCTGTTCGATGAATTTCTTGGCGATGGCAAGCCCGATGCCGCGCGCGGCACCTGTGACTACGGCGACTTTTCGGTGGATGTTCATCGAGCCTGATTATCCATCGAAGCAGGCATGCCGGCGTACGCTTGCGAAGCCGCGTGCTGCGTCTCGATTCGGCTCACGTGCAGGAAATACAGCGTGATCACCACGCTGCCGGTCACCATGCCCACGGTGGCGCCGATCCAGAACCCGGCGGCGCCCATGGCGGGCAGGCCTGCATGGCCGAACGCGAGCACGTACCCGCCGCCCAGGCCCAGCCCCCACAGCGAGAACACGTTGGAGAGCATGGGCACCACGGTCTTCTTGTAGCCGCGCAGCGCGCTCACCGCAATCGCCGCCACCGCATCGCACAAGTGGTAGCAGGACACGAAGGCGAGCAGGGTGACCGCGACTGCGTGGACATGCGCATCGCGTGTGTACAACCCGGCGATGGCCTCGCGCCCGAACCACACGCCCAGCGCGACCACGCAGGCGATGGCGAACCCGCCGCCGATCCCGACCAGGCCGGTGAGGCGCGCGCGCTGCGGGTCCTGCGCGCCGATCGCCTGCCCGACCAGCACGCCGGTGGCGCTGGCCGCGGCCAGCGGCATCATGTACATGAGCGCCGTCAGGTTGGCGGCGATCTGGTGGCCCCCCGAGCTTTCCGTGCCCAGCCGGGCGATGAACAGTGCCATGAAGGTAAACGAGGTGACGTCGACGAGGAACGTGAAGCCGATCGGCACGCCGATGCGCAGGAGGCGCAACTGTTCGGACCAGTGCGGCCAGGACCAGCGCCAGAACACGCCGTAGCGCGCGTAGTCCGGGCTCATGCGGCACCACACCCAGCCCGCAATGGCGGTCACGAAGGCGATGATGGTGGTG
>JBDTRN010000115.1:0-9145 GCA_039931715.1 Betaproteobacteria bacterium
GATAGTCGCCCAGGTGGGCGGCGAGGCGGCTGCGCACCAGCGCGAACACCGGGTGTGCCTGCGTGCCGGTCTTCGCCACCGCGAGGTCGTTGTCGCCGAGGGCGGCGCGCAGACGGGCGAGCAGGTCCAGAGGGAGGAAGGGCGAATCACAAGGCACCGTGACCACCAGCGCCGAATTCGCCGCCAGCAATCCGGCGTGAAGCCCTGCGAGCGGCCCGGCGAATCCGCCGACTTCGTCTGGGACTACGCGGTGGCCGAACTTCGCGTATGCCTCGAGGTTCTGGTTGGCGTTGATCACGATCGTCCCGACCTGCGGGGCGAGCCGCTCAATCACGTGGGCGACCATCGCGCGCCCGGCGAGGGGCTGCAGGCCCTTGTCGACGCCGCCCATGCGCCGGCCCATGCCGCCGGCGAGCACGATGCCTGTCACCTCGCCCGCGGAGCCTGCGTCGGTACTTGCGTTGCTCATGCAGGCACGCCCGCACTGGCGCGGTACTGCGAGGGTGGCAGGCCGAATTCGCGCTTGAACATGGCCGAGAACGCGCTCGGGCTGTCGTACCCGAGATCAAGTGCAACGGCGAGGATGGGGCGCCCTTCGGCGATCCATGCCAGGGCGCGCAGCAGGCGTGCCCGGCGTCGCCATTCCGAGAAGCTCATGCCGGTCTCGCTGCGAAAGCGCCGCGCGAGCGTGCGCGTGGTCGTGCCATGGCGGGTGCCGAGCGCCTCGATGGTGGTGCGCTCGTTGGGGCTGGCGATGATCTCGCGGCAGATGCGCGAAAGGATTCTGGATGCAGGCATCGGCAGGTTATACGGCAAGCGGGCGAGCGAGGCCAGTTCATCGAGGATGAGCTGCATGATGCGGCCGGCCGCGCCGTGCTCGTCGTATTCCAGCGGCAATTCGGTGGCGCGCAGGATCAGTTCGCGCAGCAGCGGCGTGATTGCAAATGCCTCGCATTGGCGCGGCATGCCCTTGGCGGCGTCGGGGGTCACATAGAGCGTGCGGAACTTGACCTGGCTCGAAGTGAGGATGCGATGCTCGATGCCCGGGGGCAGCCAGACAGCGCGTTGCGGCGGCACCACCCAGGTCTCGCCGCGATCGCCGCGATCGTCGCGATCGTCCGAAGCGCTGCGCGTTTCCACCGTCATCACCCCTTGCGCGCCGTACACGAGCTGGAAGCGCGGGTGGTTGTGCCACGCGATTTCGTAGTCAGAAGGCAGGTCGAGCGCCATCGCCGCCACCGGGCGTGGCACGCGCTGGTAGTCGGCGCCGCGCGTGCTGCGGGTGGCTGCGGCAGGCGAGGGGGCGGAGGAGGGGGCGGGGCCGGGGGAAGGCACCCGTCGGATTCGGTCGTGTCTCATAGGCGACAGAAATTGTCCGATAGTCGCGTGACGGACGCAATGGGCTTGGCATACTGCGGGCTTACGCTGGAGGAGCGCCATGAAGAACAACCCGATGCTGCTGCCGTTCATCAACCTGGGGCATGCGCTCGACCACCTGGTGATGCTCATCTTCCCGACCGTGGTGCTGGCCCTGTCGCGCGACCTCAACCGCCCGTATTCGGAGCTGCTGCCCCTCGCCCTCGGTGGCTTCATCGCATTTGGCGTGCTCGGCCTGCCGGCTGGGTGGCTGGGCGACCGCTGGAGCCGCTACAAGATGATGACGGTTTTCTTTTTTGGCCTGGGCGGGGCGCTGGTCCTCACCGGGTTTGCCGTCGAAACCTGGCAGATCGCCGGCGGCCTCACGGTGCTGGGGATGTTCGCGGCGATCTACCACCCGGTGGCCACGGCGATGATCGTGGCCGATCCCAAAGTGATGGGCCGGGTGCTGGGCTGGAACGGCCTGTACGGCAACCTCGGCCTCGCCTTTGCGGCCGTGGTGTCGGGCTTCCTCATGGATTACTACGGCTGGCGCACGGCGTTCTTCGTGCCCGGGGCGATCTGCATGGCCGCCGGCATCGGCTGGCTCGCCTGGGTCAAGGACCCCGGCGCCATCATCAAGACCGGCAAGCGGGGGGCGCTGCACGTCGACACGCGCACCATGTACCGCATCATCCTGGTGCTGCTCGTGGTCACATCGTGCGGCGGGCTGATCTTCAACTCGACCACCATCTCGATGCCCAAGGTGTTCGACGAGCGCCTCACCGCGCTGACCCATACCAGCCTCGGGATCGGCCTGCTGGTGAGCATGGTCTACACCATTGCCGCCTTCTCGCAGGTGGTCATCGGACCGATGATCGACAAGCACGACCTGCGCACGCTGCTGCTGCCGATCGCGCTGTGCCAGGTGGTGCTGCTGTTCGCGGCCAGCCAGCTCGAAGGTTGGGCGCTGCTGGTGGTGGCGGTGCTCATGATGCTGGCGGTGTTCGGCCAGATCCCCCTCAACGATGCCATCGTCGGGCGCTATACGCCGGACGAGTACCGCTCGCGCGTGTTCGCGGTGCGCTATCTCGTCACTTTCGGCGTGGCCTCGATGGCGGTGCCGATGATCTCGCACTTCCACAAGACCAGCGGCTTTCGCAGCGTGTTCATGCTCCTCGGCGCGCTCGCCGCCCTCACGCTGGTGGCCTCGTTCTTTTTCCCGGGGCGTGCGGCGCTCAAGCGCCAGAGCGCGATGATGACGCCGCCCGTGCAGCCCGCTCAGCCCCTGCAGGCCTGACCGGCAGGGCAGGGCGGGGCGGCGGGGGGCGGGGCGCGCCCCATTCGCGGTGCTATGATTATTTTTCCGCACCCCGACCCTCGCCACGCATGATCACCGTCACCAAACTTGCCCCGGCACTCGGGGCGGAAATCAGCGGCATCGACGCCGCCGCGCCGCTCGATGCGGACGTCGTGGCGGCAGTGCGCGCCGCGTGGCTTGAGCACCTCGTGCTGCGCATCCGCGGCCAGTCGGTGAGCGATCCGCAGCTGCTGGAATTCAGCCGCCGCTTCGGCGAACTCGACCCACCGGGCCCCAACCCTTACGGCAAGCCTTTCCTGCCGCAGCACCCGGAGATGAACGTGATCTCCAACATCAAGGAAGGCGGCGCGCCAATCGGCAACCTCGGCGATGGCGAGGCGATCTGGCATGCGGACATGACCTACATCGACAACCCGCCCAAGGCCGGGCTGCTGTTCTCGCTCGAGATCCCGCCCGAGGGCGGTGACACGTACTGGGCCAACATGTACCTCGCCTACGAAACCCTGCCCGCGCGCCTCAAGGCGGCGCTCGAGGGCCGCACGGCTGTGCACGACGCGACCTACAACAGCGCCGGCATGATGCGCAAGGGCTATAAGGAAATCACCGACCCGCGCGAGGCGCCGGGTGCGCGCCACGCGCTCGTCAAGACCCATCCGGAGACCGGGCGCAAGTGCCTGTTCCTCGGCCGGCGCAGGAACAGCTACGTCCTCGGCCTGACGCTCGAGGCAAGTGACGCGCTGCTCGATGAGTTGTGGGCGCACGCCACCCAGGATCAACTCACGTTCCGCCAGCAGTGGAAGGTAGGCGACCTCATGATGTGGGACAACCGCTGCACGCTGCACCGGCGCGAGTCATTCGACCCAAATGCGCGCCGCCTCATGCATCGCACCCAGATCAAGGGGGACTGGCCCGCCAGTGGCGCGTCCACGGCTGCGGCCCCTGCCGCGGCCCCTGTTGCGTCCCCGTCCGCCGCGTAGGCGGCGACTCGCCCATGACTGAAAAGATCGCCAGCGTCGAAGTATTCGGCGTCGCCGTGCCGCTGGTGGGCGGTGGGTTCAAGAATGCCTACCTCACCAAGACGGTGCAGAAAAGCGCCGTGGTGCGGATCACCTCCGCCAATGGCGCAACCGGCCTTGGCAACATCGACCCTTCGCCGGGCTATTCGATCGAGACCATCGACCAGTCGCTCGCCGCACTTCGCGGCACGCTCGCCGCCGCTGTGGCGGGGATGGACGCGCTCAACGTGCATGCCGTGCTCGCGCGCCTCGACGGCTGCATGGAAGGGTTCTTCGACGCCAAGGCCGCCATCGAAATGGCCTGCGTGGATCTCGCTGCGCGCGTGTACGGCGTGCCGGTGAGCACCTACCTGGGCGGCGCGGTGCGCGAGGAGTTCCTGTTCAACGCATGGATCGGCATCGTTTCGCCCGACGAGGCGGCCGCAGAGGCGAAGAAGTGGTTCGACCACGGATTTCGCTCCGCCAAGATCAAGGTCGGCGGCAACATCGAGGCCGACCGTGATCGCGTCAAGGCCGTACGAGAGGCAGTCGGCACCGGCATGGCGCTGCGCATTGACGCCAATGCTGGGTATGACGTGCCCACGTCCATCAAGCTGGCGCGGCTCATGGTGCCTTTCGAGCTTCAGCTCATCGAGCAGCCGGTGGCGGCCGAAGACATCGAGGGACTGGCGCGGGTGCGGCGCGAAGCCGGCGGCGTGCCCATCATGGCCGACGAGGCCATCGTCGACCACCGCACGCTGGTCGATGTGATCCGCGCCGGGGCGGCCGACATCGTCAAGCTCAAGGTCATGAAGAACGGCGGGTTCCTGCGCACCCAGCGCATGGCGGCCACCGCCGAGGCGGCCGGCATGCGGGTGGTGATCGGTCACGGGTTCGGCCTCGGGGTCAACACGATGGCAGAGATCCAGTTCGCCTCGACCTCGATGAACATTCTCGACGGGCTGGAATGCGTCGGCCCGCTCAAGACCTCCGACGACATCACCACCGAGAAACTCGACCTGTCCTCGGGCCGCCTCACGCTGCGCGCATCCGCGCCGGGATTGGGCGTGGCGCTCGACGAGTCCAAGCTCGAGCGCTACCGGTTCGGATGAAGGAGTGAAAAGATGAAGGTGACGCGCGCGATCGGGTCGGGCTTCCTCGTGGCGCTGGTGTTGGCCACCGCTGCGGTCGCGCAAGGCTATCCCGCCAAGCCGGTCAAGGTGCTGGTGCCTTTTGCGCCCGGCGGCACCGCGGATATCGTGGCGCGCCTCGTGTCATCCAAGCTCTCCGAGGAGCTGGGCCAGCAGTTCGTGATCGAAAACCGCGGCGGGGCCGGCGGCACCATCGCCACGGCGATGGCTGCCAAGGCATCGCCCGACGGCTACACGGTCCTGGCGGCCCACCAAGGCGTGGCCTTCAACGTCACCCTCTACACCAAGCTGCCCTTCGACACCGTGAAGGAGCTCATGCCGCTGGCGATGATCGGGCCGACACCCAACGTGCTGGTGGTGAACAATTCTTTCGCACCGCGCACGGTGCCCGAGTTCCTCGCTTATGCGCGCGCCAATCCCGGAGCGATCGCCTACGGCTCGGGCGGGGTGGGCAGCGCCGGTCACCTGTCGGTCGAATTGCTCGAAGGCCTGACGCGCACCAGGCTCACCCATGTGCCGTACAAAGGCTCGGGGCCGGCGCTGGCCGATCTCGTGTCGGGCCAGATCCAGGCGATGATCCTCACCCTGCCCGCGGCTGTGAGCTATATCAAAAGCGGCAAGGTCAAGGCTATCGCCACTTCGGGGGCGAAACGCTCGCCCGCGATGGCGGACCTGCCTACCCTTGCCGAGGGCGGGGTGACCGGCTACGAGTACGCGCCGTGGTACGGATGGTTCATCCCGGCCGGCACGCCGCGCCCGGTGGTCGAGCGGCTCCACCAGGCGATCAACAAGGTGATCTCGGCCCCGGGCCTGCGCGACCAGTTCATCGGGCTGGGCCTGGAGCCCGAGCCGATGAGCCAGGAGCGGTTCGCCGAAATCTTCGCCGCCGACATCACCCGCTGGGGCGGGATCATCCGCGGCCTGGGCCTCAAGGCGGACTGAACGACGCCGGCACGCGTTGCCGCGGCGTCACCCCCTGCCGAACGAGTGTTTCGCGCAGGTCCTTGCCGGTCTTGAAATGCGGGACGCACTTGGCCGGCACCTGCACGCGCTCGCCGGTGCGCGGGTTGCGGTTGAGGCGCGCCGGGCGATGGGTGAGCCCGAAGCTGCCGAAGCCGCGGATCTCGATTCGGCCCCCTTCGCGTAGCGCGCGTGCCATCGCGTCGCAGATCAGCTTCACCGCGAGGTGCGCGTCGTTGGGCTGCAGGCCCTGCACGCGCCCGTCGAGGCGCGCAATAAGGTCGGATTTTTTCATTTTGGCTTCCTGTCGCGCTATCGTCTCCGACAAGTGGCTCCCGCTCGGTGCGTTGCCTCACACACCGGGTTTTCAGTTCCCGCGATTGTGACCGAGCGTACTTACTTGCACAGCGCCTGGCGCGCACTCGCGGCGAGCCGGCGCACTGACCCGGCCGCAAGCGGCTCGATGATCGCCTCGTGGATCCCCGGAAGCGCAGGAGCGCTGTCAAATAACTCTGGCTGGATCATTCGGGTGCGCGGCGGCACGCGCTGCGCGTGCGGACCGCGACAGGGTTTTCAACCGCCGGCTGGCCAGGCGCGGCAGGGCCTTGCTGAGCAACTGGAACATCGCCGGGTCGAAGCCGCGCGGGCGCACCCCGGCAAGCTCCTCCACCTCGGTCGCGGTGCGTGCGCTGCCGAGCAGTTGCCACTGGTCGAACACATGCACCGTGCGGCCTTCACGCACGCCCACTGCCCCGGCGTAGGGCCACGGCTGCAGGCGCAGCGTCGCGACCGCGGTAAGCGCGCGGGCAAGGTTCTGCGGGCGCGAAAGCATGCAGGCTTGGGCATCTGCGCCACAGGTGCGGCACGCCGCGCGGTCGAGCCCCAGCAGGCCATGGCAGACGCCCTTGTCATTGGCCAGGCGGCTGAGCGTGTTCCTTGCTTTGCGCTCCGAGGCGAACAGGCCGAACAGCGCCTGCCCGCGCGCCACGACCTCCTCGGCCGGCGCCACGTGCGCCACCTGCCACGGCGAGTCGGGGTCGACGCGGATCGACCAGCTCGGCGCGCCGCTGCCCGGGCCGGATGTCGCGTTCGCCTGTTCGAGCGCGATTTCAGCGAGGCGCGACGAAAGCTCGCCGTCGCATTCCTGCCATTCGATGTTGCGTACGTCGTAGGCAACTTGCGCACCGCGCGCCGAGATCCGGTCGAGGCGAAAATAATCGCGCACTTCGCGCCGCAGGTTGGCCGCGCGGGCGATGCGTAGTGCGCTGCCTTGCCGGTCGCGCATGGCGTACACGCCGGGTTTTTCGGGCAACGCGAGGACGAGGTCGAGGTCGAGGTGAGGCGGCAGCAGCGGCTCGGCGAGCAGCTTGTCGATGGCCGCGCGCGCCACCGGCGCCGGCACGCTTGCCTCCAGCACGCGCCAGAACTGGCTCAGGACGCGTGCATCGGGCAGCGCGCGATGGCGCGTGCCGCCCTGGAGCCCGTGCCGCTCGATGAGCGCGTCGAGGTGGTGATTGGCCTCGTGCGGGAAGAGCTTGCGCGAAAGCATGACGGTGCACAGGGCCGGCGCCTCGAACGGCACACCGGCGCGCGTGAATTCCGCCTTGAGGAACGCGTAATCGAAGCGGGCGTTGTGCGCGACGACCATGCGCCCTGCCAGCAGTCCGGCGAGATGGGTCGCGACTTCGGCGAAGCGCGGGGCCGCGTAAAGCTCCCGGTCGGTCACGCCATCGACGGCGCGCTGCGCGCGCGGCAGGCGCCCCGGGTTGACCAGCGTCGTCCACTCGGCCTGGGTGCCGTCGGGGTCGAGCGTGACCACACCAATCTCGGCCACCCGGTGCGTCGACGGCCCCAGGCCCGTGGTTTCGAGGTCGACGAATGCAATGCGCCTTGCCGTGATGTTCATATATGTACGAATATACAGTAGTCGGCGGACGCGTTGCAAGACGCAAGGCACGCGGTGGAAAGCGGTCGTCCCTGCGCGCGGCGCTGTCACGCTCCCGTAACATTCAGCGGGTTACACTGGGTGCACGCCTTAAAAAAACACACCATGCCGGGCAAAGAACACCTCTCCAAGCAATACGACCTCGACCTCGACGGACTGCGCTCGCTCGTGCTCGCGATGGGCGGATTGGTCGAATCGCAGATCCGCAATGCGCTGGAAGCTTTCGCCACCGGCGACATCGCGCTGGCCGACCGCGTGATCCGTGGCGATGAGGAAGTCGATGCGTACGAAGTCAGCATCGATAGCGATTGCGCCCACGTGATCGCCCGGCGCCAGCCGGCGGCCGCGGACCTGCGCATGATCATGTCGATCAGCAAGGCGGTCACCGACCTCGAGCGCATGGGCGATGAAGCCGAGAAGATCGCGCGCATGGCCAAGTCGATCCATGCCGCCGGCCGAGGCCCGCTCGACCGGCTGCCGCGCATCCGCCACGTCGCCGACATTGCGCTCGGCATGCTGCGCCAGTCGCTCGATGCGTTTGCGCGCCTGGATGCCCACCAGGCATCCAACGCGGTGCGCGCCGACGCGGCCATCGACGAGGAATTCCGCGCCATCCTGCGCCAGCTCATCACCTACATGATGGAAGACCCGCGCACCATTTCGACCGCGCTGGAGATCGTCTGGGTGGCGAAGGCCATCGAGCGCATTGGTGACCACGCCAAGAACATGGCCGAGTACGTGATCTACGTGGTTGAAGGCACCGACGTGCGGCATACGGGGCTGGGCATCGAGCGCGACGGGACTGCCTGATCCCATGGCGAGCCGGATCCTGGTGGTCGAGGACGAACCGGCCATCGTCGAGCTGATCGTTGTCAACCTCGAGCACGCGGGCCACACGGCGCTTCGGGCCGCCAGCGTCACCGAGGCCGAGCAGCACCTGCGAGGCGCACTGCCCGACGTGATCCTGCTCGACTGGATGCTGCCGGGGGAATCGGGCTACGCCTTCCTCAAGCGCCTGCGCGGCGACAAGCGCACACGCGAACTGCCGATCATCCTGCTGACCGCGCGCGCCGGCGAGCCCGACAAGGTGGCCGGCCTCGAGGCGGGGGCCGACGACTACCTCACCAAGCCTTTCTCGACCCGCGAGCTGCTGGCGCGAATCAAGGCGGTGCTGCGCAGGCGCGCGCCGCAGAGTACGGGCGACCCCGTTTCGGTCGGCGGATTGACCCTCGATCCCACGGCGCATCGCGTCAGCGCGGGAGGACGAGCGCTCGAGCTGGGCCCGACCGAGTTCCGCCTGCTGCATTTCTTCATGACCCACCCTGAGCGCATCTATTCGCGCAGCCAGCTGCTCGACCAGGTGTGGGGCGACCACGTGCACATCGAGGAGCGCACGGTCGACGTGCATATCCGCCGC
>JBDTRN010000116.1:0-9087 GCA_039931715.1 Betaproteobacteria bacterium
CGATTCAGCGCTCGCGCTGAAGGCGCCCGCCAGCAGCTCGATCATCATGGCCATGCCGATGCCTTTGTGGCCTCCTGCGGGCAGCAGCGGCCCGTCGAGCGCGCGCTTGGCGTCGGTGGTCGGCGCGCCGTCCGCATCCAGGGCCCAGCCCTCTGGAATAGGCTGTCCGTCCCGCGCCGCCAGCAGGATGTGTCCACGCGCCGCAACGCTGCACGCCATGTCGAACACGAGCGGGTCGGACCCGGGAACCGGGCAGCCGAAAGCGAGCGGATTGTGGCCAATTGCGGGTCGCTTGAATCCCTGCATGGCCAGCAATGGAGGCGTGTGCTGGCCGATCATGCAGAAGACCCCGCGCTCTGCGGCCGTGAGTGCATGGATGCCCAGCGCGCCCAGGTGACCAATCTCGCGCACGGCGATGAACACCGTGGCCTGGTGCTTCAGCTGCTTGAGCCCTGATGCGATGGCGGCCGGCGCTGCGACATGGCCCATCGCACCATCGGCTTCGAACACCATCGCCCCGCCGCGCAGCGTGTGCCGCATGTCGGGCTGGGGATTGAATTCGCCGGTTTCCAGTCGCTGCACATAAGACGCCGTGCGAGACAATCCGTGCGTGCGCCAACCGCGCAAATCGCTACGTACCATCATGAGCGCAGCCATGTCGGCATCGGCCGGGGGAACACCGCTGCGCACAAAAATCGCCGCCGTCCATTTTTCGAGATCGGCCGGGCGATACCGCGCTCCTCGAATCGGGATCGTCATCGCGCGGCCTATTCGGCCCTTATCTTGAGGCGCTTGAAAATCGCGGCGTAGCTGCCCGACTCGGCCTTGATGGCGTCGTGGAACGCCTGGCCAGCCTGGCCCGTGACGTCCATTCCGGCGCCCACCAGGCGCTTGGCAAGCTCCGGGTCCTTGAGCGTTGCGAGGATCTCCGCTTCGAGTTTGGCGTTGATTTCCGCTGGTGTGCCTCCGGGTGCAAAGAATGCGTACCAGATGGGGAAGTCAGTGAGCTCCATTCCGGTGGCTTCCGAAAAGGTCGGCGTATCCGGCAGCACGGCGGAGCGCTTGGGACTCAGCAACGCCAGCGCCTGGAGCTTGCCTGAGCGAATCAGGCTCACGGCTGGCGGCAGCCCGACTACGCCAAAGGTAATCGAGCCCGCCATCGCGTCGGCAAGCACGGGCGGCGCGCCCTTGTAAGGCACCTGCACCAGGTCGAGGCCGGCCTTCTCGCGCATCACTTCAATCGCGATGTGCATTGCCGAGCCCGTTCCCGGCGTACCGTAGCTGTACTTGCCCGTCTGGCTGCGGATCAGCGCCAGCAGCTCTTTCATCGATCGGTAGGGCGCATTGCCGGCGCTCACCAGGACGGAGGGCACCGTAACCGTCTTCACCAGCGGCGAAAGGTCCTTTAACGGGTCATAGCCAACCGCCTGCAGGTTGGGCGTGATCGTGATCTCGATGTTCGAGCTCGCAAGGAGCGTGTATCCATCCGCCGGCGCTCGAGCAACCGTTTGGGTGGCTATGGTGCCCGCGGCGCCCGGACGGTTCTCGACCACGATCTGCTGCCCGAGCCGAGTCGATAACCCCTGCGCCACCAATCGGGCCATGATGTCCACGCCCCCCCCGGCGGGCAGGGACACGATGAGGCGGATCGGCTTGGACGGGTAAGGCTGCGCGAAGGCTGGCGCCGTGCTGAAGGCCGCTACGAAGAGTGCCGCGACACTTGCGATTTTCATGTTCATGGGAATTCCTATTCGGCTTTGATGTTGGCTTCGCGAACGAGCTTGCCCCAACGCTCGACTTCCGAGGCAATGAAAGCCTGCGCCGCATCTGGCGCGCTCGCAACGACTTCAAAACCCTGTTCACGCACCTTCTGCGTCATCTCCGGTTGGCGCAATGCGCTGGCAGCTTCGGCCTGGATGCGGGAGACAATGTCCTTTGGCGTGCCGGCCGGCACCATGAGGCCGGTCCAGTTGGTGATCTCGAAGCCGGGCAGTCCCGCCTCAGCGGCCGTCGGCACATCCGGAATCAGAACGTGGCGGGCCGCCGTCGTAATCGCGAGCGGCCGCAACCTGCCGCTCTTTATGTAGGTGATGCACTCCGGCAGGTTTGAAACTATGAAGTCCGTACGCCCCGCGATGAGGTCGACGAGCGAAGGGGCACCGCCCTTGTAAGGGACATGCTGCAGGTTTATCTTCGTCAGCGTCCGGTAGAGTTCGAGGCCCAGGTGCGGCGGCGTACCGTTTCCGCTCGAGCCGACGGTCAGCTGCTTTTTGTGACCGAGGGCGGTCAGTTCGGAGAGCGTCCTCGCCGGGGAGCCGGGATGAACCACGACCACCAGCGGCATCGCGCCCAACACTGACACCGCAGTCAAATCCTTGAGCAGGTGATAGCTCGATTGCGGAAACAAGGTGACGTTCGTCGCGTGGGTCAGCGTCATGGCGAGCCAGGTGTAACCGTCGGGCGGTGACTTCGCCGCCGCGTCTGCCCCGATCATGGCGCTGCCTCCCGGCCTGTTGTCCACTACGACCGACTGCTTCCACGCCTCCGAGGTCTTTTGTGCAACGTTGCGTGCCATGATGTCCGTCGCGCCACCGGGCGGAAACGGCACGATGTAGCGAATCGACTTGACAGGATACGACTGCGCCAGCGCGGCACAAGTTGCCAATACCGCTGCGGTGGCGAAAACACCCCGCAGCACGCCTCTAGAAGCATTCATGCTGTCTCTCCTCGTCTCCACGCCCCTCCCCGTCTGCCGCCGGGCTCAGCGCACAGGAATCAAATGAAGTTCAATGGGTAATTGCCAGCGAAGCGCTGAACGGCCCTGCGCTGACCCTTTGGTAATACAGCGGTCGATCGCGCAGCGTGTAGCCGCGCATTTCCATGACGAAACCGGAGACGCCATGTTCAAGACCCAGCTTGCTGCAGGCTTTCGCAGGCAGCGTCTCGAAGCGGACGAATTGGTCGGCGCGCAGAGTCGGCACCGAAAACTGCTGCTTGAGAACGTCGCGCAGTGAAATCCTTTCAAGCGCCTTGGCGTCGATCCTGCGCAAGGCCGCAAACTCCGACTCCAGCAGGAAAAATTCGCTGAACAGGTCGAATTCGCCTCCCACGCTGATCATGCGCTCGATCCGGATGAAAGGCCCGTGCGTCCCCAAAAACAATCCCCATGCCCCCTGCTGGCGCACGCTCTTTACCGACAACACATGCAGGTAAAGCGGCAGGTCCTCGCCACCTGCGTTGCGAAAGCGCAGATATCGAACGTCGGCCGGGGCCAGCTTATTACCAGAAACGAACGTACCGCGTCCATGCTCGCGCACGATCAGCCCACGGTGCGCCAGCTGCTGCAAAGCTTTCTGGACCGTGCCGACGCTCGCGGACATGCTCGCAGCGAGCTGCTCTTCGGAGGGCAGGCGGTCGCCTTCCTGCAGCGCACCGGATTCGATGCGCGCGATCACGGTGTCGCAGATCCGCTCGAGCTTGGTGGCCATTCGTCAGGCAAGTCTCAGATCGTCGGCCCGAAGCGGCTGATGGCGGTCTCGCGGATGTCGAGCACCTCGCTTGTGGTGCGCGTTCCGGAGGCAACTTCCATCGTGTAGTTGTACAGCCGGTCGCCCACTTCGGTTACCTTCGCACCCTTTTCGATCAACTCTGAGACGTCAACGTCTATGTTCTCGGGCATGGAGCGAAGCGTATTCACGTTGCCGCTCACCTTGACGGTCGGGGACACCATGTTGCCGATCGGATTGCCCACCCCCGTGCCGAAAAAAATCAGCTGGCAGCCGCCTGCGGCAAAGGCGGTCATCGACTCCACGGCAGGCGCCGGTGTCGCCATGAAATGCATGCCTTTCCTCTCGGGCGGCTGTCCATAGTCGAGCACGCCCACCAAAGGCCGCGTGCCGGCCTTCGCCATCGCGCCGAGGGCTTTCTCCTCGATGGTCGTCAATCCGCCGCGAATGTTGTCGGGTGTGGGGTTGGTGCCGCGGATGTCGAGGCCCATCTTCATGGCGTCCTGCTCGAATCCGACGACCTTGTCGACGAACTCCTTGCGCACCTTGTCGTTTATGGCCCGCGCCGCGAAGATATGCTCGGCGCCGAAAAATTCCGAGGTCTCGGAAATGATGATCGTGCCGCCGTCATCCACCAGCCGATCGGCCATGCGGCCGATCGCGGGATTGCAGGAGAGGCCCGAAGTGGTGTCGGACCCTCCGCACTCCACGCCGATAACGAGCGACGAAGCAGGACAGGACATGCGGCGAATGCCCGACGCCTCGATTGCAAGCCGCATCGCCTTTCGGGTGCCGTTGGCCACCGCGTTGATGGTGCCATCGGGCTGCAGGTTGATGACTTCGATTTTCTTGCCCGTGGGACGGATGCGCCTGGCGACCTCCTCCGTGGTCATTTCCTCGAGCCCGATCAGCAGCACCGAAGCAATGTTCGGGTTGGCGCCCATGCCGCCCAGCGAGTCGTACGTGATCTCCAGGTCGCGCCCGTACTGGCCGCGCACGAAAAGGGTCGTGATCGGAATGGTGCCCTCGACGGCGGCGCAGATCGCGCGCGTGACCGGATTGCAGTTGTCCATGATGGAGATGACGGCCACCCAGTTGCGCACGCCGATACTGCCGTTGTGTCTCGGATAGCCGAGGAATGTTGCGCTCATGGTCTAGCTCCTTGACTGGTCGCCGCGGCCGCGCACCGACTCGACGTTATGGACGTGAACATGGGCGCCGGCCTTGATGGCGGCGCTCGCCTTGCCGATGACCGTGCCGTATTTGAGGATCTCTTGTCCTGCAGAGGTGTCGCGGATGCACACCTTGTGGCCGAAAGGAACGTCACCCAACAGGGTGATCGATCCCCGGGACTCTCCTTGCAGCGCGCAGGCATCTCCGGACTTGCCGGCATCGATCAGCGTCGCTACGTTGTCCTTCTCATTCAGTACCAGCGCGCGCGGCATTCTGGTCTCCTCACTTGTTGGCCCGGCGGCTTGCCGGCAGGTTCGAAGAATACGCGGCGCCGTTTTGGCGCGTCAAGCGCGGCGGCGAAAGACCTGTATAGGAGTATTGACCGCGCCGAAATCGGGCTGTATGGTCCAGCTCATGAAACACGCGAAGTTGATGTCGATATTTGCCGAACTCGGCCTGTCCAAATGAGCAAACCGACCGTAGTGCTCGTGGGCGGCATCTACCACGCCGATGCCGACAAGATTCTTCGGGCGCATGCGCGGGTAGTCGCGCTCGAGCGCCCGTCGCCCGCCGAGATCGCAAGTGCCCTCAGCGGAGCAGACGCTGCAATCGTCCGCTATCCGCACCTCATCAACGATGCGGTCCTGGGCGGCGCAAGCCGGCTCGTCGTCGTCGCCTCCTCTGGCCGGGGCACCGATTCGATTGATGTCGCGGCCTGCACCGCGCATGGCGTGGCGGTGGTAAACAACCCGGGGTTCGGGACGGTGCCTGTGTCGGAGCACGCTATTGCGATGATGCTCGCGCTGTCGCGCAATCTCATCGGAAGCGGCAAGGCATTGCGCTCCGGCGGCGCCTGGGACAAGCGCACCCAGTTTGACGTTCGGGACATCAATGGCCGCACGATCGGCATCGTCGGCCTGGGCCTCATCGGCAGCGAGATGGCGCGCAAATGCATTGCTGCATTCGGCATGAATGTCCTGACCTTCGACCCGCACGTATCCCGGGACAAGGCCGCGGCACTCGGCGCAACGATGGTCGATTCGCTCGATGACCTGCTCGATCGCTCGGATTTCGTCAGCATGCACGCCGAGCTGAACGAAGGTTCCCGCCGCATGATTGGCGAACCGCAACTGCGCCGCATGCGTCGTCATGCGTTCTTTATCAATACTTCGCGCGGCAAGGTGGTCGACCAGGACGCCCTTTACAAGGCGCTCACCTCAGGATGGATAGCGGGGGCCGCTCTCGATGTGTTCGAAGACGAGCCTCTCGCCGAGCCGAGCCCCCTTTGGAATCTCGACAATCTGATCCTGACTCCGCATGTGGCGGGGCTCTCTGGGGATGCGCTGCACGATCTGGCCGATTCGGCGGTGTCGCAAGTGCTGCAGGCTCTCGCCGGCGAAAGGCCGAGATTTCTCGTCAACCCGGCCGCATGGGCCACTGCAAAGGCGCGGTTGGCGCGCGCAGCCTGAAAAGGAGCGTCGGTGAATATCGCATCCCACCTGGACAAGATCGACCGGTTCGAGAAACTGCGTGCGCGACTCGATCCGATGGAAGACTTCGAGTTGTGGTTCTGGTCGACCATGAATGCCGGCACGAATGCCGTCAACGCCGCACTCCATCATGCGTCTGCTACGAAGGCAGACGACGTGTTTCCCACCCAGCCGGGCGTCTACCTCGTTCCTGGCAAGAACGGCGAGCTGGTGTCCGCCTATCACGCGCCGGGTGACGTACTCCATGTAGGCCGGCCAAAAATAGAGGGGCCGCTTCCGGAAGACGTCACGACGATGATGCAAGCCATGGGGGTCATCGAGCACCACCGCGACCCCTGCATCCGCGGAGAACGTGAGCCAACCCGCGCCATAGCAGACGAATGCGATGCGGCGCTCAGGCAGTGCCTGGGGCTCCTAAGAAAACGCATGGCCACCCCGGGGCAGGCATGGAAGCCATAGACCACAAGCAGCGCGCCGAGCGCATCGAGCGTTCGATTGCGAAATGCGGCGGCGAGGACCATGAGATGAAAATCGAAGGCGCGATGTTGGCGGGCACGCACTGGGTCAACTTCATTCTGCACAAGCTCGGTGTGACCAAGGGCGAGCAGGACGTCATGCACTCGTACATGCTGACTGTGAACGATCTGCGCAAATACTGCGTGGCCGACCGCGAGGCGCTCGAAGCACTCGCCGAAATCGAAGATATTCGTCCTGCGCACGTGCGAGGCAATGTGGCCGGCGGTCCCGCTGCGGCGGCACATGCCCTGGCGCTGTTGGGGAAAATTCGCGCCAACGCCCTCAAGCTTGTGCCCTTGGCTTAGAAAACGATCACGCCCCGAGCATTCTTGCCCGAGGTCATGTCCGCAAACGCCTGCGGGGCCTCTTCGATCGAGTAGCGCCTGGTGATGAGCTCGTCGAGCTTCAGGCGCCCGGCCATGTACAGGCCCAGCATGCGCGGGTAATCGACGCGCGGCACGCAGGAGCCGAACATGCTGCCTTGCAGGGTCTTCTCCTCGAACACCATCGTCGGCTGCTTGACCGAGACCATGTCGCTGCCGCGCGCCACCCCCACGATCACCGCCTTGCCGCCCCGGCCGATGGCCTTGTACGCAGTCCCAGACAGTTCGCCGTTGCCGACGCACTCGAACGCGTAGTCGGCGCCGCCGTTGGTGAGTTTCTTGAGCGCCTTGGTCGGGTCTTCGCCGGCCTTGAGGAGCAGGGTGTCCGTGGCGCCGAATTTTTTCGCGAATTCGAGTTTCGATTCCACCGTGTCGACTGCGACGATCTGGCGCGCGCCCGAGATCGCGGCGCCCTGGATCGCGTTCAGCCCGACGCCACCGCACCCGAACACCACGACACTCGACCCTGGCTCGACGCGGGCCGTGTTGAACACCGCGCCCACGCCAGTGGTCACCGCGCATCCCACCAGTGCCGCCCGATCGAGCGGGATGTCCGCATCGATCTTCACCACGTTCGGCACGGACAGGGTTGCGTACTCGGCCATTACGCCACAGCCCGAGAAGACGCCGAGCGGCTTGCCGGCCGCGTCATGCGTGCGCGGCGTGCCTTCGATCGGCGTGAGCAGCGCCTTGCCCTGCTCCACGCACAGCACCGGGCGGCCACCGGAACAAAAACGGCATGTGCCGCACATGTAGATGAAGTTCGACACGACATGATCGCCGACCGCGAGCCCCGTGACGCCCTCGCCGACTTCGACCACTTCGCCGGCGGCCTCGTGGCCGAGCACCAGCGGCGGCGGCAGCGGGATCGTCCCGTTGGTGGCCGACAGGTCGGAGTGGCAGACCCCGCACGCGGCGATCTTGACGGTGACTTCGCCGCGTTTGGGCGGGTCGACCCGGATCGTCTCGACCACCACGGGTTTGTTGAGTTCGCGGCACAGGACCGCCTTTGCACTGCGCGACATCGAATCATCCTCCGAGCGCGATTTCCCCAATGGAAACCGCGATAGACCGGGTCGAGTATAGCCCGGTCGGTGGTCTAAAATAGCGCCTTTCCCCCGCACCAGGAACACGCCATGGCGAACCACGACAAGTTCTACATCAACGGCCAGTGGGCCGTGCCTTCGGGCAAGGAAACGATCGACGTCCACAACGCTGGCACGGGCGCGGTGATGGGCTCGGTGCCCGCGGGCACCGAGAAAGACATGAATGCCGCGGTCGACGCGGCACGCGCCGCATTCGACGCCTGGTCGCAGACCGCGCCGGCCAAGCGCGCCGAGTATCTCGGCAAGATCTCTGCCGGCCTCAAGGCGCGCGTCGACGAGCTCGCCAAGACCATCGCGCAAGAAGTCGGCATGCCGATCAAGCTCGCCGGGCGCATCCAGGCCGGCCTGCCGGTGGCCACCTTCGGCAACTACGCCAAGATGGCCGGCGAGTTCAAGTTCGAGGAGCAGGTGGGCAATTCGCTGGTGGTGCGCGACCCGGTCGGCGTGGTCGGCGCCATCACGCCGTGGAACTACCCGCTGCACCAGATCGCGCTCAAGGTCGCCCCAGCGCTGGCCGCCGGCTGCACGGTGGTGCTCAAGCCCTCGGAGGTCGCGCCTTTCAACGCCTTCATCCTTGCCGAAGTGATCCACGCAGCCGGCCTGCCGCCGGGCGTGTTCAACATGGTCACGGGCCTGGGCCCGGTGGTCGGCGAGGCGCTCGTGAAGCACGCGCAGGTCGACGCCATCTCATTTACCGGCTCGACCCGCGCGGGCAGGCGTATCTCCGAACTCGCCGCGCAGACAGTCAAGCGCGTGACGTTGGAACTCGGCGGCAAGTCCGCCTCGGTGATCCTCGACGACGCCGACCTCGCCACCGCGGTCAAGGGCACGGTGGGCAACTGCTACCTCAACTCGGGACAGACCTGCACCGCGTTCACGCGCATGCTGGTGCCGGAAGCGAAATACGAGGAAG
>JBDTRN010000117.1:0-9080 GCA_039931715.1 Betaproteobacteria bacterium
GCGGCCGCACCGGCGTATCCGGCCCCCGCCTATGGCCCGCAGTACGGCTACACCCAGCCACCGTATGGTTACACCCAGCAACCGTATGGCTACACCCAGCAGCCATATGGCTACGCGCAGCAACAGTACGGTTACCCGCAGCAACCGTACGCCTACGGGACGTATGACGGCAACGCGGCATACCGCCCCTACGGCAGCGGTTATGTCCAGTACGGGGGCCGCCCAATCAGCGGATATTGAGCACTTTCCGCGAAGGCACG
Source organism: Betaproteobacteria bacterium (assembly GCA_039931715.1). GTDB lineage: Bacteria > Pseudomonadota > Gammaproteobacteria > Burkholderiales > SG8-39 > SZAS-79. Next base: position 261 of record JBDTRN010000117.1, read on the forward strand.
CGGTTATTCACGCGGTGAGTCACACGGGCAGGCCAATCGGCCTGCCCGTTTGCGTTGTGTCTTTCTCGCGCGCCCCTGCGATGTAACCACCCCCCACGTAGCGCCAACCCGGCGGCCAGCGCACTTCCACGCCGAAATCCTCCAGCCGGGTCGCGATCTTTGCCCACGGCCGGTCAAAATTCTCGTCCCGGTTGGTGATGTAGTGGCGGTGGGTCACGCGCAGGTAGAGGTTGACCGGCCATCCCCACCAGGGCCACAGCTTGGTGCCGCACATTGCGACCCTTGCGCCAGGCGCCGCCTGCGCGAAAAGATTGTCGAGCGCCGCCTTCGACTGCAATACGTCGTGCACGTAGCTGAACAACAGGGCCGATGGCGGCGGCACATTGCGTGCGGCGAGGACGCCGCGAAAATCGACTTGTTCGGCGGTCGACTCGCGCAGGACCACGTTTTCCCAACCGGCATCGGCGATGCGGCCTTTGGCGATGGCGAGCAACTCGGGCGAATGGTCGAACGCGAGCAGGCAGCCGGTGGGGCCGATCGCACCCAGGATGGCCGCAAAAGAAAATCCCGACCCGCATCCGACATCGAGAACCGTCTGGCCCGGGCGCAACTGCAGCGCGTCGACGGCCTGGAGCCGGATGCGGTTGATGCGCCGAGTCGCATGGTCGTAACGTGCTGCAACCGCGCGGTAGCCGACGATCGACTGGCCGTGGTCAGCCGGCATCGCGCGCGAGCCCGATGCCCGCCAGTTCTTCGCGCACCTGGCCCAGCACAGGCGCCCAGTTGCCCGGCTGCGATTGACGGAACAGGCGCGCGGTCGGATACCACGGGCTGTCGGTGCGCTGGAGGAGCCAGCGCCAGTCCGGGTTGAAAGCCAGCAGCACCCACACCTTCGCGCCCATTGCGCCCGCGAGGTGCGCTATCGAAGTATCCACGCTGATCACCCCATCCATGAGTTCGATCAGGGCGGCGGTATCGGCAAACCCGGCTCCGTAGTGAGTGATATCGCCCCGGCTCGCCAGAACCTCGCGATCCCCCGGATCGAGTTCCTTTTGCAGACTGAAGCACTCGCTGCCCTCAGGGATCAGCTGGGCGAACTCGGGCAGCGCGATCGAGCGCCGCCGACCGTATGCGGTGCGATTGGTGGCGAGCCACGCGAGTCCGATGCGCAGCCCACGCCGCGGGCCCAGGCGCTTTCGCCACACTTCGACGAGGCGCCGGTCGGCGCGCAAGTAGGGCACCTCCTGGGGAATAGTCTCGAGTGTGGTCCGGAAGGCAAGGGGAAGGCTGAGCAGCGGGCAGTGAAAGTCGGGTCGGGCGCCGGGCACGGGCAGTGGCTCGCCGTGGGCCACGACGCGGGCCGCGCCTGGCAGACCTGCAAGCACCGTTTTCAGCGCAACCGGCACTTCGAGGATGACGCGCGCTCCCTGCGCCGCCACAAGAGGCGCATAGCGGCAGAACTGCAGCGTGTCACCGAGACCCTGCTCCGCGTGCAGGACGATCGACTTGCCGGCGAGGGAAGGTTCTCCGAGCCACAGGGGCAGGGTGGCATGGCGAATCGAGGATTTGAGCGCGGCATTGCCCCAGCGCCACTCGTACTCCTGCCAGCCGCGCGCATAGTCTCCGGTGACCAACCGGCACAGGCTGCGGTTCCAATGCGCCGCGGCATCGCCCGGAGCAAGGTCGAGGGCGCGCGCAAAACTATCGAGCGCCTCGGCGTAGCGGCCAAGCTCCTGCAGCACGCTTCCGCGGTTGGACAAGGCGTGCGCATCGTCCGGGGTGATCGCGAGCGCAGCGTCGAAACTCCCGAGCGCCTTCCGGTAGCGCCGCAGATGGTAGAAGGCACTGCCGCGGTGGCACAGCACCGTGGCGTAGCGCGGCTGCAGCGCAAGGGCACGCTCGAAACTGCCGAGCGCTTCTTCGTGGCGCCCGAGGTCCATGAGCGACTTGCCGCGGTTGCCGAGCGCCGCGGCATAGTCGGCCCGCAAGGCCAACGCGCGATCGTAGGCGGCCAGCGCCTCCTCACGCCGCCCGAGGTCGTGCAGCGCTACACCCAGGTTGTTGAACGCCTCGGCATAATCCGGGCGCAGTGCAAGTGCCTGCCCGAGGCTCGCAATCGCTTCCTCGCATCGCCCGAGGTATCGCAATGAATTGCCCCGGTCGCTGAGGACCTCGGCTACAGCGGGCGCTTGTGCCAAAGCTCGGTCGAAACTCCCGAGGGCCTCGGCGTGGCGCCTGAGCGCTTGCAGGACCCGCCCGCGATTGCCGTGCGCCTCGGGGAATGCGGGTCGCGCGGCGAGCGCTGCGTCGATGAGGCCGATCGCATCCGAGGGCCGGCCCTGCTGGTGGGCTATGACCCCAAGCAGGTGGAGCGCATCGGCGTTCCCGGGCGCGCACTGAAGCGCCTGCCCGTAGCTTTGCTCGGCCTCGGCCAGACGGTTGGCCTTGTGATGCCGCGTGCCGAGTTGCAGCAAGTCGAGGGCGCTCGCCCGCTCGGGGTCGGTATCCATCGCGTCATCGCCGCTGGCGGCGTTTACGGTAACGCCTTACGCGCTCGGGCGAAGTCGGGGACATCAAGTTTTGTTCTTGGCACTACGTGCTCCCAGAATGGTGTCCGGGACAAGTTTAGCCGCGAGATGTGAACCGGCGCCACCCGGACCGCGGTTGGCGGGCGGGGCGAGGCTAAACTTGGGGCCTCTTGCGGCAGGTCGCCGCACTCGATAAAGGCCTGGGCATGCACAGCGAAGACATCGACGAGGATTTCGTGAGGCGCGCGGCTGCGCTGCTGGCGGGCATTGAGCTTACGGCGGCACAGGTGCCGGGTGTCATCGAAAATTTGCGCCGCACGGCCACCATCGCCGCCACGGTGAATGAATTCAGGCTCGACGTCGTCGACGAGCCCGGCCCGGTCTGGAGGTTGTAGATGGGGGCGCAAAATCCAGCGGGCTTCGCGTCCGCACTCGAAGTTGCCGCCCAGGTCCGGGCCGGCAGGCTTTCGGCAACCGACCATATCCGCGCCTCCCTCGCCAACATCAGGGCGCAGAACCCTGCCATCAATGCGTTTATCGAAGTGACCGAATCGCGTGCCCTCGCCGAAGCAGCCGCGGTCGACGCAACAGTGGCCGAAGGGCGCGATCCGGGTCCGCTCGCCGGGGTGCCCTTCGCGGTCAAGAACCTGTACGACGTGGCGGGACTTCGCACCCTGGCCGGTTCGAAGATCAACCGGGACCTTCCCGCGGCAACAAGCGACTCGCCGTTGATCGAACGCCTCAATGCCAACGGCGCCGTGCTGATGGGCACGCTCAACATGGACGAGTACGCCTACGGCTTTTCTACCGAGAACAGCCACTACGGACCGACTCGCAACCCGCATGACCGTGAGCGCATCGCCGGCGGATCGTCAGGCGGGTCGGCGGCGGCTGTCGCGGCCGGCCTTGTGCCGCTCGCACTGGGCTCGGACACCAACGGCTCGATCCGCGTGCCGGCGGCGCTCTGCGGAATCTTCGGGCTGAAGCCCACTTATGGACGATTGCCCCGCAACCGCAGTTTTCCTTTCGTCGCCTCGCTCGATCATGTCGGGCCGTTCGCGCGCTCCACTGCTGATCTCGCGTGTGCGTACGATGCGATGCAGGGCCCTGACCCCGCCGATCCGGTTTGCAGCCCACGACCGGTTGAACCGGTCGGACCTGCGCTTGCCCTTGGCATGCAGGGATTGCGCATCGCGCGCGCGGCCGGCTATTTCGAAACCAGTGCCGACGAGACCGTCGTTGCCATCGTGCGGCGAGCTTGCGAGCAGCTTGGCGTGACCCGGACGGTGGAGTTGCCCGAGGCCGCGCGGGCCAGGGCGGCGGCCTTTCTGATCACCGCGACGGAGGGCTCCCAACTGCACCTGCCCAACCTGCGCAAGCGCGCCGACGATTTCGAACCGCTGATCCGCGACCGGCTGTTGGCCAACACCATGCTCCCGGGGGCGTGGTACCTGCAGGCGCAGCGGTTGCGCGGCTGGTTCCACCGCGAAGTCATGAAACTGTTCGAGCAGGTCGACGTGATCCTTGCGCCGACGACGCCGCGCACGGCCACACGTATCGGCGAGGCCACCATGCGTATCAACGGCGTGGAAATGCTTGCGCGGCCCAACATGGGACTGCTCACCCAGCCGATCTCGTTCATCGGGTTACCGGTGGCCGCGGTGCCGATAGGGATGCTCAATGGTTTGCCTGTCGGAATGCAGGTCATCTGCGCGCCTTGGCGGGAAGACTTGTGCCTGCGCGTAGCCGCAGTATTGGAGACAATGCGGGTTGCGCAATGCATCGCGCCCGCCCTTCCGCCGCCTATAAAGGACCCGCAATGAGCCAGGAAATCAACCGCCCGGGAGTCGTCGCCGAAGTCACGCAGGCGTTTCGACGCTATGAAAAGGCCCTCATGGCCAACGATGTACGAACCCTCAACGAACTGTTCTGGAACACGCCGCACACCATCCGTTACGGCCTGGCCGAGCAGGCGTACGGTCACGCAGCCATTTCCGGCGTGCGTGCCGCGCGCGACCCGAAAGACATAGCGCGCACGCTTACGCGCATCGTGATCACCACCTACGGGAACGATTTCGCCACGGCGAGCTGCGAATCCCAGCGCGACGAGTCGAAGCGTTTCGGTCGCCAGATGCAGACCTGGATGCGCACCGACGAAGGCTGGCGAGTGGTGGCCGCGCACGTCTCGTTGTTCGACACGGTGCAGCCCAGCACGGGGTGACAGCGTTCGGGCCGCGGATAGCGACGCGGTAAACTCGGCCCATGCAACGCATCGGCATCCTCACCAGCGGCGGCGACGCACCCGGCATGAACGCCGCGGTGCGCGCGGCCACCCGCGCGGCGATCGCACAGGGCTGGGAAGTTCTCGGCGTGCAGAACGGCTACTCGGGCTTGCTCGGCGACAGGATGCGCTTGCTGAGCGCGCGGGACGTGGGCGGAATCATCCAGCGCGGCGGCACCGTCCTCGGAAGCGCACGCTGTCCGGAGATTCGCGACCCGAAGGGGCACGCGAAGGCCCTGCGGGTGCTCGCGCGCCGCAAGATCGATGCGCTGGTGGTGATCGGCGGCAACGGCTCGCAAACCGGCGCGGCGAGCCTGGGGGTGGGTGGGTTCCCCGTTGTGGGCGTGGCCTCGACCATCGACAACGACCTCGTCGGAACCGACATGAGCATCGGCGTGGACACTGCGGTCAATATCACCCTCGAAGCCATCGACCGGTTGCGCACCACCGGGTCGTCACACCAGCGCGCGTTCCTGGTCGAGACCATGGGGCGCAACTGCGGCCACATCGCCCTCATGGCGGGCATCGCAGGCGGGGCCGAAGTCATCGCCGTGCCCGAGCGCGAGATCACGCCCGACGAGGCCGCGGCGCGGTTGCGTGCGGCCTACCAGCGTGGCAAGACCCACGCGCTGATCGTGGTGGCCGAGGGCGCGCAGCACGGCGCCGAAGCCATGATGGAGCACTTTCGCGCCCACGAGGACACCCTTGGCTTCGAAGTGCGCCGGACCACGCTGGGGCACGTTGTGCGCGGTGGCATCCCGACCGCCATCGACAGGGTTCTCGCCACGCGGCTGGGGTCGGCTGCGATCGATCAGCTCGCGCAAGGTGTGCAAGGCGTGCTCGTGGGGATCAAGGGCAACGAGGTTGCAGCTACCCCGCTTGCCGAAGTGGCCGGGCGCACGCGGCCCATCGACCAGGGCCTGCTCGACCTCGCGCGCGTCCTCGCGCAGTAGACGGCGCCGGCTTCGCAACCCCCGCGCAGGATGAGCCGCCCGTCTTCCGACCGCGCCGTCGCGGTCCTCGCCATCGCCTCGTTCGCCAGCTCGGCGAGCCTGCGCGGCACCGACGCGCTGCTGACGCTGCTCGCAGCCGAATTCCACACCACCGTCGGCAGCGCCGCCGCGGTGATCACCGCCTTCTCGGTGGCCTACGGGCTGCTTCAGGTGGTGCACGGGCCGATCGGCGACAAGGTTGGCCGCTATCGGCTGGTATTCATCACCTCCGTGATCTCCACTTTCGGCACGCTTGCGTGCGCGTTCGCGCCCAGCCTCGACTTCCTCGTAATCGCCCGGTTCGCCGCGGGAGCCACCGTGGGCGCGATCATCCCGCTGGCGATGGCGTGGATCGGCGATGTCGTCCCTTACGCCGGCCGCCAGTCGGTGCTCGCGCGGTTCCTCATCGGGCAGATGCTCGGCGTGGCTGCAGGTACATCGCTAGGAGGATTGCTGGGCGAGCATTTCGGCTGGCGCTCGCTGTTTTTCACCCTGGCAGGCCTGTATGCGGTCGTCTCCGTGCTCCTGTGGTTCCAATTGCGCGGCAATCCCGTGACGCGGACTGACCCGGCGATGGGGACGGGCAGCCTCGCGGAGGGCTTCCGGCGCATGGGTCGCCTCCTGCGCGATCCCTGGGTGCGCGCGCTGCTGCTGACGGTGACCGCCGAAGGGGCGCTGTTCCATGGCGCCATCGCCTTCGTGCCCGTGCACCTGCACCATCACCTCGGCCTGGGGCTGGGTGCGAGTGGTTCTGCCGTGGCGGCCTACGCCGCCGGCGGCATGCTGTACGCGGGGGTATCGCACAAGCTCGTGCGCCGGCTGGGCGAGCGCGGCCTCGCTCTCGCCGGCGGTCTTACCATCAGCGCCGGGTTCGCCGGACTCCTGGTGACGGGGTCGATGGCCGGCGCGCTCGCCTGCCTGTTCGCGGTCGGTGGCGGTCTCTACATGCTGCACAACACGCTGCAGGTGAACGCCACCCAGATGGCGCCCGCCTCGCGCGGCGCGGCGGTGGCGCTGTTTGCGCTGTTCCTGTTCAGCGGGCAATCGCTCGGCGTGTGGCTCGGCGGCCGGATCGTGGACGCATCCGGCACCACGCCGCTGTTCCTGCTCTCGGCCATTGGCCTGCCGCTGCTTGCGCTGGATTTTCGCCGCCGCCTGGGACAGCGGGCGACGCGAGCCGCGTAAGCTCGTGCGGCGCTCGATTCCCTCTGTTACGGACGCTGGCTAAGCCTCCTGGCGCGCTTCGGCGGCCAGGATCGCAGCAAGCACGCGGCGCGGACTGGCCGGGCTCTCGGTGAGTTCCACGCCCATGTCCTTCAGCGCGTCGTTGATCGCGTTGACGATGGCCGCCGGCGGGGCGATCGCGCCACCTTCACCGATGCCCTTCTGGCCAAACTCGGTGTAGGGCGAGGGCGTTTCCATGTGCAGGATGCGCGGTGCCGGCACCTCGGTCGGACCGGGCAGCAGGTAGTCGGCGAGCGTCGAGGCCAGCGGCTGGCCGGCGCTGTCGTAAGGCATTTCTTCATACAACGCGGTGCCTATGCCCTGCGCGGTGCCGCCGCAGATCTGGCCGTCGACCACCATGGGATTGATGAGCGTGCCGCCATCCTCCGCGATCACATAGTCGAGGATCTCGGTGTGGCCCGTGCCCGGGTCAACCGCGACCGCGACCGCATGACAGGCGTAGCTGAACGTGCCGGTGTCGACCTTCGCCTTGTATCCTGCGGTGGCTTCCAGCCCACCCGGATCGACATCGGCCGGAAGGAGCTGCGGCGCGCGATACCAGACGTGCGCAACTTCGGCCAGCGTCAGCGACTTATCGGTGCCCGCGACCTTGACCCGGCCTTCTTCGAGCACGAGGTCGGTCACCGCGACTTCGAGCAGCGTGCCGGCGATGAGCTTGACCCGCCGGCCGATCTCCTTCGATGCCGCGGCCACCGCACCACCCGACATGACCATGCAGCGCGAACCCCAGGTCCCGGTGGAGTAGGGCGTCAATGCGGTGTCGCCATGGATCAGGCGCACGTTGGCCGGGTCGATGCCGAGGACTTCGTTGGCCACCTGCGCCAGCGTGGTCTCCAGGCTCTGCCCGTGCGACTGGGCGCCGATGCGCAATTCGAGCACGCCATCGGGTGACAGCCGTGCGAAGCACTGTTCGTGCCCCGGCACCATGGGGATCCCCCACCCGTAATACACCGAGGTGCCGTGCGCGCCTTGTTCGCAGTAGACCGACACACCGACGCCAATCCTGCGCCCGTCGGCCTCGCCCTTTTTCTGCCGCGCACGCCACTTGGGCAGGTCGAGCGCGGCTACCGCCTTGCGCACCGCCTCGGGGTAGTCGCCTGAGTCGAAGTGCTTGTTGGTGATGTTGTTGTAGGGCATGTCCTCGCGCTGCACGAGGTTGGCGAGGCGCACCTCGTAAGGCTCGCGCCCGGCCGCGCGCGCCACCGCATCGACCATGAGCTCCATCGCGAAGCACACGCCGGTACGCGCGACGCCGCGATACGGCAGGATGCCAGGCTTGTTGGTCGCTGCCGACCATGTACGGCAGCGGTAGCGTTCCATCTTGTAGGGCCCCGGCAGGATCGAGCCGACCTGCGCCGCCTCGAGGCACGCCGAAAATGGGTACAGGGAATACGCACCCGAATCGACCGTTGCCTCGCAGTCGACCCCGATGAACCGGCCATCTGCGTGGGCATACACGGTAATGTCGTAATCGTGCTCGCGGCAGTTGGTGTTGGCCACCAGCTGCTCGCGCCGATCCTCGATCCAGCGCACCGGGCGCCCGAGGTGCCGGGCGAGCCAGCCGAGGCAGATTTCCTCGGGCAGCAGGATGCCCTTGTAGCCGAATCCGCCGCCGACGTCGGGGGCGATGACGCGGATCGCGCCCTGGTCGAGGCCGAGGCACTCGGACAATCCGGCGCGGTTGATGTGCGGCATCTGCGCCGAGCTGTACATCTCGAGCTGGGACAGGCGCGTGTTCCATTCGCACAGCACACCGCGGCCTTCGAGCGGCGCC
>JBDTRN010000118.1:0-9060 GCA_039931715.1 Betaproteobacteria bacterium
TGGTCCAGTCGGTGTAGTGGCTGAGCGCGTTGACCGTCTTGATCGACATCATCGGGCCCTCGAAGGTCGACATGCCGTAGAACGAGAGGCTGACGATCAGGAACTTCAGGATCGGGTCGTCGCGCAGTTTGTGCCAAGCGCCGCTCAGCGTCATGATGCCGTTGATCATGCCGCCCCAGCTCGGCGCCAGCAGCACCAGCGAGAACACCATGCCCACGCTTTGTGCCCAGTCGGGCAGCGCGGTGTAGTGCAGGTGGTGCGGGCCGGCCCACATGTAGGTGAAGATCAGCGCCCAGAAATGCACGACCGACAGCCGGTACGAATAGATCGGGCGTTCGGCCTGCTTGGGCACGAAGTAGTACATCATCCCGAGGAACCCGGTGGTGAGGAAGAAGCCCACCGCGTTGTGGCCGTACCACCACTGCACCATGGCATCCTGCGCCCCGGCGTAGACGGAGTAGGACTTCCAGAGCGTCACGGGCACCGCTGCGCTGTTCACGATGTGCAGCAGCGCCACGGTGATGATGAATGCGCCGAAAAACCAATTGGCGACATAGACGTGCGAGACCTTGCGCTTGAAGATCGTGCCGAAGAACACGACTGCGTAGGCGATCCAGACTATCGCGATCAGGATGTCGATCGGCCACTCGAGTTCGGCGTACTCCTTGGAGGTGGTGATCCCCATCGGCAGCGTGATCGCGGCAAGGACGATCACCGCCTGCCATCCCCAGAACGTGAACGCCGCCAGAGCGTCCGAAAAGATGCGCGCATGGCAGGTGCGCTGCACCACGTAATAGCTGGTGGCGAACAAGCCGCACCCGCCGAATGCGAAGATCACCGCGTTGGTGTGCAGCGGCCGCAACCTGCCGTAGGTGAACCACGGGGTATTGAAATTGAGCTCGGGCCAGATGAGCTGGGCAGCGATGATTACGCCGACCAGCATGCCCACCACGCCCCAGACGATGGTCATCACGGCGAACTGGCGGACCACTTTGTAGTTGTAAGTTGCTTGCGCTTGCATCGAATTCCCCGTCGGCGGATGACCCGCCCGCCTTGCCGCCATCGTATGCAAGCCCCCGCCTTGCGGTTTGACCCAGATCAAGCCGGCGGTCCGGACGGCGGCCCGGCAGGCCGGTCGTCGTCATCGAGAAGGTCAAGGGCCGGTCGCTCGAGATCGTCGAACTGTCCAGCGTCGAGTGCGGCGCGAAACACCCATCCGGCCGCGATTGCCAGGACGACCGAAAGGGGAACCAGGATGTAAAGGCTTTCCATGGCGTTAGCGAAACGCGGCTTCGATCCGAGCCGAATTGAGAATCACCACGAACGAGCTGGCTGCCATTCCTACGGCAGCCTCCAGCGGGCCGACGAACCCGAACGCGGCCAGTGGCAGCGCGACCGCGTTGTAAGCGATCGACCAGCCGAAGTTCTGCCGGATCGCAGCCATCGCCGCTTGTGCGATACGCACTGCGTCGGGCACGCCTGCGAGCTTTCCGGACATGAGGACGAAATCGGCCTGCCGCAGCGAAAGCGGGGCGCCCTGGCCCAGCGCGATCGAAACGTTCGCCTGCGCAAGTCCCGGGGCGTCATTGAGGCCATCCCCGATCAGCGCAACTTTGCGATCCTGCGCCTGCAGGTGTCGCACATAGTCGAACTTGCCGGAAGGCGAAATTTCCCCTTGGAAGCGATCGATGCCCAGCCGGGCCGCAACCTCGCGCACGACGCGGGGATCGTCCCCGCTGATGAGATGGATGGGCAGCCCGCGCGCGCGCAGCGCATCCACCATGCCGGCCGCATCCGGCCGCAAGCAGTCGCCCAATGCGAAGCGCGCGAGCCAGTGGTTGTGGGCGCCAAGATAGACGGCTGATTCGGCGGCGTGGTCCGGTTCGATCCAGTTCGCGCGCCCGGCGATGCCGGCGACGAAGCGGCGGGTGCCGATTCGCATTCGCGTACCGTCTACCAATGCTTCGATGCCACTGCCGGCTGCATGCCGCGCGTTGCATACCGCCGGGACGGCGTCGCAAGCCGCCTCCCGCGCGCCGCCTTCTTCGAGCGCGCGGGCCACCGGGTGGGCGCTGCCAGCTTCGAGTGCGCGCGCGATCCCGAGGCAGGTTGCTGCGTCGGTACCCGCCAACACGTCGATTCGCGCGAGCCGCAGCCGTCCCTCGGTCAGGGTGCCCGTCTTGTCGACCACGACATCGGTGATTGCCGCGAGCGCTTCGATTGCCTGCGCGCTTCTGACTACGACCCCGCGGCGCGCCAGCGCCCCGGTTGCGCTCGCCAGCGCGAACGGGGCAGCAAGGCCGAGCGCGCAAGGACAGCCCACCATGAGCACCGCTATCGCGGTCCATGCAGCGCGCGAGACATCGACCGCGGCCCAGCCGACGAGGGTTGCGAGCGCGATCCCGAGGACGAGCCAGGTCAGCACCCGCGCAACGCGGTCTGCCGCCTCGACCAGGCGCGGCCTGCCGGCCGCCGCGCGTTCCATCAGCCTGGCAATTGCCGCGGCATGGGTGTCCATGCCCGCTCGTGCCACGCGCATGACCAGCGGCTGGTCGACATTGATCGACCCTCCGATCAGCCATGAGCCCGCGGTTTTTGCGACCGGGCGCGATTCACCGGTCAACAGGGATTCGTCGGTGCTGCCCTCGCCCGATTCGACTGGGCCATCGGCGGGCACGAGTTCGCCGGGCGCAACCAGAACGCGGTCGCCGGGGCGCAGGTCGTGCGCGGCGATGCGGCAGCCGGGGCCGCTGCCTTCCGAATCGAGCCGCAATGCGAGTGAGGGCATCCAGCGTGCGAGGCGGTCGAGGCCGGCGGCCGCCTTGCGCCGGGCCGAGAGTTCGAAATGGCGCGAAGCCAGCAGCAGGAAAGCGAGCATCGAGACCGAATCGAAGTAGACCTCGCCGCTTCCTGCCACAGTGGCCCACGCGCTGGCGGCGAATCCCGCGAGGAGACCCAGCGAGACAGGCACATCGATGCCCATGCGCATGGCGCGCAGGTCCGCAAACGCAGAGCGGAAAAAAGGCCCGCAAGCGAATGCGATCACCGGCGCGGTGAGCACCAGCCCCGCCCAGCGCAGGATCTGACCGTCCTGCGCGCTGATCGTCCCGGCGTCGTCCATGTAGCGGGGAAAGGCGTACATCATTACCTGCATCGCGCCGAATCCTGCGACGAAGAGCCGCCATAACGAAGCGCGTTGCTCTTCCATCTCGCGTGCGCGCTGCTTCTGGGGATCGAACGGGAATGCGTCGTAACCCAGGCTCCGGATCGCTTCGATGATCCCGCTGAGCGCCAGGCGGCGCTCATCCCAGGCGACCAGCATGCGCCGCGTGGAGTAGTTGATGGCAACCGAAATCACCCCCGGCTGCCGGCGCAGAAAGCGCTCGTTCAGCCAGATGCACGCTGGGCAGCGGACCCCGTCGAGCAAAAGGGTAGCTTCGCGCTCATGCGCCGCAGTCCGTGCCACGAACCGATGCTGTGCCAGGGGGTCGTCGTAGATGGCGGACGGCGGTAGGTCCGCGAGGCGTGGCGGCGCGCCGGCTTTCGGCTGGTCGCGGGTCTCGTAGTAGCTTTGGAATCCCGACGCGACAATCGTCCGCGTTACTGCTTCACAGCCCGCGCAGCACATGCGACGCGATTCCCCCAGCACCAGGACCTGCAGGGACCCCCCCGCTGGAACCGCCAAGCCGCAATGAAAGCACGCCGCTGCCGGCGCGGGCACCTGCGGGAAGTCCTGGCGGGCGGCGAGCGTCGAAGCCATCCGCCCATCCTGGGGTCTGGCGGACTTAGCCGGTTGATGTAGATCAAGCCGGTTCCCGACTGGTCGGAGCGGGGCTTCCTACGCGCTTTCGCCCAGCGCCGCATTGACCCGCGGCATTACTTCCTCGGCCATGAGTTGCATCGAGCGTTTGGCCAGCGCCGGGTCGGCCCAGTCGTGGCACGCGTACAGCAGGGTGCCGAAAGAGCCGGTCTTTTCGCGGAACGCGAGCAACTGGTCCACCACGCTGTTCACGGTGCCGGCGATGACGAGCTTGCCGGTCACATAATCAGGGGTGATCCTGGCGTCGGGTTCGCCCGGGTCGCTCTTGAACAGGTTCGCTCGACCGCCCAGCCCGACCAGCTTGCGCACGAGATGGCGGAAATACAGGTGGTGCGGGCCCGCGGCGCCCAGCCCGTAGTCCTGTGCCGTGCGCTCGTCGTCGGCCACGAAAATCGACTTCGCCACACGCCACTCCGCCGGCGTGGCCCGTGCGCCCACCGCAAGACGTCCCTCGACGTAACGCGGCCAGTGCGAGGCGACCCATTCGGGCAGCAGGAAATTGGCCGAGATCGGCTGCCAGCCGCGCTTGGCCGCTTCGGCCACGCCCTTGGAGTGCGGTGCGACCGCGGTGACCACGATCGGCGGGTGCGGCTGCTGATAGGGCCGGATGACCGAACCCTGGCCGATCTCGGGGATCGTGGTCTTCTGCGTGCTCACGCTGAAATGCGTGCCCTCGATCGCGTAAGGTCCGTTGCCCGCCCACAGTGCGAGGACGGTATTGATGCACTCGAGGAAGATCGCGTTGCGATCCTTGCCGAGGTTGCCGAAGATTTCCGCATCCGACAGCAGCCCGCCCGGGCTGATGCCCATGATGAAGCGGCCCTGCAGCAGGTGGTCGAGCATCGCGGCCTGCGCCGCGACGTTGGCCGGGTGCGCGTTGGCGAGGTTGAGCGTGCCGCTGCCCAGCACGATGCGGCTGGTGGCCGAGGCGAGGCTGGCGAGGAACATCAGGCTGGAAGGGATGTTCTCGGCGAGGTCGCTTACATGCTCGCCGACGAAGGCCTCGCAAAAGCCCAGCCGCTCGGCCAGCAGGACCGCCTCGCGGTCCTCGGCCATCGTCTCCCACGGCGCACGCGAGTGCGGATGCAGCGGCATCATGAAGGTGCCCAGCTTCATGCCGCATCGCCCTCCACAGGGCGCGCGCCGCGACGGTGCGTTCGGCGCCTAATCTTTGGGCGGCCAGACGCCGGCCGCCGCGAGGTCGGCCATTGCCTGGCTGGTGAACTCGGCGCGCTGCGCGACGCGGCGACGCGGCAGAATTTCCTCGTAGCCCTGCTTGTCTCCCACCTGTGGCCCCTGTGTGTGGATGCGGGTTGACCGGTGAACATAGCCAACGAAAACGCATGCGTCAATGCTGCGACCGCGAGGGCGCGTGCCGCATTGACAGGGCCCGCTTTCCCGTTCAGCATCGCCGCGGTAAACCTTGGAGGAGGAACACCATGAGAACGATCAGACTGCTCGGCGCAGCGTTTGCGGCTGCCATGGCGGCGACCCTGTTTGCGCTTCCCGCATCGGCTCAGCAACCGCTCAAGATCGGCATGAGCATGCCGCAGACCGGCCCGCTCGGCGGCGGCGGCAAGGCCGCGCTGGTTGCGCTGAACATGTGGCGCGACGACGTGAACGCCAAGGGCGGCCTGCTCGGACGCAAGGTCGAGCTCACTGTTTACGACGACCAGGGCAACCCTGCCCTCACGCCGGGGATCTATTCCAAGCTGCTCGACGTGGACAAGGTGGACCTGCTGTTCGCGCCGTACGCCACGGTGCCGACCGCGCCGCTCATGCCGATGGTCAAGCAGCGCGGGCTGCTCCTCATGGGCAATTTTTCGTTCCAGGTGAACCACACGGTCAAGCACGACATGTGGTTCAACAATGCGCCTTGGGGGGACGCGGAAAGCTGGTTCAACGGCTATTTCGAGGCGAGCAAGAAGCTCAACGGCAAGACCATCGCCTTTCTCGCCGCCGACCAGGAGTTCGCGCAGAACCTTGCCAGCGGCGCCAAGGTGCTGGCCAAGAAGGCCGGCCTCAAAACCGTGTACGAGCAGAACTACCCGCCCAACACGGTGGATTTCTCCTCGATGATGCGGGCGATTCGCGCGGCCAAGCCCGACATGGTGTTCGTGGCGTCCTACCCCGGCGACTCGGTGGCGATCGTGCGCGCGGTCAACGAAGTCGGCGTGGGCTCGTCGGTCAAGCTCTTCGGCGGCGGCATGGTCGGTCTGCAGTTCACCCCCATCATGGAGTCACTCGGCTCGCAGTTGAACGGTATCGTCAACTACACCAGCTACGCGCCCGGCATGGACTTCCCCGGGGTGAAGGAATTCCTCGCCCGCTACGCCAAGAAGGCGGCTGAGGAGAAAGTCGACCCGCTGGGCTACTACCTGCCGCCGTTCAACTACGCCATTGGCCAGATGCTCGAGCAGGCGGTCAACGGCACCAAGGGCTTCGACCAGAAGAAGCTGGCCGAGTACCTGCACAAGAACGAAATGCAGACCATCGTCGGCCCGATCCGCTTCGGCCCCGACGGCGAGCGTGCCAACCCGGTCGTGCCGATGATCCAGTTCCGCGGCATCGCCGACAAGAACCTCGAGCAGTGGCGCCAGCCCGGCAAGCAGGTCATCCTGTACCCGGCGAAGTACAAGGGCGGTGAGGTAGTGCCGTTCGACAAGGGCAAGTAATCGCCGCGCTGCGCACACGGCGCGGCCTGACCGCGCCGTCGTCATGCCTGCCACCCGGGGAGGGGCGTGTTCTCGTTCGACCTGCTTGTTGACGCGATCCTGTTCGGCCTGCTGCTGGGCTGCTTCTACACCGCGGTGAGTATCGGGCTGTCGGTGTCGTTCGGTTTGCTGGACGTGCCGCACATCGCCCACCCGGCGTTCGTCGTGCTGGGCTCCTATGGCACCTACCTTCTCGGCAGCTACGGCCTGGACCCGATCATTGCGGGCGTGGTGCTCATGCCGGTGTTCTTCCTGTTCGGCATGCTGGTGTACCGGTTCTATTACGAGACCTTCGAGAAGCGCGGCGGCGATGCCGGGGTGCGCGGCCTGGCGTTCTTTTTCGGCATCGCGTTCATCGTCGAGGTCGGGCTGATCCTTGCGTTCGGGGTCGACCAGCGCATGGTCGAGGCGAGCTATATCGGCAAGAGCGTCAGCTTGGGTGAAACGAGGATCCCGGTGCGCATGCTGGTGTCGTTCGGCATGGCGCTGTTGCTGACTTTGCTGCTTACGCTGTACCTGTCCAAGACATTCACCGGCCGGGCGATCAAGGCGGTGGCCCAGGACGAGCCCGCGCTGCGCCTCATGGGCGCCAACCCGGTGCGCATCAAGCAGTGGGCGTTCGGCATTGCCACCGCGGTCGCGGCGCTGGCCGGGTCGCTGCTCATCATCGTCGGGCCGGTCGACCCGGGGCTGGGGCGGGTCTATATCGGCCGCGCTTTTTGTGTCGTCGTGCTGGCGGGGCTGGGCAGCATGAGCGGCACGCTGGTCGCGGGCCTCGTGCTGGGTGTGTCCGAATCCATCGTGCTGACGCTGTTCGGCGCATCGTGGGCACCCGCGGTGTCGTTCGGTATCCTGCTGCTCGTGCTCGGCGTGCGTCCGCAGGGATTGTTCGGGCGATGAGCGCAAAGCGCGCGAGATGACCCGCCCATGACTGCGTCGCAGCCGCGCTCGAGCGCGCCATTCTGGATCGGCGCGGCGATCACCCTCGGGCTCGCGCTGGCCGCGGCGTTCATGGTGAAGAACGAGTATTTCTTCTTTGCCGGCTACGTGGTGCTGCAGTTCGTGGTGCTGGCCACCGCGTGGAACATCCTCGGCGGTTACGCCGGCTACGTGAATTTCGGCACCAGCGCGTTTTTCGGGGTCGGCGCCTACATCGCGGTGATGCTGATCAAGTCGCTCAACGCGCCGCTGGCGGTGCAGATCGTGGCGGCCTCTGCGGTGGGGGCAGCGCTCGGCGTCGGCGTGGGCCTGCTCACCTTGCGGCTGCGCGGGATCTTCTTCTCCATCGCCACGATTGCGGTGGCCATCATCCTCGAGACGGTGGTCAACAACTGGCGCTTCGTGGGCGGCTCGACCGGCGTGCAGATCATGCGCCCGCCGGTCATGGAGCCGTTCGAGTCGTACACGCGCATGATCTTCGTGGTGGCGGCCATCCTTGCGGTGCTGGCGGTGGCGGTGGCGCGCTATATCGAAACGTCCTGGATGGGGCGCGGCCTGCGCGCCATCCGCGACAACGAGGAGGCCGCCGAATGCACCGGCGTTCCCACGCTCAAGCTCAAGCTCGCGGCGTGCGCGGTGTCGGGCGCGCTCATGAGCGCCATCGGCGCGCCGCTGGCGATGTACCAGAGCTTCGTCGAGCCCGCTTCGGCCTTCAGCCTCAACTACTCGGTTTCCGCACTGGCAATGCCCATCATCGGGGGCACCTCGACGTGGCTCGGGCCGGTCATCGGCGCGCTGCTCCTCGGCACTATCCAGCAAGTCGTGACCGTGACCATTCCGGGCTCGATCAACGTGCTCGTGGTGGGCGTGCTGCTGGTGGTCTTCGTGGTGGGAGCCCCCGAAGGGATCATCGGCCTGGCGCGCAAGCTGCGCCGCAGGATCGAGGCTCGCAGGCTCGAGGCTCGCAGGCTCAAGCCCGCCTCAAAATCCTCGGCGGACAGCCCATGAGCGAGCCACTCCTCAAAGTCGAGGGCCTCACCAAGAACTTCGGCGGCTTCACCGCGCTCGACCGGGTCAGCGTCTCGGTGGGCGTGGGGGAGAGGTTCGGCCTCATCGGCCCCAACGGTTCGGGCAAAACCACGCTCATCAATTGCATCTCCGGCGCGCTGCCCAACGATGCCGGCAGCATTGAGTTCAACGGCGAGGAGATTTCCCGCCTGCCCGCCTACCAGCGCACGCGCAGGGGCGTGGCGCGCAGCTTCCAGATCCCGCGCCCGTTCCGCAGCATGACGGTGCTGGAAAACCTCGTAGTGCCGCTCGAATTCGTGGTCCATCGCGGCTCGCTGCACACGCTCAACAAGCACACCGAGATCCGCGCCGAGGCGATGGAAATCCTCGAGGCCATGGGCCTCGCGGACAAGGCCGACGTTTCGGCCGGCCAGCTCTCGCAGGTCGAGCTGCGCAAGATGGAGCTTGCCCGCGCGATGGCGGCCAAGCCGCGCCTCTTGATCTCGGACGAGGCGATGGCGGGCCTTTCCTCCAACGAGGTGAGCGAGGTGCTCGAGATCCTGCTCAGGCTCAACGCCA
>JBDTRN010000119.1:0-8909 GCA_039931715.1 Betaproteobacteria bacterium
GCAACCGGTTGCTGCTCGCGCGGTTGTTCAGCCGCCCGGCCAACGTGCTGGTGCTCGACGAGCCGACCAATGACCTCGACATCGAAACGCTCGAGCTGCTCGAAGACCTCCTGCAGTCCTACAGCGGCACGCTGTTTCTCGTGAGCCACGACCGCACCTTCCTCGATAACGTGGTCACGCAGACCATTGCGAGCGAAGGCGACGGGCGCTGGAAGGAATACGTCGGCGGCTATTCGGACTGGCTGCGCACGAGCCAGGCCGGCCGCGCCGAGGCCAAGGAAGAGGAGCGCCGCGCCGGCAAGAAAACGGATGCCCGCACTGCAAAGAAGTCGCCCAAAGCGAAGCTCAACTACAAGGAAAGCCGCGAGCTGGCCGAATTACCTGAGCGTATCGACGCGCTCGAAAAGGAACAGGCCGGCATCGCCGCGCGGCTCTCAGAGGGGTCGATTTACGCCTCGGACCCTGAAGAGGCCCTGCGGCTTCAGGCGCGTACCGCCGAAATCGAGGACCAGCTCACCGCGGCGCTCACGCGCTGGGAGATGCTCGACGCGCGTTAAGGGGTCCTGATCGCGGAGTCCTGGCCTCTGGTCCGGGCGCGCCGGCAGAGGTCACCCGGTTCAGCCGGTTTTCTCGAGCACCATCTGGGTTTGTAGCGTAAGCGAAAGCAGGCGTCCGGACTCGTCCGTGATGCGCGTCTGCCACACGTGGGTGCGGCGCCCCTTGTGCAGGGCCGTAGCCTCGGCGCGCACCACCCCCGAACGCCCGGCGGCAAAGAAATTTGTTTTCGACTCCAGCGTGGTGGTGGTCGCGCCGCCCGTCAGGTTCACGATGGTGGCGGCGGCCCCCACGGTATCGGCGAACGCCATAAGGGTGCCGCCATGCAGCGCCCCGCCGACGGTGCGCAGCGCGTCACGGATGGTCAGCTCCGCCACCACCCGGTCGGGATCGAGCGAAACGAAACGCATGCCGAGCAGCTCGGGCAGGGTGCCTGCCAGACGCTGGTTGAATGTGTCGAGATCCATATCCGCCGGCTCCGTGATTTGAATTGACCCGGATCGTCGCCGGATCGGTTGACTGGGTCAAATGATCGGCGAGGACTGGGAACTCGACTCGCGCGTGGCGCCTCAAGCGGCCGCAGCGCGAGCTTCGAAAGTAAACAGCCAGTAATATTCCAGTTCGAGATAGGCCAAGCCTGTGCCGAAGTGTGCAGCGTCCGCGCGCAGTTCTGCCCCGGAAGGGAAATTCTTCAACACTTCATGCGTACTGCCGTCGGCGAGTCCGCGTATCTGCCAGGTATTGCCTTCGCCATCGGTGCGTGCGATCGGCGAACTGCTGCCGGGCACGTACAGGTTGTCGAGCAGCATCACGCGGGCGCCCGGCGAAAGGCAGCGTGCGAGCGAAGCGAGGAAGGCGCGGCATTCCGATTTGCGCAGGTGCGACCACCAGAATCCCGCAAACGCCGCATCGAACGGCCCGCTTGCGGCTGGCAGGTCGAATGCATCGGCCTCGGCGAAGCGGACCTTGCTGGGGTCGAGCGCCTTGCTGCGCGCAATGGCCAGGGTCTCGTCGGTGAGGTCTGTGGCCAGCACTTCGCTCGCAGTGCCCGCGATGTGCCGGGTCCAGTAGCCGGTCCCACACGCGATCTCGAGAACCCTGCGGCCGGCGAAAAAATCCGGGATCGCCTGCTCGAGGCGGCGCAGGTCGGCCTGCCGCTCCGGCTTGGCGTAAATGGCCTCGTACTGGCGCGCGCGCGCCGCGTAATACGCCTGCATTGCGGGGTCGGGACGGGCCATCTATGGCAGTATCCCATGATCCAAATAGATCATGGAGCAGTGCGCATGAGCCGTGAAGCCTCCCTGCGCGCAGTCGAGCGCTACTTCGACAGTGGCGGATTCGTCGCCGACCTCGCGCGCCGCGTAGCGATCCCGACCGAGAGCCAGAACACAGAACGCGGCCCCGCCCTGGCCCAGTACCTGGAATCTGAGCTGCGGCCGGCGCTCGAGCGCCACGGCTTTATCTGCACGCTGCTGCCCAATCCCGCGCCCAGGGGCGGCCCGTTCCTGGTGGCTGAGCGCATCGAGGACGCGACGCTTCCCACGGTGCTCACCTACGGGCACGGCGACGTGATCCGCGGGCAGGACGAGCAATGGCGCAGCGGCCTTTCGCCATGGACGGTCACGCGCGAAGGCGACCGGCTGTACGGCCGCGGCACGGCCGACAACAAGGGGCAACACACGATCAACCTCGCGGCCATGGAAACGGTGCTGGCCACACGCGGGCGGCTCGGATTCAACCTCAAGGTGCTCATCGAAACCGGCGAAGAAACCGGTTCGCCCGGCCTCAAGGCCTTGTGCGAGAGCCACAAGGCCTTGCTTGCAGCCGACGTGCTCATCGCCTCCGACGGTCCGCGCCTGCAGCCGGGCAAGGCGACGATCTTCCTGGGCTCACGCGGCGCCTATAACTTCGACCTCACGCTGGACCTGCGCAAGGGCGGGCATCATTCGGGCAACTGGGGCGGCCTCCTGCGCAACCCGGGGATCGTGCTTGCGCATGCAATTGCGTCCATTACTGACGCCAATGGTGCCATCCGGGTGCCGGAATGGCGGCCGGATTCGCTCACGCCTTCGGTCAAGCGCGCCATCGAGGGGTTGGTCGTTGAAGGCGGCGAGGAAGGCCCGCAAATCGACGCAGACTGGGGCGAACCAGGGCTTTCGCCGGCCGAGAGGGTGTTCGGGTGGTGCAGCTTCGAGGTGCTGGCTTTTGTCACCGGCAATCCCGACAAGCCGGTCAATGCCATCCCGCCGCGCGCAAGCGCGCACTGCCAGCTGCGCTATGTGGTCGGTGTGGACCCGGATGAAATCCTGCCGGCATTGCGCCGGCACCTCGACGCGAACGGATTTTCCATGGTGCAGCTCACGCCCTCGCGCGAAGGCTATTTTGCCGCCACCCGCCTGGACCCCGATCACCCATGGGTGCGCTGGACGGCGGCCTCGATCGAGCGCACTACAGGCGCGCAGCCCGCGATCCTGCCCAACCTCGGGGGCTCGCTGCCAAATGACGTCTTTGCCGACGTGCTCGGCCTGCCCACGGTGTGGATCCCGCATTCCTATGCGGCGTGCTCGCAGCACGCACCCAACGAGCACATGCTGGCGAGCATCGCGCGCGACGCACTGCGCATAATGACCGGGGTGTTCTGGGACCTCGGCGACGCGGGCAGGGTGCCGCAATGAGCGCGGCGCGCGAGCTGCTGGCGGCGCTCAGGCCACGCACGACCGAGATGCTCGGCCTCGTACGCGAGCTGGTGCAGGTCGAGGCCGGGTCTTACGACGCCGCACAGGTCGAAAAGGTCGGCGAGGTCCTTGGGGCGCGCTGGAAATCCCTGGGCTTCGGGGAGCGCCGGCATGCGCTGCAAGGTCGCGGCCCGCAGCGTTCGTTCCACCTGAAGGGCAGCGGCCGCGGCAAGCTCGTCATCCTCGGCCATGCCGACACGGTCTGGCCCGCTGGCAGCCAGCCCGACTGGGGATTCAGCGAGGACGGCACGCATGCCTACGGTCCAGGGGTTGGCGACATGAAGGGTGGGCTGGCCATGGCGTGGTTCGCAGTCGATGCCCTCGTCAAGGCGAAGCGCGCGCTGCCCGCGGAACTCGTCATGGTGCTGGTGCCCGACGAAGAGATCGGCTCGGTGGGATCGCGTAAATGGATCGAGGATTGCGTGCGCGATGCCGGCGCGGTGCTGGTGCTCGAGCCCACACGCCCCAATGGCGGTGTGGTGACCGGGCGTCGCGCGGTCGGCGCAATCAAGGCGTTTTACACCGGGCGCTCGGCGCATGCCGCAGTCAACGCAGCCGAGGGCGCGAGCGCGCTGCGCGCTGCGTGCCGCGCGGTACTTGCCCTCGAGCCGCTGACCGACCTTGCGCGCGAGCGGGTGATCAACGTGGGCATCCTGAGGTCGGGCGCCGCGCGCCAGGTCGTGCCGCACGAAGCCGAAATGCATGTGGACCTTCGCGCGGCCTTCGCCGAGGAAATTCCGCAGCTCGAATCGGATGTGCGACGCATCATCGCCGACACTGGCGATCCGCGCGTGAGCGTCAAGGTCGAAGGCGGATGGTCCCGTCCACTGTTCCCGGAGTCGGCCAGTGCCTCCCTCTATGCGCTGGCCGAGAAGTACGCGCAGGAAATCGGCGCGCCGATCAGGCCGGTAGTGTCAAGTGGAGGGTCGGATGGCAGCTTTGCCGGGGCACTGGGCGTGCCCACGCTCGACGGGCTCGGGCCGATCTGCCACGACACTTGCAGCCGGCGCGAAAAGATCGAAATTGCAAGCCTCGCCGAGCGGGGCGCAATCTTCGGGGCCCTGGTGGCCGGGTTTGCAGGAGCGGATTAGCGCTTCGCCGCGAATTCCGCTGCGCCCGATCGCTGGGTGGGGCGCACTTCCGCAGCCGATTCGTTGGCAACCAGCGGTGCGCCGAGCAATCCGTCGACGAGTTCGAACACCAGCGCCGCGGTTCGCGCGCCGCGATCGCGCGCGGGGTTGTATTCCGAAATCTCCATTCCCGCCAGGTCGGGTAGGTCGCCGATGCCGCGCAGCGCCGCCGCCAGGCCGGCCGCGCCCATGCCCCGCGCTGCCGGCGTGCCTACGCCGGGCGCCTCGAGCGGATCGATCGCATCGAGGTCGATCGATATGCCGAAGCCGGCGGTCTCTGCGCGCACAAGTTCCAGCGCGTCGCGCATGACCGCATCGATGCCGCGCCGCTCCACTTCCTCCATGAAATAAAGGCGCACGCCGAGGGCGTTCAGGAAGCGCAACTCCTCCGCCTCATAGCTGCGCGCCCCCACGATGCAAAGGTTGCGCGGGAGCAGCTTGGCGCCTTCGCCGCCGCACGCGGTGAGGGCGGGCTCGCCGTGACCCAGCAGAGCGGCCAGCGGCATGCCGTGGATCGCGCCGGTATGGCTGGTAGCCGGCGTATGGCTGTCGAGGTGGGCATCGACCCATACCAATCCGAAATCGCCGCGCGGGCGCAGCGCCCGGCTCACGCCTGCCCAGGCGCCGACCGCGCAGGAATGGTCTCCGCTGAGCACGAGGGGTAGCGCACCCTCGCTGACTGCGGCAAATGTTTTCTCCGCAAGGCGCGGGCACAGCTCGGCGACGGCCTGCAGCGGGCTGTGCCCGGGGCCGTCGCAGCGCAAGGTTTCGTCCCAAGTCGTGTCGGGCCGGACGCGGGCGATGTGCGCGAGCAGGCCGGCCTCCCGCAGGACATCCGGCCCTTCGCCGCAGCGGATATCGGGAGAGCCGCGGCCGCAGGCCGCGCCGATGATGCGCAAAGGACGCTGCAGGGATACGGATTGCTGGGTGGTCATTGAGGGCTTCATTGCGGTTGGAGTCCGCAGCGCCCGGAATGTTCAACCGGTTCGCGCACTGCGAATCTGGTTGAACGAAAGCAGCATGGTGCGCGCCGGACGGCGCCGGCGCGTTCCTGCAGAGCCTAGCCTCGTCGCGCAGCGAGGACCATACGCGACACGACCTTGGGCGCCTCCCCTGGACCGGCAGATGCAAGCGCGAGCATGAATACTTTTGCGGCCGCCTGGGTATCGCCGGTGGCACGCATATAGCGCGCAAGCTCGCTGAGGGCTTCGGTGCGCTGCTTGGCCACGTCGCTGCGCACGGCCGGGTCGGCAGACTTTGTGGCTATGGTGTGGGACATTTTGAGCGCGCCGAGGAAGGCTTGCTTGGCCTTGGCTTTTTCTCCCTTGCCAGCGACGAACTTGGCCGCAGCCGCCATGGTCTCCACCTTGATGCGCGTCACCAAGGCGGTGGCACGGTCCTGCGCCGGGCCCGCCGCGCCTTCGGGAAGCTTCGCAATGCGAGCGGCAAGCGTCTGCACCACAGGAGTGTCGCCTTCGAATTCGGCCACGGTGCGCGCATAGGCGCCGAGGGCCTTCGCCTGCAGCACGGGTTCGGTGATGCGGTCGGCGTCCTTGCCGGCGCGTTCGAGCAGCGCCTTCGCCTGCGGTGCGGCCGCCGGCGTCGGTAGCAGGAACACCGCCACGTCACAGGTTGCCTGCACGCGGCGCAGCAGAACCTCGCCGGACAGGGCCGCGCGTTCGGGTTCGGTCTTGAGCGTGGCCGCCAGCGCCAGCGCCTTGTCGAACTGGTCGATTGGCGCGCCGTCCATCTCGCTCGTGGTCTGCGCCATCTGGCGCGCCAGGTCGGCAAGCGCGATCGCGCGTGTACGCACGTCGGGCAGCTCGTCGGCGGCTTTCGCTGCGTCCATGAACAGGATCGTGGCACCGCCGTAGTCGCCGGTATCGGCGCGAACCTTGGCCACGTTGCTGCGCGCGGCGACGAGGTCTGGCTTTGCGGTGACTTCTCCCGCAGCACCCAAGGCCTTGGAGAAGGACTTGTCGGCCGCGCGCCAGTCGCCGGCCGATGCCTTGGCGCGTGCATCCTGGGTGAAGACCTCGACCTGCGAGGCGGCCACGGCGCTGACCGCTTCGGCGCGCTGCGGCCCGTCCTTGATGCGCTTGGCGCTCTGCATGGACGCCGCCAGCGCCTTGTCGGCGTCCTCAATGCTGCCGCCCGAATCAGCGAAGGTTTTGGCGGCACTCGAGAGTCCTTCGGCCCGGTCCAGTTCTGCGAGCGAGTCTTTCGACGCGGTATTGCTCCCTTGCACGGCCTGGAGCTGCTCCTGCAGTTCCAAGTCCTTGTCGTCCCGCGCGAACAGCTGCTGCTGGAACTGTGCTGCAGCGCCGCTGGCGTGCGCCATCTTCTTGGATCCCTGGATCAGGTTGGCCACCATGTTCTGCATCTGCGCCGCGTTCTGCTTGGACTGTGCCGACTGCTGCTTGGCGAACTCTTCCTGGGTAACCCCACGCGCCGAGAAGAAGTCGCGGCCGAACCAGCCCAGTCCGAGGAGCACGGCAAGGACCGCGCCGCCGATACCCGCGCGCGCCGCGGTCCCACCCGGACCGGTACCGGTCAGCCAGCCGAAGCGGCCCTTGCGCTTGTTGAGCCCCATTTCCTCCTCGAGGCGCTTGCGCACCGCCTCGAGTTCGGCGGCCTCGGCCGCTTCGCGCGCTTCCTTGTCATCGCGCATCTTCTGGGCGTGGAGGACGCGCTCCATCTTCTCTTTCTCGCGCAAGTAGAGCTCGTTCTTCTTCTGGTTCTCGAGGAACTTGCGTTCGAACACGCCGCACTTGGAGCATTGCTCGTCGCCGCCCTTGGGATCCTGCTCGTGGCCGCAGGCCGGGCACTTGAACACCGGCTTGGACGGCTGGATCGGCATCCCCTCGAGGATCGTGAGGCTGGATTTTTCCATCGTGTCCACACCGGCTGAATCGAAGATCTTCTTCAGCTCGGCCAGGCGCTCGCGCGAAACGCCTTTTTCGATCGCGGCGGGGCCTTTGTCTTTGATATGGGCGAAGAGCCGCCGGATGCTTTCCCCTTTTGCGCCAAGGGCAGCGACCAGCCTGGCCTCGGCCACCGCCGGGTCGACACCGTCGTTGAGCTTCACTACGATGAGATCGAATCTCGCCTCAGCTGTCATGCATTCTCCCCGCCCTTCGGCTGATTATAGTTATTGCATGTTCGCAAGTAGCGCCATGACTTGGTCTGGACGCAAGTCCGCCGCGTCCACGATTGTCCCGCTGGGGCGCGGCGCCGTGAAGTCCCCCGGGACCTATTTTTGCATTCCCTCTGCCGCCGGAGGCGGCGGGGGAATCGGGATCGCGAGCTTTTCGACGCCGCTGTCGAGGCGCAGTTCCAGCGGCGGACCCTCGGAAATACCCGGGACCGGTTTGGGTTCGGGCATGCCCGTGACCGGGTCGGGAGCCTTGGCGGCAAGTGGCATGGCCGGCGCTGGGGTCGGGCCCGGGGGCAGGTGCGATTCGGCGACGAATGCGGCAACGATAACGATCGCGGCGATGCTGGCAATGGCGTACAGAGCAGTTTTTCGATGCGTGCCCGCTGCGGGGGCGGGTGGCCGGGATGCCGTCGCTGCATGTGTGTCCCTCACGGGGACCAGGCCGCTCAGTTCCGCTTCGGCCATGAGCTTGCGATCGGTGGACAGCGCGAGGGCCTGCTCGGCCTGCGCGCGGGCCTTTGCGCTTGCGATCAACTCGGTAGCAGCTTGCGCCGCCAGGCGCGCGCGCTCCGCGGCATGCTCTTCGGCACTTGCGCGCTCCTGCAGGGCGCGGGCGGCGCTCTCCTCGGATGCGGCGCGCTCGTTGGTCAAGCGACGCGCCTCATCCTCGGCGCTTGCGCGTTCGCGTGCCGCCCGGGCGGCATCCTCGTCTGCTTCGGCCCGCTCGCGCGACGCCTGAAGGAGGGCGTGTTCCGCGGCAGCCCGTTCGCCAGCGGCTTGGGCGGCCTCCCTGTCGGCGCCGGCACGTTGTGCAGACGCCTGCGCCGCGTTCCGCTCCGTCTCGGCGCGCTGCTGGGCAATCTGCTCAGCCTCGCGCTCCTGCTTGGCGCGCTGCTCGGACGCCTGCGCCGCTGCGTGCTCCAGCGAAAAATCGCTGAGAGCGGGCCTGGCAGTGAATGACACTTCTTCGACATACCCGATTGCGGCAAGCACCGATGATAATCCTACCGGTGAAAGGCCCTCGAGCTTTTGCGCTAGGACAGCTGCTGCACTGTCGGCACTGCCGGCTGCCAGCATTTCAAGCAACCGCGCGCCAAGCTCAGCGCGCGAGACTGCTGCAAACGGGCGCCGGACGATTCTTGTTCCGAGAATTGCTGCGGTTTGCTGCACCAACCGAAACCATCCTTCGCGCGCCAGCACCGGCGCGTCGAACAAAGTCGAAGGGACTATCAGTTCGGTGGGAGCAACCCGTTTGAGCAGTTCTTCAAGCGCTTCAACACTTTCCGCTTCGGCAACGCGCAGATGTCCGGTAGAGACGTCGACAAACGCAAG
>JBDTRN010000120.1:0-8903 GCA_039931715.1 Betaproteobacteria bacterium
CCGAACGCGTGATCTCTTCCATGATTACCGAAGCCTCGGTGAGCGACAGCCCCGAGCCGCCGTATTCCTCCGGGATCAGCGCGGCGAGCCAGCCGGCACGGGTCAATGCATCGACGAAAGCCTCGGGATAGGCGCGGTCCTCGTCAATCTTCTGCCAGTAGGCGCTGTCGAATTCGCTGCACAGTGCGCGGACGGCATCGCGCACGTCCTGGTGGTTTTGTTCCAAGCTAATCTCCGTGGGTCAGTCGGCCCGGATACCCGCAGTTTTCACGACCTGCGTGCGTTTGGCCAGTTTGCTTTTGATTCCTATTCGACCTTGATGCCGGCGTCCTTGATCACCTTCGCCCAGCGCCCGACCTCCGATTTCACCATCTCGCCGAACTGTTCCGGCGTGCCCGTGCTGGGAGTCACGCCCAGCTTGAGGAACCGGTCGGTGACCTCGGGGGAGTTGATGATCCTCGTGCTCTCCGCGTTGAGGCGATGGATGATGTCGCGCGGCACCCCGGCCGGCGCGAGCAGGCCGAACCACACCGTCACCTCGAACCCGGGCACGCCCGCTTCGGCGACCGTGGGTACGTCGGGGGCGAGCGGTGAACGCTTCGGGCCCGAAACCGCGAGCGCCTTCATGCGACCGGACTTCACGTGCTGGATCACGTTGGGCAGGTTGTCGAACATCACGTCGACCTGGCCGGCCAGCAGGTCGGCCACCACCGGCGCGCTGCCGCGGTAGGGGATGTGCGTCATGAAGGTCCCCGTCATGGTCTTGAACAGTTCCATGCACAGGTGGACCGAGGTGCCGGCGCCCGAGGAGCCGTAGTTGACGTGGCCGGGCCTCGCCTTGGCGAGCTTGACCAGGTCCTGCACCGAGTTCACCGGGTACGCGGGGTGGGCCACCAGCATGTTGTCCGAAACCCCCGCGAGCGTGATCGGTGCGAAGTCCTTTGTCACGTCGAACGAGGTCTTGTACAGGCTCTGGATGACGGCAAAGGGCAGTGCCGCGATGAACAGCGTATGGCCGTCGGGTGGTGCCTTGGCTGCGAGCTCGGTGCCCAGCAGCGATCCGCTGCCGGGCCGGTTCTCGACGATCACCGGCTGGCCAAGCGTTTTGGGCAGTTCGTTGGCGAGCACGCGCGCGAGCGTGTCGTTGAAGCCCGCCGGCGGGAAGGGCACGATGATGCGGATCTGCTTCGAAGGCCATGCCTGCGCGGCGGCCGCAAGCGGCAGCGCCAGCGCCAGGATGGCGATTGTCCCGAGGATCCCCTTGTTGCGTCCGTTCATGCTCCCCTCCGTGTCGTAGCCCGTATGTAGGCTTGAAAGTCGAACTTTCAATTTACAAGAATGGCTTTCTGCTTAACTCTCAGGCCAATTTGTGTATCGTTACCGGTACATTTGTCGATGCGCTACTGCTCCACCTTGACGCCCGCGACCTGGATCACCTTGGCCCACTTGGCGATTTCGTCGGCGAGGAACCTGGCCGCCTGCTCGGGCGTGCTGCCGACGGGCACGATACCCATCGCTTCGAGCCTGGGTTTCACGTCGGCGGCGTTGACCGCCTTGGCCACCTCGGCCGACATCCGCGTGACTATGTCGCGCGGCGTAGCGGCGGGGGCAAGGAACAGCAGCCAGGTGGCCGACTCCATCGCCGGTCCACCAGCTTCGACCATGGTGGGCACTTCGGGAAAGCTCTTCAGGCGCTGCGACGAAAACATCGCCAGCGCGCGGATTTTGCCGCCCTTGACGTGCGGCATCAGCGAGCTGGGCGTGTCGACGAGGATCTGGATGTTGCCGCCCATGAGGTCCTGCAACGCCGGCGCGGTGCCCTTGTACGGCACATGGACCATGTCGGTGCCGGTGAGCTGCTTGAACCACTCGGTGGTCAGGTGCGCGGCTGCGCCGATGCCGGAGGAGCCGAACGAGATCTTGCCCGGGTTCGCCTTGGCATAGGCGACCAGCTCCTTCACGTCCTTGGCCGGCAGGTTGTTGGTCGCGGTCATGATGAGTGGCGCGGTCATGGTGAGCGACACCGGCGCGAAGCTCTTCACCGGATCGAACGGGATCTTGCCCGCGTACAGCGTGGCATTGGCGGCGTGTGCACCGATCACGGTCACAAACGTATAACCGTCGCCCGCCGCGCGCGCGGCTTCGCCCGCGCCGATGAGCGAGTTGGCGCCGGGCTTGTTCTCGACCACGATGTTCCAGCCGGTCTGCTCCTGCACCTTCTGCAGCACCATGCGCGTGCCGGTGTCGGTGATGCCGGCCGGGGTGTAAGGCACGATCCAGCGGATCGGTTTGGACGGCCAGGCCTGCGCGCCGGCCAGCGGCGCCCAGGCGAGCGCCAGGGCGGCGAGCGCGAGTGTGATGGGGGAAGTCTTCATTTTGTCTCCTTGAAGTGCGGCTGTTTTATGTGCGGCTATCTTAAACGTAACCCGGGCCTTCGATGGCCGAGTTGCGGAGCAGGAATTTCTCGTCCACCTCAAGCCCAAGCCCCGGCTTGTCGATCGGCCAGACGTTGCCGTCCTTGTCGACCTTCCACGGCGTGGAGCACAGCTCGTCGCGAAACTTGTTGGCCTTCGACACATCCGCTTCGAAGTAGCCGCCGTTGTCGATCGCGGCGAGGAAATGGATGCTCGCCGCCTGGTTGAGCCCGGTCATCGAGCTGTGCGGGTGGATGCGCAACTTGTAGGCCGAGGCCATCGCCGCGATGCGCAGCGCCTCGGTGATGCCACCAGTCTTGGACAGGTCGGGCTGCAGCACGGTGATCGAGCCGTCCTCGAGCACGCGATTGAATTCGAACCGCGTGTAATGGTTCTCGCCGGCCGCCAAGGGAGTGTTGCTGAACGTGGAGGCCAGCTCGTAGCTCACGTAGTCGTGCGCGGCGAAAGGCTCTTCCAGCCAGGCCACATTGAGGTCCTGCATCGCCGGCATGGCCGCGCGCGCGTCGTTCACCGTATAGCCGGTGTTCGCGTCGGTGAGGATCTCGATGTCGTCACCCAAGAATTTCCGCACCGCCTTGATGCGCTGCAGGTCGCGCTTGGGCGAATCGCCCACGCGTAGCTTGACCGCCTTGTAGCCCGCCTTGAGGTGGGGCTTCAACTCGGCGATGAGTTCCTCCGCCGGCTGGTAGCCGAGCGACACGCCGCCTGCGTAAGCGGGCAGCCCGCGATACGCGCCGCCGATCAGCTTGTAGATCGGCATGCCGGCGGCCTGGCCGCGAATATCCCACAACGCGCAGTCGATGCCGCTCATGGCGAGGCAACATCCCGCACCCATGCCGTGGCTGCCCAGCTGCATCTTGTAGATCTTGGCCCAGATGCCGACCACGTCGGTAGCTTCCATGCCGACCACGAGTCGTTTGAGCGTGGTCTCGATCAGCTTGGCCACCGCGGTGTGGGCGCGGCCGTGGTGCGATTCACCCCAGCCCACCAGCCCGCCTGCGGTGGTGACCTTGACCACCACCGCGTCGCGCTTGATGGCGGTGCCTATGCCCAGCGTGACCTGGGCTTTCCTGGGCACGGGGAAGGAGGTGGGGTAGGCCTTGATGTCGGTGATCTTCAGGTCCTTGGATGCCATGGCTGCCTTTCGGGATTGACGAAACTGGTGGGGGGAGAACCGGCGAGCATGCGCAGCGTCTCTTCGGCTGCGATGCGGCCGACGCGCACGCGCGATTCGCGCGTCGAGCCGGCCAGGTGCGGGGTGAGGATCGCATTGGAAAGCGACAACAGCGCATGCCCGGGCTCGAGCCGGTAATGCTCATACACGTCGAGCATCGCGCCGGCAATCGTGCCCGCACGCAGCGCTTCGACCAGCGCTTCCTCGTCGATGACCGGGCCGCGGCCCACGTTGACGAGGTACGCCGTCGGCTTCATGGCCGCCAGGCGCCCGGCATTCATAAGGTGGTGCGTCTCAGGCGTGAGCGGGCAGGTCAGGACGACAAAATCGGATTCGGCCAGCAACATATCGAGCGAGGCCGGCTCGACGCCCGCGGGCAGCGCATCGAGGCGGCGCTGGTTGCCGAGCACGCGCATCGCGAGGCCACCCGAGCACATCGCCGCGAGGCGCTTGCCGATGTGCCCGACGCCGACGATGCCGAGGGTCTTGCCGGTGATCTCCTCCGCGTGGCTCGCCAGTGCGCGCGCCTGGTCCCACGATTTGCTGCGCAGGGCCCGGTCGATGGGGCGGAAATTGCGCCCCAGCGCGAGGATCGCGAGCAGGCAGTACTCGGCCACCGACTGCGCATTGCCGCCGGGGATGTTGGCTACCATCACGCCGTGCCGGTTGGCCGAGGCGAGGTTGACAAGATCGGTGCCGGTGCCGTGGATGGTCACCGCGCGGATTCGCGGCGCCGCATCGAACAGGTCGTCAGGCAGGCGGCTGCGCGTGAGCACCGCATCGACATCGCGGCCGAGTGAGCGCAGCGTGTCCGGGGCGGTATCGGGGGGCTGGACCACTTCGGCGGATTCCGTCAGCAGTGCAATGCCGGCGGGATCGATGAGGTCGGTGACGAGGATGCGATCCTTGGTCATCGGCGCAGCTTGAGGGCGACTTTGCCCAGCGCACGGCGCGACATCACTGCGTCTTGCGCGTCCACATAGCGCTCCAGCGGGAAGGTCTCGGCGAGCACCGGCGCGAGGCGTCCCTCGGCGTACCACTTGAAAATCTGCGCGTAGGCCGCGCGCACGCGCGGCTCGTGCTGCTCGCGCCCGTCGCCGGGCGACCAGCCCACATAGGTGCCGAAGTTGAACCCCAGCACCGAGATGTTCTTCACCAGCAAGAGGTTGGCGGCGATCTGCGGGATGCGGCCCGAGGCAAATCCAATTACCACCAGCCGGCCCTCCGGGGCGAGCGAGCGCAGGGCGGCGTCGAAATGGTCCCCGCCCACGGGATCGAACACGCAGTCCACGCCGCGCCCGTCGGTGAGGGCGCGGACCCGGTCGCGCAGGTTCTCGGCCGTGTAGTCGATGGCGTCCTCCGCCCCGTGGACTTTCGCCAGCGCACCTTTGGCCGCGCCTCCGGCCGCGGCGATCACGCGCGCGCCCATTGCCTTGCCCAGTTCCACCGCAGCGAGCCCCACGGCGCCCGAGGCGCCGAGCACGAGCAACGTTTCGCCTGGTTTCAGGTTGGCGCGCCAGGCGAGGCCGCCGTAAGCCGTGCCATACGAAATGCCGAAATGCAGCGCGCTGCCCGGGTCGATGCCCTCGGGCAGGTGGTAGACGGTGGGCTCGGTGGCGCAGACTTCCTCGGCGTAGGCACCCCAGTCGAGCAACGCGAGCACCTTGTCGCCGGTCTTGAACGCGGTGACCCCGGGCGCAGTCTCGATCACCGTCCCGGTGACTTCGGTGCCGGGTGTGAACGGCAGCGGCGGGATGCGCTGGTACTTGCCGGCGATCCACAGGCTCATGGCGAACGACACCGCGGCGTAATCCACCGCGATGCGCACGCCGCGCGCAGGCAGCGGGGGCGAAGGCACGTTCTCCACTTTGACTGCGGTGTGGTAATCGCCGAACGCGTGACAGACGAGGGCGCGCATCGTTACTCCCTTGCCTCGGCCTGCCGGACCACGCCGGCGGCGATGAGCGCGGCGCGCTCGGACTCTTGCACGCCGAATTCGGCCAGGATTTCGAGGGTGTGCTCGCCAGTGCGTGGCGCCGGGCCGATTGGCCAGTCGGGGCTGCCGCCGGGCACGCGCGGCAGCGGTAGGGCGCCATAAGGGTACTGCTCCACGTCGCGGAACGTGCCGGCGTGGACTGTCTGCGGCGCAGCACGAAACCCCGCGTAGTCGGAGACATTCGAACACAGCACGTCGGCGGCGCCGAGTTTCTCCAGCCAGTGGCGCGAATCTTCGGTTGCGAGGCGGCGCGAGACTTCGAGGTTGATGAGCGCGGCGTTCTTCCTGCGCTCCATCGGGGCCGCAAAGCGCGGGTCGGTCGCAAGTTCATCGAGGCCAAGCACCTTGAGCAGTGCGGGAAACATGGTTTCGTTGAGGCTGGTCACGGTGATGAACCCGTCGCGTGTGCGAAAGATCCCCGCCGGGACGGTGATCGCCGCGGTCGGTTGTCCATCCGACAACGCGGCGTCGAGGATGGGCGCGGTCTGCAACGCGGCGCATGCATCCAGGAGCGAGACCTTCACATGCCGGCCGGCGCCGGTCATGGCGCGCGCATACAGCGCCGCGCCCACCGCCTGCGCCGCGTACACGCCAGTGACTGTGTCGGGTACGAGGAAGGGAATGCGTCGCGGCGTGCCGTCCGCATCGCGGTTGATGGTGGCCATGCCGGTGAACGCCTGCAGCACCGAGTCGGTGGCGGGCTTCTTCGCGTCCGGGCCGGTCGGACCGAAGCCGGTGATCGATACGTAGACGAGGGCCGGATTGTCTTTTGCCAGCGTCTCGTAGGCGAGGCCCAGCCGCTCGATCACGCCGGGGCGGAAGTTCTGCACGAACACGTCCGCGGTGCGCGCCATCTTGAGGAGCAGCGCGCGGCCTTCGGGTTTGGTGGCGTCGATGCTCGCCGAGCGCTTGCCCGGCCCGCCCATGATGGCAAGCGAAGTCATGCCTTCGCGCCCGCCACCGGCGCTGCGGATCCAGTCCCCGGACGGGGGCTCGACCTTGATTACCGCGGCGCCCTGCATCCCGAGCAGCCCGGCGCAGTACGGTCCGGCCAGGCCCTGCGAGATGTCGAGCACGCGCAGGCCCGCGTAGGGCTGCGCCATGGCGGCAGGCGTCACACGATGCCCGCGGCTTTTAGTTTCTGCATTTCCTCGGCGCTTTTTCCCAGCAGGCCCTGGTACACCTCCTCGTTATAGGCACCCAACAGGGGCGGGGAGATGCGGTACTCGACCGGTGTCTCGGAAAAGCGCATCGGGCTGGCCACCACCGGCGCGGTCCCGCCGAGCGCGTGCGGCATGTCGATGCGCAGGCCGCGGTGCTGGACCTGCGCGTCCTCGAACACCTCCTGCATGTTGTTGATCGGCCCGCAGGGCACCGTGGCGGCCTCGAGCTGCTCGAGCCATTCTTTCTTGGTGCGCGTCTTCATGACTTCGGCGATCAACGGGATCAGCGCCTTGCGGTTGATGATGCGCTGCGAGTTGGTCTTGAAGAGGGGGTCGTCGGACAGTTCCGGGCGGCCGGCGACTTTCCAGAAGCGCGCGTGCTGGCCGTCGTTGCCGACCGCGAGGATCAGGTGGCCGTCCGAGGTGGCGAACACTTCGTAGGGCACCACCTGCGGGTGCGCGTTGCCCCAGCGCTGCGGGATCTTGCCCGAGGCGAGGTACGACACCACCTGGTTGGCGTTGAAAGCGACGATCGTGTCGAGCAGCGCGGTGTCGATGTACTGGCCCTGGCCGGTGCGCTCGACGTGGGTGATGGCTGCGCTGATGGCGAGGCTCGCGTACATGCCGGTGAGGACATCGGTGATCGCGATCCCGACCTTCATCGGGCCCGCGCCGATCTCGCCATCGCGCTCGCCGGTGATGCTCATGAGCCCGCCCATGCCCTGGAAGATGAAGTCGTAGCCGGGCCGCGGTGCATAGGGCCCGTCCTGGCCGAAGCCGGTGACCGAGCAGTAAATCAGCTTGGGGTTGAGCTCCTTCAGCGCCTCATAACCCAGCCCGTAGCGCTTCAGCGTGCCGACCTTGTAGTTCTCGATCAGCACGTCGCACTTGGCGGCGAGCTCGCGCACGATGGCCTGCCCGGCGGGCTTGCCGATGTCGAGCGTGACCGATTTCTTGTTGCGGTTGACCGAGGCGTAATACGCCGCCTCGGGGGTGTCGTTGCCGGCCGCGTCCTTGATGAACGGCGGCCCCCAGCCGCGCGTGTCGTCGCCCGAACCGGGGCGCTCCACCTTGATGACTTCGGCGCCGAGGTCGGCGAGGTTCTGCGCGGCCCAGGGGCCGGCGAGGACGCGGGACAAGTCGAGTACGCGGATGTGCGAGAGGGGTCCGGGCATGATGGAGAGTCGTCGAAAGAGTCGTAGGGGAAGGGGTGTCAGGTCGGGAAACAGCACTGCACCGGGTTTGGGACGGCGCGCGGAGTCAGAAGTGGAATTCGGCCAGCAGGTCTCCCAGCGCAGCAGGCGCCACCGGGGTCTCGGGGAGGAGGGCTTCGGCCACGGCGCCTTCGAACGGGCCGCGCGCGGGCTTGAGCGGGTCGCGCGCGCGCAGGCGATGCTCGTTGACCAGCGCGGCGAGCAGCAAACGGCGCGCATCGCCGCCCGCGGCGAGCTGCGTGCCTTCGCCGGCGAGGATCGCGGCGGCCACGGCGTAGTAGAGCCCAGTGGCGGCCTGGCGGGCCTCGGCGGTGTCGCCGGCCTGCGCCCGAGAGGTGGCGAACTCGCACGCCCGCTCGATGGACGCTCCCAGCGCTTCGCGCAGCGCGGCATGGCCGATGCCCGCGAGCATGGCGTGCATCGCCGGGCGCAGGGCCTCGAGCGCGCCTTCGCGCTTGATCGCGCGTTGCACATCCTGCGCGACGATGTTGCTGGTGCCTTCCCAGATCGAACCCAGGTGCGAGTCGCGCACCAGGCGCCCATCGCTCCATTCCTCGATGTAACCCGCGCCGCCGCGCACTTCCATGGCGTCGCCGGTGACCCGCCGCGCATCGCGGCAGGCGCGGAATTTGAGCAGCGGCGTGAGGATGCGCACGCGCTTACGCGCTTCCTCGTCGCCCGTGTCGGCCTTGGCCAGTTCGGCCGCCGCGTAGAGCATGACCGAGCGCGCCGCCTCGGTGGGCAACATGAGCTTCATGAGCTGGCGGCGCATGAGCGGCAGCTCGACGAGCGTCTTGCCGAACGCGCTGCGGCGGCGGGAAATGAACAGCGCCTCGGTAAGTGCGCGGCGCATCATGCCCGCGGCGCGCATGCCGTTGGACAGGCGCGACATGTTGATCATGTCGGCCATCTGCACGAAGC
>JBDTRN010000121.1:0-8650 GCA_039931715.1 Betaproteobacteria bacterium
CAACGTCGTGCTCGACGTGTTGCAGGCGCGGTCAGCCTTCGTGGAAGACGCGGTCTCGGTATTCGACATGGTCGAGCGCAATGCCATCACCGGGCTGTTGTGCGCGACCACCATAACGACCCTGGCGTATCTTGCCGGCAAGACAGTCGGAAAATCACAGGCCACCAGACAGATTCGAGCGTTGCTGGCCCTGTTCGAAGTCGCGCCGGTGACACGCGCGGTGCTCGACCGGGCCCTCAAAAGCAAGGCGACCGACTTCGAAGATGCCGTGCTCGCGGAGGCTGCGCTCCTGGCCGGTGCCGATGCAATCATCACCCGAAATCTGCGCGACTTCACCCACAGCCCGGTCCGCGCGCACACGCCAGCACAGTGGATCGCGATGCGGCCACGCTAGTAACAAATCGATCCAAAGCTACAACATCTTCATTCCGCAATGCCTGGCCGCACCGCGATCGAATGTCGCCGTAAAGTCGCACCCCGCCTCGTTCGCCGCGCGCTCGATCAGGCAATCGGCGAAAGCCGCATTGCCTTCCTTGAACATGCGAACCGCCTTCCATACCGTATCGGCGTTCTCCACCGCAAACCCCTTCGTGCGCAGCAACCCCTCCAACACCTTGACGATGTCGTCCTTGGCGCTGTTGTAACTGTCTGCCAGCACCCAAACCAGTTCCGTCACGCAGACCAGCCCGATGTAACCGGGAGCCTCCGGCGTTAGCGACTCGATCAGCAGGGTAGCCTTGGCCGACTGGTGCGCGTCATCCTGGACGATGTAACGCACCAGCACATTGGTGTCGAGCCCGATCACTTCGCTTTGGCGCCCTGGCGGGCAATCGAAGCATTCATGGCCTCAATCGACACGGGCTTTGCCGGCTTGCGAATAAGTCCTTTGAGGGCAGTCACTGGCTGCGTGGCGGCCACCATCTCGAAGTGCCCCGGCGTTACCTCGACGAACTCGACGCGGTCGCCGGTGTCGACGCCAAGCGCCGTCCTGACCGCGGAAGGGATGGTGATTTGTCCTTTGCTGGTGAGGGTTGCGGCAGCCATTGGTGATCCTTCAGTAGGGTTTCCTTACTTTATGGTAAGGCGTTCCTGAAGTCAATGCTCACGGGCAGGCTGTTTTCCTCAGGGACCGCGCGCAAACAATGCAAGCGACCTACCCCTGACTAGGGTTTCAGGCTTCCGCTGGCCAGCGCCGCCTCGCGGTCGGCCGGATGCTGGAATCGCGGCGATTCATCGCGCGATTCGCGCGTGTCCCCCCCCTTGCTGCGTGCAGCGTCGACGCGCCAGTCGCCGGTGGCATCCCAGGCATTGGCAAGGCGCACGATCTCGCCGGGTTCTTTCATTGTCTCCAACCCGCCCAGTGCGATGCGTACGATTTCCAGCTGGTCCGCCGCATCGAAGGCTTTTCCAGCGCTGTGGCCGAGCGGGTAATCGACGAAAGTCGCCCGGGGCGGCCGGCCGCTGGCAAAAATATCCAGCGCGCTACCCAGGCACATGGTGGGAATGCCGTTGGCTTCGAGGTGCCTTGCGACCAGACTCACGGTCTGGTGACAGACGGGTCACATCGCTACAAGGAGCGCCGCGTCGACCCGTTGCGCCCTGAGGCCGGCGAGGATCGCCGGCGCCACCTGTTCGCGCACACGCCGCTGGGAATAGATGCCGCCCATGCACGAGAACGCTTCGCCTGCCACCTCGCCGATGAACCCTTCGCCGGCCAGCTTTTGCATCGCGCGAAGCGGCAGCATGCAACCGGGATCGCGCCGCGCATCGGTCAGGTAGTTTTCGGTGATGTGCGAAAAACGCAGGTCGCTATCGGGCGTCGTCGCCGGGATGCTGCGGATCGACGCGTCATCCTTGTAGTGGTACGCGACCTGCCCGAGCGCATAAGCCCCGGCGCTCGTGAGCAGCCCGATGCGGCAATCAGCCAGTGGTTTGGCGAGCGGCGTCCACGGCGGAGGATCCTCCGCGCGAAACCAGCGATAGGGTTCATAGCCGAGGCTTTGGTAGCGTTCGGTGATCGAGCGTATGTATTCGACTGCCACGGTTCACTCCTTCAGCGGAAGGGATCGATGCCGGTCAGCTCGCGTCCCTGGATCAGGGTCAGGATACCCGGAGTGCCATCGGGAATGGTAAGCGAGCGCACGTCGCGGGCGAGTTCCTCGAGGCCGAGTTCCCGGCTCAGCCCCATTGCGCCATGGATGCGCATCGCGAGCGCGACCGCCCTGTCGCAGGCATCCACGGCGTAGCGCTTGGCCATGGCCGAAAGTCCGTTGGCCCTTTCGCCGCGATCCAGGGCGGCGAGCGCGTTGTAGCAGAGCAGGCGGCTCGAGACCACCGCGGTCTCGATCTCGGCCAGGTCGGCCTGGATGAGCTGGAATCCGCCGATATAGCGGCCGAACTGCTTTCTCACGCCCGCATAGGCACGTGCTGCATCCAAGGCCTTCTGGCCCAGCCCGACGGCAAGCAGGCCGACGAGTGGCCGGTTGGCCAGCCACGTCAGTGTGAGCAGGCGGGCCGTGTCGCCGGTCTCCGGGCACAGGTTGCGCCTGGGCACCCGGCAGGCATCGAACAGCACTTCACCCAGCGGCGCGTGGCGCAGCCCGTGCATGCGCACTTCATTCGCCTCGAACGGCGACTCCAGCGGATCGACCAGCACCCGGGCCAGGCTGGTGGTGCCGTCCGGGTGCACCTTGCGGCAGGTGACGTTGATGAAATCGCACACCGTCGCATTGGAAATCCATTGCTTGCGCCCGTTGATCACGAGGTGTTCGCCATCCTCGGTCACGGTGGTTTTCACCGCGCGCGGATCGGACCCCACATCGGGCTCGGTACTGGCCGTGCACGCGATGCGTTTGCCCGCCATGAGGTCGCCGAGGTAGCGCTCCTTCTGGTCATCGTTACAGCCGAAGTACACACGTGTGGTGGTCGCCTCGTGCGGCTGGAGGATCAACCCGACGCACGCCGGCATCTGCTCGCCGATCAGGCCGTAGTCGAGCATGCGCAACCCGGCGCCGCCCCCAGCCTCGGGAATGCGCGCCGACGTGAGGCCCAGCTCGGCGGCCTTTTCCATGATCTTGAGGATCACCGGCTTGGGCAGGGCCTGGTCCTTGTCGTTCGCGTCGAGCAGGGGCTGGATGTGCTTGTCCACCAGCCGGCGCGCCGCGTCGACCATCATCCGCTGCTCTTCGTTGAGGGATAAATCCATGGTTTTCAGTGTCCCCGGGGTTCAGGCATACGCCGCGGCCGACGCGACGTCGTCCGGCTGGTAGCCAAGTTCGAAAGAAATTCCTGCCGCAGCGCGCACCACATGCGGCACGCAATAGGTCTCGAGCTCCCGGGTCATCCGGAAAGTCGGCACGCCGATGCCGATCGAGGCGATCACCATTCCCGCATGGTCCCTCACCGGTGCGGCGATTCCCCCAACCTCCGGGTGGTTCTCCGCGCGCGTGACGGCATAGCCTGCCGTGGCGACGCCCCTGAGAGCGGCTCGAATGCGTTTCGGGTCGGTCACCGTCTGCGGCGTGCGCGGCGCGATCGGGCCTGAAAGCACGCGGTCCGCAATGCTGGGGTTGA
Source organism: Betaproteobacteria bacterium (assembly GCA_039931715.1). Lineage (GTDB taxonomy): Bacteria > Pseudomonadota > Gammaproteobacteria > Burkholderiales > SG8-39 > SZAS-79. The sequence continues at coordinate 3,574 of JBDTRN010000121.1, forward strand.
AAGCGAGGATGCTGCGGCCGGTAGCCGTGCACCACGCCGGGCTCACCTGGCCGATCTGGGTCTGCACACGGATCGACCTCGGGCTCTCGACCTTGGAGACGTAGACGATCCCGCCCGACAGGTCGAGCATCGACATGTGCACCGTCTCGTCGGTGGCGGCGACCAGGCGCTCGAGCCACGGCCGCGCAACCTTGACCGCGTCGAGCCGCCCGACCACGGCGGCGCCCAGGCGCCACAGCTTGAGCGTCAGGCTGTACTGGCTGGTGTCGCGATCCTGGGCGAGGTATCCCGTATTCACCAGTGTGGCCAGCATGCGGTGCACCGTCCCCTTGGGCTTGCCGGTGGCTTCGACCACCGCCGTGAGGGTGGTCGGCCCGCCGGCGGCACTGATGACTTCGAGTACATCCAGCGTCGCCGCGGCAGAGGCAATCAGGTGATTACGATTGGCGCTGCGAGGCTCGCCCGCCTTTCGCTTGACCGCCCTGGCTGCCGTTGACATGGTTGCTCCGGATGCTGTTCTGCAAAGCAGAACTCTAATTTAACTTCACTTATTCTACGAGGCTTGTGCAATGCGCGAGCAGGGGTCGAATATCATTCTACATAGCGAAACCTACGTGGGGCATCGACCCTATAGACTGCGTCGCATGAACGAACACGGCCCCCTGTCGGATTTTCGTGTGCTCGAGCTCGGCTCGACTGCGGCCGGCCCCTTTTGCGCCCGCCTTCTGGCAGATTTCGGCGCCGAAGTGGTCAAGATCGAAGCGATCGAGGGCGACCCGATCCGCCAGATGGGCGAAGCGGTCAACGGAAAATCGCTTTATGGCGCAAGCATCTCCCGTAACAAGCTCATCGCCTCGTTCGATTTCCGCAAGCCCGCCGCGCGCGAGCTCATCAAGGCGGTGATCCCGAAGTTCGACATCGTGGTGGAGAATTTCCGCCCCGGCACGCTCGAGAAATGGGGCCTTGGATACGACGCGCTGCGCGCGCTCAAGCCCGACCTCATCATGACCCGCATCAGCGGCTACGGGCAGACCGGGCCATACAAGGACCGCCCGGGCTACGGCGTGATCGGCGAAGCGATGAGCGGCCTGCGCCACATGATCGGCGACCCCGACCGTCCGCCATCGCGCGCCGCAATCCCGCTCACCGACTACATCACCGCGCTTTATGCCGCATTCGGAACCGTGATGGCTGTCGTCGCGCGCCAGAAGAGCGGCATCGGCCAGTGCGTAGACGCATCGCTGGTCGAGTCCGCGTTCAGCTTCATGGAGTACCACGTGCCGGCGTTCGAGAAGACCGGCAAGATCGGCATGCGCACCGGCACCCGCCTGCCCGACAGCGCGCCCAACAGCCTGTACCCGACGCGGTGCGGCAGCCACATCCACATTGCCGCGCTCGCCGACGCCGTGTTCCGCCGGCTCGCGATCGCCATGGGCAGGCCGGAACTGGGCACCGACCCGCGCTTTGCCGAACAGAAGATCCGCTACCAGAACCAGGAAACCATTGACGCGATGGTGAGCGAATGGACCCTCGCGCACGACATCGACGAGCTCGAGGACATCCTCAACCGCGGCGAGGTTCCGGCAAGCAGGATCTTCACCATGGAAGACATCTTCAAGGATCCGCACTACAAAGCGCGCCAAATGCTGGTGCCCACACCGGACGACGACCTCGGCGAAGTCACGCTCGCCGGCGTGGTCCCCAAGATGTCGGGCACCCCCGGCAAGCTGCGCTGGGCGGGCCACCGCATCGGCCAGGACACACGCGCTTTCCTGCGGGAAGCCGCTGACCTGCCGGATGCCGAGATCGACCGTCTGGTGGCCGAAGGGGTGGTGTTCTGCGACCCAAAATCCGAATCGATGCGTCACCCTGAAACCAATCCGATCTGAGGTACTGCATGGCCCCGTTCAAGGCATTCCGTGTCCACACACTCGACGGCAAGCCGGTGTGCCGCTTCGAAAAGCTCACCCTCGAGGACCTCGACCCGGGCGCCGTTGTCATCAAGGTTGCGTATTCCGCCATCACCTACAAGGACGCGATGGCCGCGCGCGGCGTGGGCAAGAATGTGCGCACCGACCGTCCCTGCGTCACCGGGGTGGACCTCTCCGGCGAAGTCGTTTCTTCAACCGATGCGCGCTTTGCCAAAGGCGCCCAGGTCGTGGTGACCAACTACAAGCTGGGCAACGACCATGACGGCGGCTACGCCGAGTACGCGCGCGTTCCTGGCGACTGGATCGTGCCGCTGCCCGCGGGCCTTACACCGTACGAGGCGATGGGCCTGGGCACCTCGGGACTCACGGCGGCACTGGCGGTGGACCGCGTCGAAGCGGCAGGACTGACCCCTGAGTCCGGCGCGGTCGGCATCACGGGGGCCACCGGCGGGGTCGGGAGCCTGGCGGTGAACATGTTCGCCCAGCGCGGCTACAAGGTGATCGCGATCTCCGGCAAGCGCGAACAGGAAGGGTTCCTGCGCTCCATCGGCGCGCAGAGCATCATCGGCCGGGAGGAATTCCTGCGCGACAAGGCACCGCTCGCCTCGCCGCTGTTTGCCGGCGCGCTCGACAACGTCGGCGGCGCCTACTTCGACCGGCTTTCGGCCAAGATGCAGCCCTTCGGCAAGCTCGCCGTGGCCGGCATGGCCGTGGGCGCCGAAGTCAGCACCACCGTGCTGCCGCTGATCCTGCGTTCGATCGACATCCTCGGCATCAACGTCTCGCGCCAATTGCAGATGAAGAAACGCCGCGAGCTGTGGGAACGCATGGCCTCCGACCTCAAGCCGAGCAAGCTGGCCGAGATTTCACGCCCGATCCCCTTCGAGGACCTCGACAAGACCATGGACAAGTTCTTCGAGGCGACCACGATCGGCCGCGTGGTGGTCGAAGTGGGCTCGAAAGCGCCGGCGACGCGCTGAGCCCGGGCATGCGCGCGGCATTCGATGAGTGCACCGACGTCATCGTCGTCGGCTATGGGTTCGCCGGCGGCACGGCCGCAATCTGCGCCGCGGACGCGGGCAAGGATGTCCTGGTGCTGGAAAAGATGGCGGTGCCGGGCGGCATCTCCATCTGCTCGGGCGGCGGGTTTCGCGTCGCCCGCGATGCCGCCAAGGCCCTCGAGTACCTGACCGCGACCAATGCGGGGTCGATCGACCCCGTTCTGCTCGAGCAGATGGCCGCGGAAATGGTCACATTGCCCGGGTTCGTCGAAGAACTCACCCGCATCAACAAGGCGACGCTGGTCACGCTGGAGCGCCCGGGCAGCTACCCTTTCCCGGGCTACGACACCTTCCGCTTCCTCGAGGTGGATTCCGTCCCCGGGTTCGATGCAGCGAAGGAATTCCCGCGCGTGCGCTCGCTGCGCGCCGGGATCAACGCATTCAAGGTCATCGACGACAACATTCGCGCCCGCGCCGGCATCGAAGTACGACTTTCGACGCCGGTCGCGCGCCTTCTGCGTAATGAAGCAGGCGAAGTCACCGGGGTCGAGATCAGCGCTGCGGGAGGCCCGCGCAGAATAGGCGCGCGCCACGGCGTCATCCTCGCCTGCGGCGGCTTCGAGGCCGACCCGGAGATGCAGCGCAGGTACTGGCAGCTGAGGCCGGTCCTGCCGTGTGCCACGCGAGGCAACACCGGCGACGGTCACCGCATGGCGCAGGCACTGGGCGCAGAGCTGGCGCACATGTGGCACTTCCACGGCAGCTACGGCTTTCGCCACACCGATCCCGCCTACCCTTTCGGGATTCGCTCGAAGAAGCTGCCCGACTGGACCGCCGGGGTGCTCGATACGCCGGCCAAAATGTCGTGGATCCTCGTGGATGCGACCGGCCAGCGGTTCATGAACGAATACCAGCCCTACGTCCACGATACCGGCCACCGCTTCCTCGATCGCTATGACCCGACCACGCTGCGGTTCCCGGCGTTGCCGGCCTTCATGGTTTTCGACGAGGCCGGCCGCCGCATGTATTCGGTCGCCAAGTCTTACATCAACGATCCCGATGTCGAGCCGTATGACTGGAGCGACGACAACCTGCGTGAAGTCGACCTCGGCATCCTCAAGCGCGCCGATTCGATCGCCGACCTGGCGCGCGCGATGAAGGTCCCGGCGGCACAGCTCGGGCGTACGATCACCGAATGGAACGCGCGGTGCGATGATGGCGCGCCAGATGGCCTTGGACGCCCGGCCAGCACGCGCGTGCCGGTGGCTTCGCCTCCTTTCTACTATGGCGAAGTCTGGCCGGTGGTGTCGAACACCCAGGGCGCACTTGCGCACGATGCAGGGCAAAGGGTGTTGAATACATTCGGCGAGCCGATCCCGCGCCTGTATGTCGCGGGCGAGCTCGGCAGCATCTGGGGTTTCCTCTACCTGTCCGGAGGAAACCTCAGCGAATGCCTGGTCAGCGGTCGGCTGGCCGGGCGCAATGCCAGCAACGAAGCGGTCCTTGAAGCAGTAACCTTATAAAAGCAGCATAAAAGGAGGAGACATGAACAACCTACTGAAGGCCATCGCCGCTTGCGGCGCATTGGCGCTCGCCATCGCCCCTTGGAGCGGCGCTTACGCGCAGGACTACCCGTCGCGGGCGGTCCGCATCGTGGTGCCCTACGCAGCCGGCGGAAGCACCGACATCCTCACGCGGCTGCTGGCGCAGAAACTGGCCTTGCGCCTGGGCCAGGCCGTGTTCGTCGAAAACCGCCCAGGCGCCAACGGCGTGATCGGCACCGAAGCGGTGGCCAAGAGCCCCGCCGACGGCTACACCATGCTCATGATGACCAACGGGCAGACCATCAACGTGGGCCTGAACTCGAAGCTGCCTTTCGATACGGAGAAGGATTTCGTCCCGCTCGTAAACGTTGCCGCGATGCCCAACGTCATCTGTGTGCACCCGGCGCAACCCGCAAAGACGATCCGCGAGTTCATCGACGCCGCCAAGGCCAAGCCCGGCGCACTTTCGTACAGCCACGCCGGGGTAGGATCGCCGCAGCACCTCGCGGGAGAACTTTTCAAGCTGGTCACCAAGACCGACATCGTGGGCATCCCCTACAAAGGCGGCGGCCCGGCCGTCGCGGACGCGGTTGCCGGGACG
>JBDTRN010000122.1:0-8646 GCA_039931715.1 Betaproteobacteria bacterium
CCGAACCCATCATCGCCATGCCCTGCTCGGACATTACCGTGCGCACGTCCTGGAAGTCGACGTTGACCAGTCCCTCGCGGTTGATGATCTCCGAGATACCCGCCACGGCGTTATTGAGCACGTCGTCGGCCGCCCGGAATGCCTCGTCCATGGTCACGTCCTCGCCCAGGACCTCTTCCAGCTTGTCATTGAGGATAACGATCAACGCATCGACGTGCTGGCCCAGCTCCTCGATGCCCGCTTCGGCCAGGCGCATGCGCTTGGTGCCCTCGAACGAAAACGGCTTGGTCACCACGGCCACTGTAAGGATGCCCATCTCGCGCGCGACCTCGGCCACCACGGGCGCCGCGCCGGTGCCGGTGCCACCGCCCATGCCCGCGGTGATGAACACCATGTTGGCGCCCTCGAGCGACTCCTTCAGCAGGCCGCGCTCCTCCAGCGCCACCGCGCGCGCTTCCTCCGGCTTGGCACCCGCACCCAGGCCGCTCGAGCCGATCTGGATCTGATTGCGCGCCTGGTTGCGTGCGAGGACCTGCGCGTCGGTGTTCACGGCGATGAACTCGACGCCCTCCACGCCTTTGCCGATCATGTGGTTCACGGCGTTGCCGCCGGCGCCACCCACCCCTACAACCTTGATGACGGGCCCTGTGCCCTGGCTGTCTACGATTTCGAACATTTTATTTTCTCCTTGCCGGTTGAACTGATTGCTTCATATGAACTTCAGAAATTGCGCTGGAACCACTCGCGCATTCGCGCGAGCACCGCCTTGAATGAGCCGCCCTGCCGCATCACTTGCCCCTGCTCGATCTGGGCCGCGCCTTCGAGCAGCAGCCCCATGGCGGTCGCGTAGCGCGGATTGCGCACCACGTCTGCGAGGCCGCCGGAATACACCGGCAGGCCGATGCGAACCGGCATGTGGAAAATTTCCTCGCCCAGCTCCACCATGCCGCTCATCGTGGCCGAGCCGCCGGTAAGCACGACGCCGGAAGACAGCAGCTCCTCGAAGCCCGATTCGCGCAGCACGCGCTGCACGAGCGAGAAGAGTTCCTCGACACGGGGCTCGATCACTTCGGCCAGGGTCTGGCGCGACATCATCCGCGGCGGCCGCTCGCCGATGCCCGGCACCTCGACCATCTCGTTGGCGTCGGCGAGCTGGCGCAGCGCCACCCCGTGGCGGATCTTGATCGTCTCCGCGTCCGGGGTCGGGGTGCGCAGCGCCATAGCGATGTCGCTGGTGATCTGGTCGCCCGCGATCGGAATCACCGCGGTGTGGCGAATCGCTCCGTGGGTGAAGATGGCGATGTCGGTGGTGCCCCCGCCGATGTCGACCAGGCACACGCCGAGGTCCATTTCGTCCTCGGACAGTACCGCCCGCGAGGAAGCAAGGGGCTGCAGGATCAGGTCGTTGACTTCGAGGCCGCAGCGCCGCACGCACTTCACGATGTTCTGCGCCGAGGACACCGCGCCGGTCACGATATGGACCTTCACCTCCAGGCGCACGCCCGACATGCCGATCGGCTCGCGCACGTCCTCCTGGCCGTCGATGATGAACTCCTGGCGCAGCACGTGCAGGATCTGCTGGTCGGTCGGGATGTTGACAGCGCGCGCTGTTTCGATCACGCGCTCGACGTCCAGCGCGGTCACCTCGCGGTCCTTGATCGCCACCATGCCGGTGGAGTTGAAACTCTTGATGTGGCTGCCGGCGATGCCGGTGAACACCGAGGCGATCTTGCAGTCGGCCATGAGCTCGGCCTCCTCGAGCGCGCGCTGGATCGCGTTCACCGTCGACTCGATGTTGACGACGACCCCCTTCTTGAGCCCTTTGGACTCGTGGCTGCCCATTCCGAGCACCTCGAGGCGCCCGTCGGGCATCACGTCGGCCACGAGGGCGACGACTTTCGAGGTGCCGATGTCCAGGCCGACCACGAGTTGTTTTGTTTCCTTGGCCATGGGTCGGGATCAGCCCTTTGCTTTGGCGCCGGAGCGCTCGAACTCTGGAACACGCAGTGCGAAACCGTTGGGGTAACGCAGGTCCACGTATTCATGCCGCAGGGCGAGGCGCCCGAGCGACTGGGGGTAGGCGGCGACGAAGCGCGCCAGGCGCGCGTCGGCCGGATCGTTGGGCAGGTCCCGGCCGAGCTCGATGCTCAGGCCGCCGGACAGGCGCAGTTGCCAGGCGTAGCGTGGAGTCAGGATGACGCGCTCGAGCTTCCCGCCCAGCGGGGCGAGCAGGTGGGCGTAGCGCACAAAGCGCCGCGCGACCTCAGTCTCGGTGCGCGGCGGCCCGGCAAAGATCGGCAGGCTGGCATCGGTGTCCCCGCCGAAGCGTTCGCCGAAGTTGTTCACCAGGGCGACGTCCCCCCAGCGCGCGAGCGCCACGTGCTCCTCGAGGGAAACCTCGATACGGTCAGGCCAGACCCGGCGCACATCCGCGCGCCGCACCCACGGGAGTTTCTCCAGCGCCTCTCGCACTGCGGCGAGGTCCACGGCGAAGAAATTGCCGCTCGCTCGACCGCGCGTGGCTGCTTCCAGTTCGCCGCGGCTGGTGTGCGCAAGCGCCCCCTGCACAGTGAGCTCGCGCAGCGGGAACAGCGACGAGGCCAGCACCATGCGGATTGCGGCCACGGCAAGGACCGCCAGCGTGATGGCGATCAGCACGTTCGCCACCAGGTTGAGCAGCCGGGGGTTATCCCACATGCGAGCCTTCGAGGATCTTCAGGCACAGGGCCTCGTAGGTCAGCCCGATCGCGCGCGCAGCCATGGGCACGAGCGAGTGGTCGGTCATGCCCGGCGAGGTGTTCACTTCGAGCAGGTAGGGGTTGCCTGCGGCATCCATCATTACGTCGGCGCGGCCCCAGCCGCGGCAGCCCAGGGCATCGAAAGCGCGCAGGCACAGGTGCTGGACCTCGCGCTCCTTGGCCTCGGGCAGGCCGCACGGGACGATGTACCTCGTGTCGTCGCGCTCGTACTTGGCTTCGTAGTCGTAAAAATCGCGCGTGGTCTCGAGGCGGATCAGCGGCAACGGCGAGCGTCCGAGGATCGCGCCCGTGACTTCGGCGCCTTCGATGAACTTTTCGGCGAGCACCATGCGGTCGTAGTTGGCCGCCAGCGCATACGCCTCTTCGAGGTCGCCCGCCGCGCGCACCTTGCTCATGCCGATGGAGGAGCCTTCGTTGGCCGGCTTGACCATGATCGGCAGCCCCAGCCGGGTGGCGACGGCGGCGAAATCGGTGCGTGCGTCGAGCATCGCAAACGGCGGCGTCGGCAGCCCGTTGGCCTGCCAGACCTGCTTGGCGCGCAACTTGTCCATGGCGAGCGCCGAGGCGAGCACGCCGCTGCCGGTGTAGGGCAGGCCGAGGTATTCGAGCGCGCCCTGCACGGTGCCGTCTTCGCCGAAGCGGCCATGCAGCGCGATGAACGCGCGATCAAAGCGCTCTTCGATGAGCGCCGCCAGGCCGCGCTCGGACGGGTCGAACGCATGGGCGTCAATGCCCGAAGCGCGCAGCGCCCCGAGCACCATGCCGCCGCTTCTCAACGATACCTCGCGCTCGGCCGAATTGCCGCCCATGAGTACCGCGACCTTGCCGAACTTGCTCATGCCGCCTCCCCGAAGATGCGCACTTCCGGGTGCAGGTCGATGCCCGTGCGGTCTTTCACCGTGGCGCGAACCGTTTCGATCAATCCCTCGATGTCGGAAGCGCGCGCCGCGCCCTTCGGGTTGACGATGAAATTGGCGTGCTTCTCCGACACCCGCGCGCCGCCCCGCTCGAGGCCCTTGAGCCCGCAGGATTCGATCAACCGTGCGGCGAAATCGCCCGGTGGGTTGCGGAACACACTGCCTGCATTGGGCAGCGACAGCGGCTGCGATGCGATCCGCTTGGTCAGCAACTCCTTGATGCGCGCGCGCGAAGCCTCGCCATCGCCCGGCTCCAGGCAGAACCACGCGCCGGTGAACCATTCGGTGGCGCCTATGTGTCCCCCGTCCCTCAGTTCGCAATGCCGGTAGGCAATGTCGAAATCGGCTTTCGGGCGGATCCGGAGCTTGCCGGCACGGTCGATGGTCTGCACGCGCGCGACGATCTCCCACGTTTCCGATCCGTAACACCCCGCGTTCATCGCCAGCGCACCACCGATGCTTCCCGGGATGCCGGCCAGGAATTCGGACCCGGCGAGGTCATGCGTGGCGGCAAAGCGCGCAACCTTCGGGCTCGCCACACCGACGTCGGCGAACACGAGGCCTTGATCGAACTCCGCGTGCTTGGCCGATGCGTGGTTGAACACCACCGTGCCGCCAAATCCCCCGTCGCGCACGAGCGAATTGCTGCCCAGGCCGAGGAACATCACCTGTTCCCCGGCGGGCAACTGGCGCAGGAACGCGGCGAGGTCGTCATTGCCGGCCGGGCGGTAGGTGCGCGCGGCGCGCCCGCCCGTGCGCCAGCTCACGTGGCGGCCCATGGGCTCATCCAATTTCAGTTCTCCGCGCAATCCGGTCATGTGATGGGTCTCGGACATGTCCATGCGCTCAGGCGTCTCCCGCAGCCGCGAGCTGCGCGGGAACATTGCCCACCGACCCGGCCCCCATGGTCACCACCACGTCGCCGTCCTGGACGATGTGGCGGATGGCGTCGGGCATCTGCGTGATCTCGTCGACGAACACCGGCTCGACCTTGCCGGCCACGCGCACGGCTCGCACCAGCGCGCGCCCGTCGGCCGCCACGATGGGGGCTTCGCCGGCCGCATACACTTCGGCAAGGACGACCACGTCGGCCGTCGATAGCACCCGCACGAAGTCCTCGAACAAGTCGCGCGTGCGCGTATAGCGGTGCGGCTGGAAGGCGAGCACCAGCCTGCGGCCGGGAAAGGCGCCACGCGCCGCGGCGATCGTGGCGGCCATCTCCGCCGGGTGATGGCCATAGTCGTCGATGAGCGTAAACGTCCCGCCATTTGGGGCAGCGATCTCGCCGTAGCGCTGGAACCGACGGCCCACGCCGCGAAATTCGGCCAACGCTTTGCGGATCGCCTCGTCCGGCACGCCCAGCTCACCGGCCACCGCAATCGTGGCCAGCGCATTGAGCACGTTGTGGCCGCCAGGCAGGTTGAGGGTGATGTCGAGCGGCGGGCGCTTGTCGCGCACGACCGTGAAACGCATCGCCCCTTCGGCATGCTCTACGTTCGTGGCGCGCACCATCGCATCGTCGGACAATCCGTAGGACACCACCGGCTTGGACACGAAAGGCAGGATCTCGCGCACGTTGCGGTCGTCCACGCACAGGATCGCGCTGCCGTAGAAAGGCAGGTTCTGCAGGAACTGGATGAACGCCTGCTTGAGCCGCGCGAAATCGTGCTGGTAGGTGTCCATGTGGTCGGCGTCGATGTTGGTGACCACCGCCACCACCGGCTGCAAGTGGAGGAAGGACGCGTCGGACTCGTCGGCCTCGACCACGATGAAATCACCCGCCCCCAGCCGCGCATTCGACGCCGAGCTGGTGAGCCGCCCGCCGATCACGTATGTCGGATCGAGGCCGCCTTCGGCCAGCACGCTGGCGATGAGGCTGGTGGTAGTGGTCTTGCCGTGCGTGCCCGCGATTGCCACCCCCTGCTTGAGGCGCATGAGCTCCGAGAGCATGATCGCGCGCGGCACGACCGGCACGCGACGCGCGCGCGCGGCAAGCACTTCGGGGTTGTCACTCTTCACCGCCGTCGACACCACGACCGCATCGGCGTCGGCGACGTTCTCCGCCGCGTGCGAGATTTTCACGCTCACGCCGAGCTGCTCGAGCCGGCGCGTGGCGGCGTTCGCGGCGAGGTCGGAGCCGCTCACCTGGTAGCCGAGGTTGACCAGCACTTCGGCGATGCCGCTCATGCCCGAGCCACCGATGCCGACGAAATGGATGTGGCGTACCTTGTGTTTCATGTGCGTGACCCGCTTGCGAGTTGGATGCACGACTCGGCCACCAGGCGAGTCGCCTCGGGCTTGCCCAGCGCGCGGGCCTTCTCGGCCATCGCGAGGAGCTTGCCGCGATCGAGCGTGCGGATTAAGCCGGCCAGCTGCCCCGGCCCCATGTCTGACTGGCGAACGAGCATTGCTGCGCCGCTGTCGGCAAGGAACCGGGCGTTGGCCGTCTGGTGGTCGTCAACGGCATGCGGGAACGGGACCAGCACGCTCGCCATACCGGCGGCGGAAATTTCCGACACCGTCAGGGCACCCGCGCGGCAGATCACCAGGTCGGCCTGCGCGTAGCGCGCCGCCATGTCGGCAATGAAGGGCACCAGTTCGCCTTCCACGCCGGCCGCCGCGTAATGCCCCCTCAGTGCTTCGAGGTGCTTTTCGCCGGCCTGGTGCACGACGTGCGGGCGCTCTGCCGCCGGAATCAGCGCCAGCGCCTTCGGCACGGTTTCGTTGAGGGCCTGCGCGCCCAGGCTCCCGCCCACCACGAGCAGGTTGAGCGGACCGCTGCGGGCGGCATACCGGCTTTGCGGCGGGGCCACCGCTGCGATGTCAGCGCGTACCGGGTTACCGGTCCACTGCGCACCGGGAAGCGCACCGGGAAACGCGGCCATCGTCTTGTCGGCGATCTTGCCAAGCACCTTGTTGGTAAGGCCGGCAATCGCGTTTTGCTCGTGCACCGCAAGCGGCCGGTTGAGCAACGACGCCATCATCCCGCCCGGAAAGGCCACATAGCCGCCCATGCCAAGCACCACGTCCGGGCGGATGGCGAAGATCGCGCGCGCACTCTGCCAGAAGGCGACCAGCAGCCTGGCGGGCATGAGCAACGCCGCCAGCAGTCCCTTGCCCCGCAATGCGCTCGAGCGCACCCACGCCATTTCATAGCCGTGCCCGGGTACCAGGCGAGCCTCCATCCCGGCGGGCGAACCCATCCACACGACGCGCCAGCCGAGCGCGCGCATCCAGTCGGCCACCGCCAAGCCGGGAAAAACATGGCCGCCGGTGCCGCCGGCCATGATCATGATGGTCTTGCCGGCCGGCATGGCTGCTGCTGGCGCGCTCATGCAGGCATCCCTTTCACCAGCTGGCGGCTTTCCCAGTCGATTCGCAACAGCACCGCGAGTGCCACGCAGTTCGCCAGCAGCCCCGAGCCGCCAAAACTCATGAGCGGCAGCGTGAGGCCCTTGGTGGGCAACAGGCCGGTGTTGACTCCCATGTTGATGAGGGTCTGGAAGCCGATCCAGATGCCGATGCCCTGCGCCGCCAACGCGGCGAAATGGCGCTCCTGCAGGGCCGCCTGGCGGCCGATCGCGAAAGCGCGGAACACCAGCCAGACGAAAAGGCCGATGACCAGCGCGACGCCGGCCAGGCCGAGCTCTTCCGCGATGACCGCGAGCAGGAAGTCGGTGTGCGCCTCGGGCAGGTAGTGCAGCTTTTCGATGCTCGCGCCCAGCCCGACGCCGAACCATTCGCCGCGCCCGAACGCGATCAGCGCGTGCGAGAGTTGGTAGCCCTTGCCGTACGCATCCGACCAGGGATCCATGAAGCCGAAAATGCGCTGCATGCGGTAGGGCGAGGACAGCACCAGCGCCGCGAATCCCACCGCGAGCATGCCCACCAGCGCCACGAAATGGCGCCCGTTCATGCCGCCCAGAAACAGGATGCCGAACGTGGTGACCGCAACCACCACCAGCGCGCCGAAGTCCGGCTCGCGCAGCAGCAGCCACGACACGGCCAGCATCACGCCGAGCATCGGCAGCAGGCCCTTCTGGAAGCTCTTGAGCACCGCGTGCTTGCGCACGGTGTAATCGGCGGCATACAGCACCGCTGCCAGCTTCATCAGCTCCGAGGGCTGCAGGTTGAACACCACGAGGTTGAGCCAGCGCCGCGCCCCGTTGACCTCGCGCCCGATGCCCGGGACCAGCACCAGCACCAGCAGCAGCATCCCGCCGAGGAAGAACCAAGGCGCGCCCTTCTGCCAGAACGCCACGGGCAGCATGAAAGTCAGCAGCGCCGCGACCAGCGCCGCGCTTAGGAACAGGCTTTGCCTTACGAGAAAATACGCCGAGTTGCCGCCGGTGAAACGGCTCGACTCGGCGATAGCAATGGAGGCTGAATAAACCATTACAAGCCCCGTGGCGACGAGCAGGAACGCCGCCCAGGCGAGCGACCGGTCGTATTCGGGCATCGAGGCGCGCTGCGCAAGGGCGTTGCTAGCCAAGGCTGGGCTCCAGCGTTTTCACCGCCGCGGCAAAGGCCTCACCGCGATGCTTGTAATCGCGGAACATGTCGAAACTTGCGCAAGCAGGCGAAAGCAAAACGGCCTCATGTTCGCGCGCGGCCCCCGCCGCCCGTGCGACGGCGTCCTCGAGGCTGCCGAAGCGCTCGGTCGGCACGCCGCTCGGCGCGATGGCCGCCTCGATACGCTCCGCGTCCTCACCGATCAGGCAGACCATGCGCGCGTGCTCTCGGACAGGCCGTGCGAGCGGGGCGAAATCCTGTCCTTTGCCCACGCCGCCGGCGATCAGGATCACGGGGTGGTGCATGCCCGCGCGTGCGCCCTGGGTCGCGATGCCCTCGAGCGCGGCAATGGTTGCGCCAACGTTGGTGCCTTTCGAGTCGTCGTAGAAGTCGACGCCACCGATGGTGGCCACGCGCTCGAGGCGATGATGCAGGCCGCGAAAGGACTTCACCGAATC
>JBDTRN010000123.1:0-8642 GCA_039931715.1 Betaproteobacteria bacterium
TCGCCATGAAGTCCACCAAGACGGTGCGCATCAACTCCACCTGCACGGTCTTTGCAGGCGCGGAGTTGCGCGACCGGCTGTCGCTCGGTGAAAAGCGCGAGGACATCATGGCCGGATTGCACCGCGCCATCGTGCTGCGCGCGATGTCGATCCTCGCGCGCTCGGGAGGCATACGCAACGAGTTCACCTTTACGGGCGGCGTTGCGAAGAACGAGGCCGCGGTCAAGGCGCTCATGGACCTCGTGCGCGAGAACTACGGCGCGGTGACCCTCAACATCGATCCGGATTCCATCTATACCGGCGCACTGGGCGCGGCCACGTTCGCATGGCGCGCTGTGACCGAGGATGGCAAGGCAATCGAACACCGGGAGGCGGCATGACCATCACAGCGGGTATCGATATCGGTTCGGGGGCCGTGAAGACGGTCGTGTTCCGCGACAACGAGTGGCTGGCCAAACGCGTCGAGCGCATCCGGCGGCGCGATCCCATGGAGCTGGCCAGGCAAAGCTTCGATGAAGTGCTTGAGGAGCTTGGCCTGACGGAAAGCGACGTGTCCTACGTGGCCACGACAGGTGAGGGCGAAAACGTCAAGTTCGCCACCGGGCACTTCTATTCCATGACCACGCACGCCCGGGGCGGGGTATTTCTAAACCCGCAAGCGCGCGGTGTGGTCGACATCGGCGCGCTGAACGGCCGCGCGATCCACGTCGACGAGCGCGGCAAGGTGCTCTCGTACAAGATGACCAGCCAGTGCGCCTCGGGCTCGGGCCAGTTCCTCGAGAACATCGCCCGTTATCTCGGCGTTGCGGTGGAGGAGATCGGTCCGCTCTCGCAGAGCGCGCCGACACCCGAGAAAGTGAGCTCGATCTGCGCGGTGCTTGCCGAGACCGACGTGATCAACATGGTTTCGCGCGGTATCGCCACCGCCGACATCCTCAAGGGTATCCATATCTCGATGGCCTCGCGCCTCGTGAAGCTGCTCAAGGTCACTGGCATCAGCAAAGGGACCGTGCTGCTCACCGGCGGCCTGGCCCTCGACCTCGGCCTGCTCGCCGCGCTGCAGGAGGAATTGTCCGCCGAAAAAGCCGGCGACCTCACGGCGGTGAGCCATCCCGATTCGATTTACGCGGGTGCGATTGGCGCTGCCCTGTGGGGAGCCTTCCGCCATCGGAAGCTCAAGGAAATCCAACAAAAGCTGGCCGCCTGAAAGGAGCTGGAACATGGCATTGATGATCAACGACGAGTGCACGGGGTGCGACGCCTGCCCGTCGGTCTGCCCCAACGACGCTATCACCGTGGGCAATCCCATTTACGTCATCGACCCGCTGAAGTGCACCGAGTGCGTCGGCGCGCACGACGAG
Organism: Betaproteobacteria bacterium; assembly: GCA_039931715.1. Classification (GTDB taxonomy): domain Bacteria; phylum Pseudomonadota; class Gammaproteobacteria; order Burkholderiales; family SG8-39; genus SZAS-79. The sequence continues at coordinate 1,362 of JBDTRN010000123.1, forward strand.
CCGCAATGCCGGCTGGTCTGTCCCGCCGACTGCATCCCGCAGAACCCGGATTTCGCCGAGACGCCCGAGCAATTGACGGAGAAGTACAACAGCCTGCACGGCTGACGAGATCCGTGTATCACGGGGAGCGATTCAACGCTTACAGCCACCTGGCCGGTGCGGTGCTGTCGGCGACCGGGGTTGCCCTCCTCATCGTGCTTGTCGCACGCGCCGGAGACCCGTGGAAGATCGTAGGCCTGAGCGTTTACGGCGCGACCTTGCTCGTTCTCTTTCTCGTATCGACCATCTACCACAGCACGCGGGGCCCGGCGAAGGCGGTGCTGCGCAAGCTCGACCACTGCGCGATCTACCTGCTCATCGCGGGCACCTATACGCCGTTCACTCTGGTGACGTTGCGTGGGGCGTGGGGCTGGTCGCTGTTCGGTGCTGCCTGGGGACTTGCGGCGCTCGGCATCGCGCAGGAATTCTTCTTCGGCAAGGGTGCGCGCATTTTGTCGCTGGTGATCTACGCCGTCATGGGTTGGATGGGCTTGGTCGCCGTGCAGCCGTTCGCCGCCGGCCTCGGCGCGGATGGCCTTGCATGGGTCCTTGCCGGCGGCGCATTCTATACGGGCGGGGTCGTGTTCTATGCGCTCGACGGGCGCGTTCGCCACTTCCACGGCGTCTGGCACCTGTTCGTGCTCGCCGGCAGCGCGGCGCATTTCGTCGCCATCGCCGGCTACGTCGTCTGAGGCGGACTGCCCGCCGTCAGAACGTCTTGACAAACGCCAGGCGCTGCGCCGGTTCGAATCCCGCGGAGTGAAAGAACCCCATCAGTTCCCGCGCCTGGCTCGCCACCACGGTCTCAACGCGCTCGATGCGCAGCGCGTTGAGGTTGAGGAATAGTTGCTGAAGGAGCGCGTGGCCGATATTTTGGTGCGCGTAATCCGGGGCCACTCCGAGGGTGTCGATCACGGCAACCGGCTCGGTGCGGCCGAAGTCACCGAGGTCTGCGCGCGCCATGACATACCCGGCCATCAGGCCATCGATGCGCGCGGCAAGTGAAATTCGCACGCCCGACTCGCGCAGCGCTTCGTCCAGTGCATGCTGCACATACGCCCGGCGGTCGCGCCCGGTGATAAGACGGTCGATGCGCGCCACGTCCTCCAGGTCCTTGGCCACGAGAAGGCGCACGTCGGCGATGTCGTGCGCCTGCTGCTCGAAATCGTTGTCCGCCGGAGCGCTCCAGTCGTTCGCGTCGCCCGGCTTGTCGCGCGCAGGCGAACCTACGGTTTCGGCGCGCGCGAGCAGCGCGCTGTCGCGGATCGGGCTATCGAACACCAAGTTGCCCGAAAGCGAGTAGCCGACCGCGTCCAGAAATCCGAGCATGACGTGGTCGCGCCAGCCGGCTGAGGTGCGCAATTCGCCAATCGAGCGCTTGCGCGCCGCTTCCTCGAGCGCGGCATGCAGGGCGCGGCCGGTACCGCCGCCCTTGGCTGTCGCATCGACGCCGATCACTTCGAGTCGCAGCGCCGGCTGGGCGCGCCCGAATTCGCCTTCGAGCACGCGCGCCAGAGCATGGCCGCGCACGGCGCCGTCCTCTTCGGCGGCGAACTGGAGGTGCAGTTCCGGCTGGCGCAGTGCGGCGGCCAGACGGCGCTCGAAGTAGGCGCGGCGCGTGCGGCCCGAGAGCGCCGCATCGAGCGCCACCACGGCATCCAGGTCGGCGGACGCGAGCGGGCGGACGCGCAGGGCGGAAGGGTTCGGCTTCATGCTGCGTAGGCCAGCTGCAGCTCGAGGTCGGTGTCCTCGTCGAGCAGGTCGTCGAGAACGGGCAGCAACGCCATTTCTTCCTTCTGCACGTGGGCGACCAGACGCTCGGCGAGCTCAAGCGCAATCGGCCGCACGCGCGCGTTTGGCGGATCCTCGAGTGCGATTGCAATAAACCGCGCGGCCGCATCGCGGATCGCGGCGTGCTCCTCACTGAGCAGCTCAGCGAGGTCGGCTTCGCCGCCTGCGACGAGGCGCGGGAACAATGATTGTTCCTCAAACGCGAAATGGCGGCCGATCTCGCCACCCAGGGCGTCGGCGGCGCTCTTCAGGAGGGATGCGTCCAGCCTGCCCGCGGCAAGCGAGGCCTCCAGCCTGCCCCACAGGACGAGTGTGGTCTGGTGTTCCTCGTGCAGGCGTCGGCTGATGCGGCGGTTGTATTCCATAGTTGCGGCCTCCAGGTGTAACGAAAGCGAAAAATCGGCGTACGAAGCGGCTGCGGCGAATCCAGTGGTGGCGTCGGCACGAGGGGCGCGCCAAGGTCGCGGAACGGCACGGACATAGGCAACAAGCGGCTCCGCGATGCGTTCGATAACATCAAGCCGACTTGGGGCGCAGATCGCGCACGCGAACCGCCTTGCCTTGCGAGCGCGGTACCTCGCCGGGCTTTTTCGCCACTATTGCGGCGGTGACCCCGATCATGGTCTTGATCTGGTGGCGGACGTGCGCTTCCAGTTCCCTGCAAACCGCAGCTTCGGCGGAGACCGACTCGACTTCCACAGTCAGCGCGTCCATGTTGCCGCGGCGCTCGACGACGAGCTGATAGTGCGGTGCGAGGCCGGGCAGGCCGACCAGCACCGCCTCGATCTGCGACGGATACACGTTGACGCCTCGGATGATGAGCATGTCGTCGTTGCGCCCGGTGATGCGCTTCAGGCGCAGGTGGGTGCGCCCGCAGGCGCAGCGCGCGGTAGCGGCGCGCGTGATGTCGCGCGTTCGGTAGCGGATCATCGGCAGCGCTTGCTTGGTGAGCGTGGTGATCACCAGTTCTCCGGCCTCGCCCTCGGCCACCGGATGCCCCGTCTCGGGGTCGATGATCTCGAACAGGAAATGGTCCTCCCAACCATGCAGTCCGTCTTGCGCCGCGCATTCGACCGCGACGCCGGGACCCATGATTTCGGAGAGGCCGTAGATGTCGATCGCCTTGAGGCCCAGGCGGCTTTCGACCTCGCGCCGCATCGCCTCGCTCCACGGTTCGGCGCCGAACAGCCCGATCTCGAGGCGGCTCTTGCGAAGGTCGACGCCTTCGTGCTCGGCGACCTCGGCAATATTGAGCGCGTACGAGGGCGTGGCGCAGAGCATCCGGGCGCCGAAGTCCTGGATCAGCAACACCTGGCGCTCGGTCGCGCCTCCGGATACGGGCACCACCGTCGCGCCCAGGCGCTCGGCGCCGTAATGCACGCCCAAGCCTCCGGTGAACAGCCCGTAGCCATATGCATTGTGAACTACGTCCCCGGGGCGAGCGCCTGCGCAGGCCATCGAGCGCGCCATCAGGCCTGCCCATATTGCGAGGTCCTCCGCTGTATAGCCGACGACGGTCGGCTTGCCGGTCGTCCCCGAGGAGGCGTGCAGACGTGCGAGCTTTTCGCGCGGCCGCGCGAACATGCCGAAAGGATAGTGCTCGCGCAGGTCGCTCTTGACCGTGAAAGGCAGGTGGCGCACGTCTTCCAGGGTGCCGATGTCCTGGGCGCGAAACCCCGTGGCGTCCATGCGGTTGCGATAGAGCGCGACGTTGTCGTACGCGTCGGCTATCGACTTCTTCAGCAGGACCAATTGCCGTGCAGCGAGTTCTTCGCGCGGCATGGTTTCCGTTTCAGGTTCGAAATACCAGTTTTCCCGTGTGTTCATCGCGTACCCCGGATCGGCAAATGCGGAAGCGAGAGGCTCTGGCGGAACGCCGCGCGTGTGATGAGCCTGAACTTGAGGTTCCATCCCGCAGCGAGCGCAGCGGCGCCCGCCAGTAGCGCCGACGCGGGAACCCAATATGCGGCGAAGGCGAGCCCGAGCGCGGCGAACGTCCCCAGGCGCAGGAGCAAGCGGCCTGCTGCGTCCAGTGCCGCGGGCTTCGCCGCCGCGAAGTAGCGGCGCCAGGCGAGTGCGCGGGCGGCGAGCGCAAGGGCGAAAAGGACCAGCATAGCGATTCCGGAATCGAAAAACAGCGCCAGGCCCAGGCCCTCGGCCAGCCCGGTGGAGACCACGAGCGGCACCACCTCCGGCGCGCGCCACGCGGGAATGCCCTTGGCCGCCCGCAGGATGCGCCCCTGGCACCACAGGAACGCGAGCGCAGCCAGGCCGGCTAGATCGACGAGGAGCTTTTCATCGATCGCCCATCCCGCGATCCCCAATGCAAAGAAGACGACGGCCATGAACGACTCGCGGGTCATCCACGAAGTGAACGGGTTGAACAAAACGTTGATCGCGCGCAGCTTGCGCCCGGTTTCGAGCCAGACGGCGGCCAGCCCGGCGGCGACCAGCGCCATCGAAAGCAAGGGCGGCGCCGGCGACGCGATCAGCGCGCTTGCCGCCATGAGTCCCGCGCCGGCACCCCCGAGCATGAAATTAAGCGCCGCGCGCGCATCCCAGCTGGTCTGCAGCTTCTTCATGGCGCTTTGTCCCACAGGTAGTAGATGCGCGGTCCGGTGCCCAGCTCCTCGTGCAGGCGAAAGTGCTGATTCTCGGCCAGCAGCTGCGCGACGTTGCTCTGCGCGTCGTCCAGGTCGCCGAAGTGCAGCGCCTGCGCGATGCAGGAGTTGACGCACGCCGGCGTGGCTTCGGAATCCACGCCGGGCGTGAGGCCCCTGGCCAGGCCGGCGTCAATGCGCTCGACGCAGAAAGTGCATTTGGTCGCCACGCCAATGCGCTCGTCGCCCGGCCCCTGCTCTTCGCTCTGCATGGCCTTGCCGTAGGCAAACGACGCCGAATCCGACTTGAACCGCGCGTCATAGGGACACGCGACCGAACAATAGGCGCAGCCGATGCACAGGTCGTAGTCGATGGTAACGATGCCGTCGGCGCGCTTTTTGGTCGCCGTGGTAGGGCAGACGTGCATGCAGGGCGGCTCATCGCAATGCATGCAGCCGGTTGGCACGAAGGCGCGTTTGACCTCGGGATATTCGCCGACTTCCATGTCGAGCACGCGGCGCCACTGCACACCCGGCGGCGTGGCGTTGACATGCTTGCACGCCGCAGTGCAGGTCTGGCAGCCCACGCAGCGGCGCAGATCAGCGATCATGACCCAGCGTGTCATGGACTGTCCGCCTTCTTCACGGGGGCTTTGCGCAACGCGACCCGGACTAGGTCGGCGCCCGAACCGGTCGCATCGGTGAGCGCGAGCGACATCGGCGTAAGCGTATTCATCGACGGCATGCCCATGTCCTTGGCGAAGGGCGTCGCCCAGTGGCCGAACTGCCCGAGCAGCAGCAAGGTGTCCGGCCGGATGCCCTGGCGCAGCACCGCGCGCGCGCGCACCGACTTCAGCGGCGTGGCGATCTCCAGCCAGTCGCCCTCGCCGATGTCCATCGCGCGCGCCCGGCCGGCATTTACTATGACGCCGCCGTGCCCGGCGATGTTGTCCGCGACCTCCTTGATGATCTGGATGCCGACATTGCCGCCCCACGCGTACTGCATGGACCGCGCAGTCAACAGCCAGAAGGGATAGTCCTTGCCGTCGCCGCCCATCGCCACCAGCGCCGCATCCCACTCGCCGGGGAAATCCTTGTATACCGGCAACGCCTGGTATTCGGTGAGCTGCTTGTCCCACCAGCGCATGCCATGCTCGTGCAGGCGTTTGCCGAGTTCCGCACCGATGCGCGCCAGGCGCTCCTGGTAGGGAAGTTCGAAGCGCAAGCCTTTGGCCGAAATCGTCGGGTACAAGTACCACGCCGTGCGCGGAAAAGGTTTGGTGGCAAAACCGTGCTTCTTCCACCAGTCGAGGCCGTTCGCCTGGGCGCCACCGGTCAGCTCGCTACTCGCCGCCTTGCAGACGGAGTCCCAGATCTGAGCGCTCGTATGGCTCTCGGAAACGTCGACCGAAAACTCCTTGAGCGCGACGCCGAGGGCTCCTTTATTGATGATTGCGTTGTACTTCTCGGTCAGCCCGGTGCGCGCCGCGAGGACGGTTGCGATGTCGGTGAAATCACGCGCTTCGCCCTGCGGTGCGCTGGCCGGCTGGCGCAGCGCGAAGCCCTCGTGGTCCCAGAACTGCTCGACGTACTTGGAGCCGCCGATGCGGATCAGCTGCAGGCTTTCGAGGTCCACCGCGTCGGGCAGCAGGACGTCGGCGATATGGTTGGTCTCATCCAGCGTATAGGCGAAGGCGACCACGAAGGGGAAGCGCGCCATGCGCTCGGAAATGCTGTCGGTGTCCCAGAACGAGATGGCCGGGTTGGTGCGATACACGAACCAAAGCTCGGGCAGGGTGACCTTGGGCAGGCCGGCGGGCGTGTCGTCGAGGAACATCCACGAGAAATGCGTCGGACCCAGCGCCTGGCTCCACGGTCCGTCGGCAGCCAATGGAACCATCGTACGGTAGGCGTTGCGGATATTGGGCCGCGGGCTCCAGTGCTCGGGGTCGGTCGGATTGAAGGGAAAGTGCATGAATCCGTCGGGGCCCGCCTTCACGCTCAGGTGGCGCTCGGACATCGGCCGGTTCAGGCGTACGGTCGTGCCGAGAATGCCGCCCGGCACCTCGAGCGCGCCCACCAGCGCGGCGAGCAGCGTTCTCGCCCAGCAGCACTCGAAGCCGCCCCAGCCGTTGGTCACCGTCTTGCCCAGGCTGACCGCGACCGGACGAAACGGCAGCGTCTTGCCCTCGATCTCGATCGTCTGCCCGACGCAAGCTGCGTCGAGATATTCGTTGGCGATACGCCGGATGCGTGCAGCATCGATGTCACACACTCCAGCGGCCCACTCGGGCGAATACTGCCGCATGTGGGCGACGAGCTTGGTGAACGCGGTTTCGCCTTCGAGCCGGCCTTCGGCCAGGACCTCCCCATCGACGCCGATTTCGAGGGCGATTTGCGTTTCCGGCGACTCGAGCCCGGCGGCAATGAGCGGCTGACCTGTGCCTGGATCGCGCAGATAAAAGCCTTGTGCGCCGACAAGATAGGGCGAGGAGGTGTGGCGTTTCAGGAAATCGAGGTCGAGCCGCTCGCGCGGCGCCTCGTGCAGCAAAACGTGGATCAACGCGTAGAGGAACGCCGCGTCGGTCTTGGGCTTGATCGGCACCCATTCGGCGGAGCACGCGCCGGTGACCGAAAGATGCGGCTCGACCTGCACGCGCTTCATGCCGCGCGCGCGCGCATTGGCGTGGCGCCAGACGCCGACGACCCCGCCGGAGGCCTCCACATTCGCGCCACAGGAGATCAGGTAATTGGTCAGCGGCGTGTCGGGCGACACCGTGAAGCCACGATGCCACAGCTCGCCATACAGGTGCTCCGAGTGATAGCACTTGACGCCCTGGCCGGAGCCGAA
>JBDTRN010000124.1:0-8590 GCA_039931715.1 Betaproteobacteria bacterium
AGAACGGCCCGCACATGGCCACCGGCAAGCACAACGTCATCGCTCGCCATGTGGCCGGGCGCCAACGCAGTTACTGCGGCGCGCGCCTGCCGAACAGGCCGCGCGCGCGGCGCAGGCAGCCGGTGAAAGGCAGCACGTACATGCGGGTCACGCTGTGCCAGTCGCTCTCGGTGCCGTCGCCCAATCCCATGCGGAACGTTTCGGCCTGCCGTTCGGGCATGCGCAGCGTTCCGTACAAGCGGTCCCAGAGCGCCAGCGAGAAGCCGCGGTTGCAGCCACCCCGGCCGTCTATCTCATGGCGCTCTTCGCAGCTGTGGTGGAGCTGGTGATGCGCGGGGCTCACGATCCATCGGCCCACGCGCGGGCCGTAGGTGATCCACACATGCGAATGGCGCAGGTTGTCGATGAGGTTGACCGCCCATAGCGCCACATGCAGGCCGAGGAAAGCGAAGAATCCGATCTTGCCGGGCGCTACGAGGTTGAACCCCCAGGTGGCAAGTCCCGTCAGGAGCGCGGGCACCCACGCCATCACCAGCAGGTCGACCGGGTGGGCCCGGTAGGCGGTGATGGGTGTGAGCACTTCGGCCGAGTGGTGGACCTTGTGGAACTCCCACAGCGCCGGCACGTCGTGCAGCAGGCAGTGGGCGACGAAGCGCCCGAAATCATAGGCGACGAAGAACACCACCGTATAGGCGAGTCGCACCCCCAGCCCGGCGTTGGCTGCGGTGCTGGCAGCAGCCTCGCGCCCGAGCGCGGCGTCCATGAGGCCGGCCACGCGCGCATCGCTGAACAGGAGCCACCCGAACAGGGCGGGCAGCAGCAGCGCATTGGCGAAATACAGGCGGTAGTCGGCGCGTGCGGAAACGTGTCCCCACACAGCGGGGCTGAAATACCCGCGAAATTTCCGCCCCCAGGATTGGCGCGGCGCGGTGGCGCGTGCCGAAACGTAAGCCGCCACCGCCATGATCGCGAGGGTGGAAACGATGAACGGCCAGTACAGGTAGGAATCGCGCTGCAGGAAAGCGAGCACGGCGCGGGCGAAATGAAAGCCGACGTAATACACCGCGTCGAACAGGCGCTGCAGGTGGTCGGGGAGCCCGGTCATCGCGGGGGCATCGAACGCGCGGCTTTCAGCGCGAGGACTTGGACAGGCGCACGTTCGACAATGCGAGGCGGTCGACGACGTTGCGCAACAGCGCGCGCAGCAGGTGATGCCGGCAGCCGATGCTGGTCTTTTCCAGGTCGGCGACCGAGAACTCGGCCACCGTGGCGTCCGTCATGGACTCGATGGTGGCTTGCCGCGCGAGCTCGCCGCCGCCGATGTAGGACATCTCGCCGAACCACTCGCCGCCGCTGATCACGTTGAGGAGTTGCCCGCCCTTGGTGACCTTGAGCTCGCCCTTGGCCAGGAACAGCAGGGCGTCGCCCGGAGCGTCTTCGGTCAGCAGCACGGTGCGCCCAGGCACGCGCGTCCAGCGCGCGACTTTGACGAGTTCCCAGATCTCGCCATCGGCGAGGTTGGCGAGCATGCCGACGGCGCGCAGCGCCGCGTATTTCTCGATGTCGGGAATGCTGTGCACATAGACGCTCAGCTTGCCGATGCTCGCGATCTCGAGGGCGAACTCGGCCCAGCTCGCGTAGCGCCTTGCGGGGTCCTTCTCCAGCGCCTTCAGCACCAGCTCGTCGATACCGCCCGGAAGCCCCGGCCGCAGGCGGCTCGGCGGCAGCGGCGCCTCGGTGATCACCTTGTGGATCAGCGCGGGGATGGTGTCGGCCACGAAGGGCCGCTGGCCGGTGAGGAGCTCATACAACATGACGCCGACGCAGTACATGTCGGTCTTGTGGGTGAGTTCCTCGCCATTGAGCTGCTCGGGCGACATGTACGCAGGGGTGCCTATGCTGACCGTGTCGTTGGCCTTGCCGGTGCGCAGCACCGCCGCGCCGAAATCGGTCACCTTCACTTCCGTGCCGCCGGCGACCATGATGTTGGCCGGCTTGATGTCGCGATGGATCACGCCTTCACGGTACGCGTAATCGAGCGCGCCGCAGCACTTGAACACGACTTCGATCGCATCGCCCACCGACAGCAGGTTGGCCGGGTCGGCGTACCTGGACAGGTTGCTGCCGGCGACGTACTCCATGGCGATATGGCCCGCATCCTCGGTGACCACCGCGTCGAGGATCGCCACGATGTGCGGATGGTTGAGCTTGCCGGCGAGCGAGGCTTCGTTGAGGAACTGCTCGCGCAGCACCTCGCCGAATTCGGGATCCTTGAATATGGCGGGATTGATGACCTTGAGGGCCACCTCGGCGCCGGAGAAGGTGTCGGTCGCCAGGTACACGGTGCCCGATGCCCCTTCGCCCAGCTTGCCCTTCAGCTCGTACTTGCCGACTCGTTCCGTCACTGCTCCCCCTCGCATGGCTGGCGCATTTTGCCATGCCCATCGGTTGGGGGACGCCAGCCGCTTGGGGTAATTCCGCGGCAAAAAAGTGGTCTGGCCGTCGGCGCGTTGCCGCCGAAAGCGGGCAATGGCCGTAAAATGGCGGCGCCCGTCCCCCAATCCGCGCCCTGCCGCGCACAAAGCCGCCATCAAGACACCCAAACGACTGCTGTCCCTCGTCGAGGAAGGCCTCGTCGACGAAGTCCTCCGCCAGCTCATGAGCGGCAAGGAGGCGGTCGTGTACGTCGTGCGCTGCGGCGAGGAAATCCGCTGCGCCAAGGTCTACAAGGAGCCCGAAAAGCGCGCCTTCCGCCAGGCCGTCCAGTACACCCAGGGGCGCAACGTCAAGAACAGCCGGCGCGCCCGCGCCATGGAGAAGGGCACCCGCTACGGACGCCAGGAACTCGAGCAGGCGTGGCAGAACGCCGAGGTCAACGCGCTGCAGCGGCTCGCCGCCGCCGGCGTGCGCGTGCCCCGCCCGTACAACTTCCTCGATGGCGTCCTGCTCATGGAGCTGGTGACCGACGCCGCCGGCAACGCCGCCCCGCGGCTGAACGATCTCGAACTCACCCCGGACGAGGCGCGCCGATACCATGCCGCGCTGATAGGCGAAGTGGTGCGCATGCTGTGCGCGGGCATCGTGCATGGTGACTTGTCGGAATACAACGTCCTCGTCGACAGCGACGGACCGGTGATCATCGACCTGCCGCAGGCGGTGGACGCGGCCGGCAACATCGGCGCGGGAGCGCTGCTCGAGCGCGACGTGGACAACCTGACCGGCTACTTCGGCCAGTTCGCGCCGGAGTTGCGCACGACCGACTATGGCAAGGAAATCTGGTCGATCTACGAGGCCGGCAAGCTCACGCCCGAGGTGGTGCTTACCGGCCGCTTCAAGCGCGTGGAAAAGGCGGTCGACGTGCACGGCGTGATGCGCGAGATCGACGACGTGAAGAAGGAAGAAGCCGCGCGCCAGGCCTATAAGCGCATGCTGGAAACGTAGCCGGGCGATCCGCAACCAAGCGCGGCTTTAAGCGCTTTCCTTTCGCGGGATTCAGCGCCGCCGGTAGACCGGCGCGGAGATATTGCCGCCCTGGGTGCAGAAGCGCACCGATGCGCCGCCCGACTCCGGCATAGGATGGCGTGGTCTTCGCGGCTCAGGCTTCCGGCGGCGGTCGCATCCGGCGATCGACCCGCCGAAAATTCGCACGGGAGGGACGGACGATGGAATGGTTCCTGGTTGCACTGGTGGTGGCCGCAGGGGGGATCTGGACTTTCTATGTGCGCTCAAAGCGCATGCGCGCGAGCGACCAGGCCGCTGCGACGGCTGCGCACGCGAGCCGCGAGGCAGCGGTTGCACCTGGCACACCGCACATCAACGTGAACGATGCGGCCGACGTGGCACGCTGGACGCGCGAGTTCGGCGTGGACGAGTACGACCTCAAGGGCGCGGTGCAGGTCGCCGGACCCGGTGCGGACGCGGTACGCCGGCACCTTGCCGACAAGTAACGAGGCGAACCGAAACAGGGCGAAAAAAAGGCGGACATCCTGCGATGTCCGCCTCGTTTTGCCCCGAAGGGCGTAACGCGATTACCGGCAGGCTGAAGGGCGATACTTCGACAGCGTCGTGCCGCTTGTGCACCCCCAGTTGATCGAGCCACCGGTCGGGACCGTGCCTGCGGTCATGGCTTGGCCACCCGAGGTCGGTATCATGATCAGCGTGTTGCCACCCGCGGCGGCCGTATAGGTGATGGTGATGGCACCTGTCGTACCGTCGGTAACAAGCGAGGCCACGTTGGCGGTCGACGTCGGAGCCACGAGGCCCGAGGTCAGGGACGCAGCACCGGAGGCGGCGTTTTCGGAAACGGCGAGTTTCGCCGCGCCGGCCATCGCCAGGCCTTCGGCCACGCGGGTGCGGACCATGTAGTCCTGGTAGGCCGGCAGGGCGACCGCAGCCAGGATGCCGATGATCGCGACCACAATCATCAGTTCGATCAATGTAAAGCCTTGTTGTACTCGTTTCATTTGGATCCTTTGGGGTTTGAAGCAGAGACTACGGGAATGCAGCCCCTCCTTTTTTCTCATACGCTGCAGTGAAGCAGTGATCGTGCCCGGAGCAATGTGGCAATAGTTGGCGAAAATCTGGCAAATACGACTGAAGTTTCCGGCCATGCGACAAGTTTTCGACACCTGCTGCCGCATTTGGTCAGGCGCCGCGACAGGATTTCGGATCTGACAAAAAATGATCAACGCTACCTGACGAAAGCGTATGGTTTTCGCAGCGAAAAATCGGCGCGCGGCACTTCGCCACAGTGTGGGCGCGCGCACATACGCGAAGCCCTCCAATCCTTACCATGCGCTGACATGACAGTTGCCCCGGTGAGTTGCATGAGCAAAACATTTCCCGACTTTGCACACAGGCGATCGGCCGTCTATGGCGTGACACTGGCGGCTGCGCTTGTACTGGGCGGGTGGTGGGCGTCCAACCAAGCCGCCCCCGCTACGGTTCGCTTTCGGGTCGCGGTGATGCATGGGCTGCCGCCCGTCTTGCCGGGTACCGCAATATCCGCTTCGGGCTGGGGCAGCCATCTCGACAAGGGCACGGTGGAAGGCTGGAAGGCGGTGCAAAGGAAATACGGCTTCCCCGATGCAGCGATGGAAGAAGTGATCAGCGCCCTGAAGCAAAGCGGGCGCTTCGAGCGTGGCAATGCGCCCAACGACCTCACCGCGTTTCCCGCGTCGGTGGACCGCGCCCTCGCCCTTCTCGCAAGCTCCGCGGGCGACGCGAAAGGGCTGAGGAAGGAACTCAACGAAAGGATCCTGCGCAGCGCGCCCTTCCCCGACGAAGCGCCGGGTCCGTCCGCGCGCACTTCGGTGACGCGCGCGGTCGACAACTACATTGTGCTCAGCGTGGTCGAGGTCTTGCTGAACTGCGCCTATGGGGACGTCGCGCAGTCGGCGATGCCGCTGCGCGAACGCCCTGCCACGACCCGCATATGAACTCGGAGGCTGGTAGCGCGTCTGGCGCAGGTTGCGCCCGACGGGTTGCTGCATCCTTTCTGCAGGCGTGCGCGGAGACCAAAGCGGTAATACAGTAAGCGCATGCAGACTGAAGCCTTTCGACCGGGCCGTGCGCTCCTGGCCGGCGTCATCCTCTTCGCGGCGGGCGCGGTGCAAGGCGCATGGGAGGGCGGCGTGGCGCGGGGGGATGCGGACGCGACTGTCTATTACGACCCGTTCAGCCTGCGCAAGAGCGGCGACATCGTAAGTATTCGCGTGTTGAGCGACCTGCATACGCCCGACACTTACCACGGGATCGCTTACGCGTCGGTGCGCACGCGCAAGGAATACGACTGCCGTACCCAGAAGGTGCGCACCGTCGAAATCTCGCTGTATTCGGGTCCAATGGGCAGCGGCGAGCTCGTGGCATCCGGGCTGACTGGGCCGGAAGGCTGGCAATCGCTGGCCGACAAAAAAGGCGCAGGCGCCCTGCCCAACGGAATCCTCGGCTCGTTGCGCGCGCTGGTCTGCGGTTAGAAGTCACTCAAGCGGCGTGCGGCCCGCGCAGGAGCCGGACCGCACCGTGGGGCGGACGGCGCCGTGTCGCGCCGGCGCCGCAGTCGGGCTTGCGCGCTTACTGCCCGGATGAAGCGCTTTCCAGCAGCCGCTGCATATACCTCGCCACGAGGTCGATTTCGAGATTGACCCTGGCCGCCGGTTTGAGTCGAGCGAGCGTGGTCACCTGCAGCGTGTGCGGGATGAGGTTCACTTCGAAGCGCGTGCCCGCCGGCTCGTCCTGCACGCTGTTGACTGTGAGACTCACGCCGTCGATGGTGATCGAGCCCTTGCGCGCAATGAAGCGGGCGAGTTCGCGCGGCGTGCGCACTTCGAGCCGCCACGATTCGCCCTGTTGCTCGAAGGCGGTGACTTCGCCGATACCGTCGACGTGGCCGGTCACGAGGTGCCCGTCGATCCGGTCGCCCAGCACCATCGCCTTTTCGAGATTGACCGGGCCCGGCGCGCCCAGGCCCGCGGTCACATCGAGCGATTCGCGCGAAACGTCGACGGTAAAGCGGCCCACAGCGATGGATGTCGCCGTCATGCACGCGCCGTTGACTGCGATGGAGTCCCCTACTTTGGCATCGCCCAGGTCGAGCCCCGCGGCGTCGATGGTGAGGCGCACCCCAGCCGCCAGCGGCTCGACTTTTTCGATCGCGCCCACGGCCTGGATGATCCCGCTAAACACTGTCCGCCTTTTGCATCGCTGGTTTCCTCACTGTGTCTGGCCCGGGCTTGCCGGTGCCGGCGTGTCTAGCGCGCCATTTTCCACGCCCGCCTCCACGCGAGCCAGGATGCGCAGGTCTGGCCCCACGCGATCGGCCGACCGGAATGCGAGCCGCACACGCTCCCCGAGCGACCCCAGCTCGGCGAGCGCCGCCATGCCCTGCGCGCTGTCGCCGAGCAGCGAAGGGGCGAGATACACCAGCAGCTCGTCCACGCAGCCTTCGCGCACCAGCGAGCCGTTGAGCTTGACGCCTGCTTCGACGTGCAACTCATTCACGCCCCGCGCGGAGAGAACCTGCAGGAGCGCCGGCAGCTCCACCTTGCCGCGCGCATTGGCGAGCACCACCACTTCCGCCCCGCGCGCCTCGAGCCCCGCGCGCCGCACGGCGTCGTCGTAGGCGCAAAAAATAAGGACCGGCCCGCCCTCGAGGATGTGCGCCGCTGGCGGCGTCTCCAGCCGGCTATCGACGATGACACGCAGCGGCTGGCGCGAGGTCTCGACTTCGCGCACGTCCAGGCGCGGGTCGTCCGCGGCCACGGTGCCGATGCCGGTGAGGATCGCGCAGGCGCGCGCGCGCCAGTGGTGGCCGTCCTTGCGCGCCGCCGGCCCGGTGATCCATTGCGATTGCCCGTTGGCGAGGGCGGTGCGCCCGTCGAGGCTCGCAGCGACTTTCATACGCACCCAGGGGCGAGCGCGCGTCACGCGCGAGACGAAGCCGATGTTGAGCTCGCTCGCCTCGTCCTCGAGCAACCCGCACTCGAACGCGATCCCCGCAGCCTGGAGCTTCGCGCCGCCGCCGGCCCCTTTGGGATCAGGGTCGCGCATGGCGGCCACGACGCGTGTGACCCCGGCTGCGATGAGCGCATCGGAACACGGTGGTGTGCGGCCGAAATGGCTGCAGGGCTCAAGCGTTACGTAAGCTGTAGCGCCACGCGCCATGCCCGCCGCAGCGGCAAGTGCATGGGCCTCGGCGTGCGGCTCGCCAGCTTTGCGGTGCCATCCCTCGCCGACTATTGCGCCGTCGCGCACGATCACGCATCCCACACGGGGATTGGGCGTTGCCGTGTACAGCCCGAGCGCCGCCAGTTCCAGCGCCCGTGCCATGTGTACCCGGTCGGCGTCGCTAAATCGTGCCGTCATTGGAACTCACCCAGCTATTTTCGCCGCGGCTTCTTGACCTCGAGCACCGCCTCGCGGAAGTCGTCCGGCGTGTCGAAGCTGCGATACACCGACGCGAATCTGATGTACGCCACCTTGTCCAGCCGCGCGAGCTCGCGCATCACCAGCTCGCCCACCTTGGCCGAGGGCACCTCGCGCTCGCCCGAGCCGCGCAGCTTCTCCTCAATGCGATCGAGCGCCGCATCCACCTTGTCGGTGGCGACCTGGCGCTTGCGCAGCGCGATCATCATGCTGCCCATGAGCTTGTCGCGATCGAAATCGGTGCGGCTGCCGTCCTTCTTCACCAGCCGCGGCATGCGCAGCTCGACCTTCTCGTAGGTCGTGAAGCGCTTGTCGCACGAGGCGCACTTGCGCCGGCGGCGGATCGAATTGGTGTCCGGGTTGGAGCGGGTGTCGAGAACCTGGGTGTCCTCGGACTGGCAGAAGGGGCAGCGCACCGCGCTCTCAGCCGTACACCGGGAAAGCAGCGCACAATTCCGCGACCGTCCCGCGCACCCGCACCAGGGTGGCGTCGTCGGCGGGCGCCTCGAGCACGTCGGCGATGAGGCCCGCGAGGGTCTTCGCCTCGCCCACGCCGAACCCGCGCGTCGTCATCGCCGGGGTGCCGATGCGGATGCCCGAGGTGACCATGGGCTTTTCCGGGTCGTTGGGGATGGCGTTCTTGTTCACCGTTATGTGGGCCCGGCCG
>JBDTRN010000125.1:0-8558 GCA_039931715.1 Betaproteobacteria bacterium
GTCGTCCATGTTGACGTCCTTGTTCGGCCGCGCGCGCATCAGCGCAATGGCGCGGCGGATGCGGGAGTCGGCGAACTTCGAGCCGCGCCACATCGGCGAGGTGGCGCGCCGCTTGGCGATATAGCTGTCGATGATGGACAGGATCAGATCCTGCACCATGAATTCCAGCCGGTCGGCCGACAGGAACCGGTCGTTCATCATGTCGATCGCCATCGCGTCGGCGATCTTGCGGATATGCGGCGTCACCGTATCGAGGGTGCGCGGGTAGGGGCCGCTTTCGGCCACCTTGAACATCGCCGGGAAGGTCTGCGCCATCCACTCGGGCGAGATGTTCATCACCAGCAGGCGGGCGGTCGAGCCGTCCTCGTTCGCATGCGTTTCGTGCGGCCGATGGGCGTTGATGAACAGGATGTCGTTGCGCGTGAGCAGGGTACGCTCGCCGTCAATCTCGAACTGGCGGTCGGCCCCGTCGTACTTCAGCACCAGCTGGTGCTCGGCGTGGACGTGCATCGCCTGCGAAATGGTCGAATCGGCCAGCACCACACGCCCAAAGCGCCCTTCAAAAATCCGCAATGCATTAATCATTTAGCATTGATTCCAAGTGAGCCCCAAGCATAGCGTCAGGCTGGCGGGTGCGCCAGTGCCCCATGCACGGATCGCCCGGGAAAAGGCGCTCAACCTGGCGCGCAGGCTAGTCGTTACGGGTCAAACGGTGGCCCCTGTATCCCGTTGCCACCGGCGAAAGCCAGCGTCAGTAAGGCAGGGGCCGCGACCGTTAGTAAGGAAGCGTCCGCGGCCGCTTGGCCGAGATCACGCGGGTATTGACCCCGACCCAGTTGAGGCCGCCGAACAGGCGCCCGTGCTCGATCTTCACGCAGCGGTCCATGACAGAGTCGAGCCCCGCGGCCCGGGCGCGCCGGTCGGCCTCTTCGCTGACCACCCCGATCTGCTGCCACAGCACCTTGGCGCCGATGGCGATCGCATCCTCGGCCAGGGCCGGGATGCGTTCGGTCTTCTGGAAGCAGTCCACCATGTCGACCGGGTGGGGAATATCGCGCAGCGAGGGGTAGCACTTTTCGCCCAGCACCTCGGTGTACTGCGGATTCACCGGGATGATGCGGTAGCCGTGCTCCTGCATGTACTTGGCGGCGAAAAAGCTCGGCCGGTACCAGTTGGCCGACAGCCCCACCACCGCGATGGTGCGCGACTGGGCGAGGATGCGCCTGAGGGTAGCTATGTCCGTATCGTGCATGTTGAAACAGCCGGTGGGCACATGGGGTGGATTATATAATCGTCCGCCTTCCCCGAATTGCATTCCAGCCGTTCATTCCCATTGCCGTGGCCGCTTTGCCGCGAGCCGCCGCGCCCCGAGGAGAAAACCCGATGTACGTCGAAGAGCGCATGTACATGGTGCATCCGGGCAAGGTCCCGGAATATTTCAGGCTGTACGAATCCGAGGGCATGCCCACCCAGATGAAGCACCTGCCGCACATGGTCGGGTACTACGTGACCGAGATGGGGATGCAGAACCTGGTAATCCACATGTGGGCCTACGACGACCTCAACCAGCGCGACAAATGCCGGGCCGCGATGCAGGCCGACCCCGCGTGGCAGGCGTACGTGGCGAAAATCCGGCCGCTGCTCGTCTCCCAGGAAACGCGCGTCATGAAGCCCGCGCCGTTCTTCGAGGAGCGGCTGGTCAAGATGCTGGCCGCGAAGACCGCGTGAGCCTGCACCCGCAGGTGGTCGTCCTGCTCGAGCGCGTCGCGCGCTCGCAAATGCCGGCCTATTGCGAGTTGCCGCCGGTGGTCGCGCGCCGGCTCTATCACGACACCCGCGGGGCCACCGCCCCCACGCCGCCGGAAATGGCCGCCGTCACGCTCATGCTGGTGCCCGGGCCGGCGGGGCCGATCCCGGTGCGCGCCTACCGGCCCGCGGGGTGCGCAAAAGGCGAGATCCTTCCGGCGCTGGTGTTCTATCACGGCGGCGGCTGGGTCATCGGCGACCTCGACACCCACGATGTGGCCTGCCGGCAGCTGGCGGAAGGCGCGCGCTGCCTGGTGTATTCGGTCGAATACCGCCTCGCGCCGGAAGCGCGCTTTCCCGCGGCATTCGACGATTGCGTCGCCGCGACCTGCCACCTCACGCAGAACGCTGCGAAGCTTGGCATCGACCCGCGGCGCATCGCGGTCGGCGGCGACAGCGCAGGCGGCAATCTCGCGGCGGCGGTATGCATCGAGGCACGCGACGCGCGGCGCCCGCTGCCGTGCCTGCAACTGCTTATCTACCCAGCCACCGACCAGCGCAGCGGCCACGAGTCACACAAGCGCAACGCGGAGGGCTACCTGCTTACGCGCAAGGTCATGGATTATTTTCGCGGCCACTACCTGCCCGACGAATCCGACTGGCTCGACTGGCGCGCTTCGCCGCTGCTGGCAGGCAGTCTCGCGGGCCTGCCGCCGGCCTACGTTCTCACCGCGGGCTACGACCCGCTGGTAGACGAAGGTCGCGCATACGCCGACCGCCTGGCCACCGAAGGCGTGCCCACCCAGTACCGCGACTATCCCGGCATGATCCACGGTTTCCTGTTGATGGGCGGTGTGCTCGACACGGCCAACGAAGCCATCGCCGCCTGCTGCGTTGCGCTGCGCGGCGCATTCGACGCCCCCCCTTCGACACCCCGGACCCAATCCCCAAGCACGGAGGCACCCGCATGAAACCCGACCTCAAGACCCGCCACGGCGGGAAGATCCTTGCCGATGCCCTGGTGGGCCACGGCGTGGAGATCGCGTTCGGCGTGCCGGGCGAAAGCTTCCTGCCCGTGCTCGATGGCATCTACGACGTGCGCGAAAAGCTGCGCTTCGTCATCTGCCGGCAGGAGGGCGGTGCGTCCTACATGGCCGACGCCTACGGCAAGCTCACCGGCAAGCCGGGCGTGCTGTTCGTGACGCGCGGGCCGGGCGCGGCCAACGGCGCGGTCGGTGTGCACACCGCTTTCCAGGACTCCACGCCGCTGGTGATGTTCATCGGGCAGGTCGGCAACGAGATGATCGAGCGCGAGGCTTTCCAGGAGATGGACTACCGGCGGATGTACGGGCCGATGGCGAAATGGGTGGCGCAGATCGACCGCGCCGAGCGCATCCCCGAGTATGTGAGCCACGCTTTCCACACCGCGATGGCCGGCAGGCCCGGGCCGGTGGTGTTGGCCCTGCCCGAGGACATGCTGTTCGCGCAAGCCGCGGTCGCCGACGTGCCGCACTTCAAGACCGTGCGAGCCGCACCCGACCCGGCCGACATGTGCGAGATCGGCAAGCTCCTCGCGGCGGCCGAGCGGCCGTTCGTGATCCTCGGCGGCAGCGGCTGGACCAAGGCATCGGTCGAAGCAATGCGCGCCTTTCTCGAGAAGAACCACCTCACCGCCGGGGCATCGTTTCGTTGCCAGGACCTGCTCGACAATCGCTCGCCTTCCTACGCGGGTCATGTCGGCATCGGCATCGACCCCAACCTCGCGCAACGCATCAAGGACGCCGACCTCGTGCTGGTCGTGGGGGCGCGCCTGGGCGAGATGACCAGCAGCGCGTACACCCTGTTCGATGTTCCTGTTCCCCGCCAAACCCTCATCCACGTGCATGCGGGGGCCGAAGAACTCGGCCGCGTCTACCAGGGCGCGGTGTTGGTGAACTCCGGCTACCCGCAGTTCGTCGACGCGCTGGCCGGCCTGGAGATCAAGGGCGCCAAGTGGCAAAAAGGCACCGAGGCAGCGCGCAACAATTTCCTCGCGTACTGCGAGCCCAAGCCGCTGCCGGGCAAGCTTCAGTACGGCGAAATCGTCAAGGGCTTGCGCGAAACCCTGCCCGAGGACGCCGTGATCTGCAACGGCGCGGGCAATTTCGCCACGTGGGTGCACCGGTATTACCACTACCGCGGGTTCCGCACCCAGCTTGCGCCGACCAACGGTTCGATGGGATACGGCGTACCGGCGGCGATTGCAGCCAAGATCGCGCAGCCCGGCCGCACCGTGGTGGCTTTCGCCGGCGACGGCGATTTCCTCATGAACGGGCAGGAACTCGCGACCGCGATGCAGTACGGCGCGAACGTCATCATCATCGTGGTCAACAATGGCATGTACGGCACGATCAGGATGCACCAGGAGCGCGAATACCCGGCGCGCGTCTCGGGCACCGAGCTGAAGAACCCGGATTTCGCCGCGCTCGCGCGCGCCTACGGTGCTTTCGGCGAGACGGTCGACACGACCGAAGCATTCAAACCGGCCCTGGCCCGCGCGATGGCCTCAGGCAAGCCCGCGCTGATCGAGCTTCGCCTCGACCCCGAAGCCATCACGCCCACCACCACCCTCTCAGCCCTTCGCACCCAGGCGCAAAAGAAAACCTAGTCCCTCGGGCTCTCAAGAAGAAAGCGGGTTTTCAGGAAGGGGGTACGGGGGAAACGTAGTTTCCCCTGTTCCGATCCTGCGCCGGATTGTTGTCCTGACTTAGTCGCGAACGCGACTAAGTCGTGGCAACAAACCCAGGATCCTGCTGGTGCTCCCTCTCGAACTCAAGGAAGCTGTAGTAGCCGCAATGCGGCTCACCCGGGTAGTCGCGGCACACGCCGGGGCGCGCGGTGTAGATCGTGCAGCGCCGCTCCTCGGTGTCGAAGAAGCGGCAGATCTTCTTGAAATGCTCGTCCTTCTGCTGGCGCAATACCCAGCTCTTCTCGCTGCGGTCGTAGCGGAAGAATTTCTTCTTCGCTTTTTCAACCGACACGTCGAAGTGCTTGGCCACGCGCGCGATGTCGCGATCGGTGACTTCGATCAGCGGGTAGCTGCAGCAGTAGCCGGGACACTTCAGGCAGTCGTACTTGTTCTTGGGTTTCGCGCTCTTGATGGGAATGATTGCTTTGGTCGTCATGTCAGCGTCCGGGTGCTGCCCGATCCGATGCGAAAAATCATGCGCCGAGTTTAACCCGTTTTGCCCGCCGCAGCGTTCAATCCTCATGCAGGGCGACCGAGCGCGGCGCCAACCGGTGCCGCGCGATCGGGTCCACACATGAAGGAGAAACTCATGAGAATGGCTGCAATCCTCGGTGCCGCGCTGGCGCTCGCAGTTTCCTCGCAATCCATGGCGATCGGCCGGATCGCGGACATCTCGGTGCTCGACCGGACCGACAACCGCCGCCTGCAGGTCTACTGGCACGAAGGCCGCGCGTGGGTCGTCGGCAAGCCCGGAAACGAGTACCAGATCACGGTGCGCAACCATGCCGCGGAGCCAGTGATGGCGGTGATGTCGGTCGATGGAATCAACATCGTTTCGGGCGAGACCGCGCGGCCCGACCAGACCGGGTATGTGCTTTCACCCTACCGAAGCTTCGATATCGCCGGCTGGCGCAAGAGCACATCGCAGACCGCGGCGTTCTACTTCACCTCGCTGCCCGATTCGTATGCGGCGCGCACCGGGCGTCCCGACGATGTGGGCGTAATCGGGGTGGCCCTGTTCCGCCGCAAGCCCCCCGAGCCGCCGGTGAGCGTGGCCCCTTCGGCGCCGCTGCGCGACCATCGCGCGCAGTCCTACAACGGGCCCGCGGCGCGCAGCGAAGCGCCCGCACGCGGCGACACTGCCGCGTCAGCCGAGTCGGCGCTCGCCAAGCAGGCGCAGGAGCGAATCGGCACGGGCCACGGGCGGGTAGAGGTGTCGCATGTGAACTACACGTCGTTCGAACGCGCCACGCCGGCCCCGGCCGAGGTGGTGGCCATCTACTACGACAGCTATCGCAACCTTGTGGCGCGCGGCGTGATCCGGCCCCCGGCGCCCGCCAACCCGCGCGCCTTCCCCGGCTTCGTGCCGGACCCCCAGTCCGGCTTGGTGCCTGCGCCCCAGGCCCGGTTCGCACCCTACCCGCATGCGACCCCGTAAACTCCCGGTGCATGCCGCACGCCGACGCACCGAGGCCCGATGAACAGTTGATGCTCGCGTATCGCGGCGGGGATGCCGACGCCTTTACCGCGCTGTACACGCGCCACAAGGGCGGCCTGTTCCGGTACATGGTGCGCTCGGTCAAGGATCGTGCGGCGGCCGAGGAACTGTTCCAGGAGGTGTGGATGAAAGTCATCGATGCGCGTGGCCGTTACGAGCCGCAGGCGAAATTCACCACCTGGCTTTACACCATCGCCCACAACCGCATGATCGACCATTGGCGGCGCAGGGGGATGGAAATCGTGTCCCTCGACGAGGAGGGCGCGATCGAGCCGCCAGCGCCCGCCTCGACCCAGCCGGAGCGGCGCGCCGAGCTGAACGAGTCGGGACGGCGGCTCATCGCCGCGCTCGAGGGACTGCCGGTCCTGCAGCGCGAGGCGTTCCTGTTGCATGAGGAAAGCGGCCTGTCGGTGGCCGAGATCGCCGTCGCGACCGGCACCGATGCCGAAGCGGCCAAGAGCCGGCTGCGGTATGCGATTTCCAAGCTGCGCGGGGCGCTTTCCGATGGATGAGCGCGACGCACCCATGGACGGCGAGCCCGGCCGGGTCTACCGCTCAGCGGCACGGGACGAGCCACCTGCCTCGATCGATGCAGCCGTTGTGGCCGCAGCGCGGGCCAGCGTCGCGCCGCGCGCCGCGCGTCGTTGGGGCGCGCCGGTCGCGCTGGCGGCCGTGCTGGTTCTCGCGGTCGGGGTGACACTGCGCGTGGCGGACGAGCGACCCGACGCACAGGATGCTGGCTCCGCGCCACGCACGTCCGGGTCGGCCCCGTACACCGCGGAGTCCGAGCCGCCTGCACTGGATCGCACCCAGCAAGCGCCGACGCAGATGCGCAAGGAGTCGCGGCAGGCGCAACCTGCAGGCCCTGCGTTGCCGCTACAACCCAAGGCGCGCCCTCCGAGCGAACCACGCGAGGCGCACACATCGCCGCGTCAGCGCGATGGCCGCGCCGACGCGCCCGCGGCAGCGCGCGCACCGGTCGCGGATTCCTCCGCGGTCCCGGCAACTGTTGCGGAAAATTCGGCGCCGGCGATGGTGCCCGATACGCCCGTGCAGTCCGCCGCGCGCCCCTCTGCGCGCCTCGCAGACCGCGCAAACGTACCTGCGGAACAACAATCTTCGCTGGCCGTACGCCCCGCACCGGAGGCCGCGCGCGCGCCGGCAAAACCCGAGCGAGCGGCGAGTGCCGCGGCGGGCGCGGCCGGACCGGCGGCGCAGTCCGATTCGGGCGCCCCGATGATGGCCAAGGAAGCGGCCGCGGAAGCCGGTCCTGCGGCGAACGTGCGCACGCCGGAAGAGTGGCTCGAGCGCATCGCGGAGCTGCGTTCACGCGGCCGTCACAAGGAGGCCGACGAATCGCTGGCCGAATTTCGCCGCCGCTATCCTGGGTATGCCATCGCACCGGAGACGCTGCGCCGGATCGCGCCGCCGCGCTGAGCGCACCGCGCCCGGCCGCCGCTCAGGCCTCTGCGGCACCCTCAGTGATGGAGGATCTTCGACAGGAACTGCTGCGCGCGCTCGGAGCGCGGAGTGCCGAAGAACTCGTCCTTGGTGGCGTCCTCGACAATGTGACCCTCGTCCATGAAGATCACGCGGTGGGCCACCTTGCGCGCGAAGCCCATTTCGTGGGTCACGCACATCATGGTCATGCCTTCCTGGGCGAGCAGCACCATGACGTCGAGCACCTCGTTGATCATCTCGGGGTCGAGCGCAGAAGTGGGCTCGTCGAACAGCATGGCGATCGGGTCCATCGACAGGGCGCGCGCGATGGCGACGCGCTGCTGCTGGCCGCCCGAGAGCTGGCCCGGAAACTTGTCCTTGTGGGCGAGCAGGCCCACGCGGTCGAGCATCTTCAGGCCGCGCTCGGTAGCCTCGTCCTCGCTGCGCCCGAGGACCTTGATCTGCCCGAGTGTGAGGTTCTCGCGCACGCTAAGGTGCGGGAACAGCTCGAAGTTCTGGAACACCATGCCGATGCGCGCGCGCAATTTGGAGAGGTTGGTCTTCGGGTCGCCTACTGAAACGCCTTCGACCGTGATCTCGCCCTTCTGGAACGGCTCCAGCGCGTTCACACATTTGATCAGCGTGGACTTGCCCGAGCCCGAAGGCCCGCAGACCACCACTACCTCGCCCTTTTTTACCTCGGTCGAGCAGTCGACCAGCACCTGGAAGGTGCCGTACCACTTGTTCACGTTCTTCATGGAAATCATTGCGTGCTCCGTTGCCCGGCTAGCGGATGATGGCGATTCGGTTCTGCAGCCGTTTCACCACGCTCGACAGCCCGAAGGACATGATGAAGTAGACGACCGCGACAAAGGTGTACATCTCCACCAGCCGGTAGTCCCGGTTCGCCACCTTGGAGGCCGCGCCGAGGAAATCGGTGGCCGATATCACGTATACGAGCGAGGTGTCCTGGAACAGGATGATGGTCTGGGTGAGCAGTACCGGGAGCATATTGCGGAAGGCCTGCGGGAGCACGACGCTCGCCATGGTGTGGCGGTAGTTGAGGCCCAGCGCGTAGCCGGCCGACACCTGGCCGCGCGGGATCGACTGGATGCCCGCGCGCATGATCTCGCAATAATAGGCGGC
>JBDTRN010000126.1:0-8480 GCA_039931715.1 Betaproteobacteria bacterium
GTCGCAATCGGCCTGGGTCATTGAAGAGAACCCCTGGCCTTTGCAGGCGTTCAGCCCTTTGCAGGAGCTCTTCGCGCCCTTGCAATCGCTATGGCCTTTGCATGAGTTCACCCCCTCGCAATGGATCTTGGCTGCCTGGGCGGCGGCGGGCGTCGCGACGGTCATCCCGAACATTCCTGCAGCGGCGGCCGCGAGGGCAATTCCGGTAAGCTTATTGGCCTTCATGTACTTCCTCCAGGTGAAAATCGAAGCAAATCCGGGAAATCCCGGGTAGCGTCAGATACGGGCCGGCGCAGCATTTGGATGCACCGGCTGGCGAATCTGCCTGCCTATTTGGTCGGCCTTTGAGAATATTTCTTACATCTTTTTTTGCGCGCTGCTCGGGTGCATTGGCGCGGCAGAAGCCGCGGAAGACAACAGTCGCTTCCTGGGCGCACGCATGCCTTTCGCCGAGTTCGATCGCCTCGCGGCAACGCGCCTCGAGCTTCCGGGAGGAGAACTGACGGTCGCGTTTGCGCCAGGCACGCTCGAATTGCCGCGGGAACGCGTGCTCGAATGGGTCGAATCGTCGACCTCGAAATCCGGCGCCGCACGGACAACCGTTTCGGCCTGCAGCACGCGCTGCGCGCCATCCTCGCATCGAAAAACATGGAGAGCGAGCCGCCGCTTGAGCATCTTCTCGGCATCGGCGACCGGGCGGTAGGCGCTCCGGTGCTGTCGGAACTGTACGCAAGCATGAAAGACCGGCCGGCGCCGGTGGACCTCGATGCCCTCTGGCAACGGCTCGGCGTACGCCCGGCGGGACGCGGCGTAGTCCTGGACGAGGGCGCGCCCGAGGCCGCACTGCGACGGGCGATCACCGCCCGACCGCAAGGGTAAGGACATCCGCAGGAAGTTCGCTGCCGTGAGTCGCAGCAGCGGAACCGTCGCGCTGCCGGCATGCGCCGCCGATGGCCGGTCGAAGTCGAGCGCGAACGCGGCGCGAAGTACTCCAACTGACCGTCTCGATTCGGGGGTGATTCAGGCTCCGGAGCGCAACGCGCCCGCAACGCTTTCCACCACCGCGGCGCTGCCGCCGACGACACCGACGCTGCCTTTCCTCAGCGGCAACACGCTCGCGTACATGCCGTCGGACCTCGCACGGGCGCGCGCCGTCAGGCGCGTGTCGGGCATGATCAAGAGTGTCACCTTGTCCTGCGGCACCATCAGCACCACGTGATACGCGGTGGCGCCCTGGAATGGGCAGGGCCCAACGTGCATCACCTTGCCGATCCGGTCCAGGCGCGCGAGCGGCAGCGAAGCCTCCAGGGCCGCCGCCGCCTCTGCGCGCGGCATCGCGCCCATCATGATCGACTTGGTCTCCTCCTTCATCACGAACTCGATGCACGCCAAGGCCATCGGATCGTCGCGCCCGAACCAGGCATAGAGGCCGGTGCCGATGCCGAAGGCGCCGGCCCCGATCGCCGCTGCCGCGAGGAATCGGCGTCGGCCGGTACCCTGCACCGCAGCGACTGCGTCTTGTGCATGCAAAGAAGCCACAAGGCGCCCGGCAAAATCCGCCGGAACCGGAACCTCCAAGCCGCTGCGCAGCGCGGCATCGAAAGCGGTCTGCTCCCTGAACAGATCGGCGCAGAATACGCACCCAAGCCGGTGCACGCGCATCGCTCCCGTTTCCTCCTCACCCGTCGTGAGCGCGCGGCGGAAATCAAGGCAGTTCATTTGCGTCCTCCTTCCTGTTGCTTCGCATCGAGGGGAGTGACCATGCGTTTCATCGCCTGCCGGGCGCGCGTGAGCCGCGTCATCACCGCGCCCTCGCTCATTTCCAGCATTCGCGCAATTTCCGCGCAGCTGAATCCGCCAAGCACCTGCAGCGCGAGCGGTTCGGCGTAGGCAACCGGCAGGGCCTCGATCGCATCACGCATCTCCAACCCGAAAGGATTTGCGCGTTCATCGGCGATCTCGAGCGCGTCGGCGTCAATGCTGTCGTGTTGCGGCCCGTTTCTGGCGATCAGGCGCAGGTGCTCGTTTCTCACGATTGAAAACAGCCAACTCTTGGCCGCCCGCGGTTCCTTCAGGCGGGGCAGGGCTTTCCAGCCGCGCAGCAAGGCCTCCTGCACGATATCCTCCGCGAGCTGCCGGTCACGCGAAAGCCAATAGGCGAAGCGGTACAAGTCGCCCGCGTGGGCGCGCACGAGTTCATCGAATGAGGGCATCATCGCGGCGAGGGCTGCCGAGCAGATACCGACCCGCCTGTCATCCGGAAAAAGCCAATCGGTCGCCCGCCAGCCGGTTGCGAAGTCCCGTCCGTGCCCTGTGCAAAAGCACCGAACAATTCGTGGCAGAGATTGAAAGCTCCGCGCAGACTTCCGCCGTATTCAGCCCCAGGACCTCACGCAGGAAGAACACCCGAGCCGACCTTGCCGGCAACTCATCCATGCAGCGCGCCACCTCCCGGAAAAAACCGCTGCGGGACAGGGCCGCCTCCGGATTGCCCGAGTTCGCGGGCAGGCTGTCCGGATCGAAATCCTGATAGCGGTCACGCGCCGATGCGCGCACGCAGTCCACGATTTTGTGCTTGAGGATGCCTTTCAGCCAGGTGTCAGTCGACGCGTTGCCGGCATAGCGATCGGCGCCTTCGATTGCCGCGACCAGCGCTTCCTGCACCGCGTCCTCGGCCTGCGCCGGGTTGCGCAGCCGCCGGAGGGCGAAGCGTAGCAATTTGTCGCGATGTTGCCCGATCTCGTCACCACCAATCGGCACTCCTGAACAGTCGCTCATCCGGTTCCCAAAGGTTGAAATTCGTTGGTTTCCAGGGATAAGACCCGCCAGTTCGCCGATTCCTTACAGCCACGGCCAGAAATTCCAGGGCGCTGGATCGGATCATGCGTCCGATACAGGAATTTCGAGCGGGCAGACTATGCCGAAGTCAGAGTAGCCGTTGGCAGTATTTCGCCCTGCGGCCCAGCAGCTACGCCCACTCTATCGAAAAGTTGGCAGTATTTGCGTGGATCCGCCCGGCGTGCGGCAGGCCCCAGTGCGCCGGCGCGAACAGCGCGCCGCTTTCGGCGCAGGACGCCAGCACCTTGCGCCGCATGGCGCGCGCGCCGGCCGCGTCCTCGCAGAAGCGGCTGTTGACCTCGGGGTAGTACACCTGCAACGGGTGATGGCACAGGTCGCCCGCGAACAGCATGCGTTCCCCGTCCGAGTGCGCCTGCAACACCACGTGGCCCGGCGTGTGGCCGGGGGTGGGCTCGATGGTGATCCCTTCCTCGATCGCGTGGATGCCCTCGACCGCCTGCAGCAGCCCCGCCTCGAGCACCGGCAGGATGCTGTCCTGCCACTGGGCGCGGCCGTCGTCGCCGGGGGCGTTCTCGTCGGCCTTGCGCTCGGCCGAGGCGAGCTCGGCCTTGGAGCAGATCACCTTGGCGTTGGGGAAAGTGGGCACCCAGCGCCCGTCGCGCAGCTGGGTATTCCAGCCGATGTGGTCGACATGCAGGTGGGTACACAGCACGAAGTCGATGTCCGCCGGGGCGAAACCGGCCTGGGCAAGGCGCTCCAGGTAGGGCTGGGCGAGGTTGTCGAAGCCGGGCGAGTGCGGGCGCGGCTTGTGGTTGCCGATGCAGGTGTCGACGAGGATGGTGTGGTGGCGCGTGCGCAGCAGCCAGGTGTGGGTGCCCATGACGAACCGGCCCTTGGCCGCATCGAAATGGTTGGGCGCAAGCCACCCGAGGTTGCGCGCAACGGCATCGCCAGGCAGGTCGGGCAGCAGGTGCCGCGGCGGGAATGCGGCACCGAGAGTTTCCTTGATGCGCATCACCTCGATCGCCCCGCAGCGCAAGGCGCTCACGTTGCCCTCCCTTCTTGTGCCGTTCCGGCCAGGGCCGCGTCGGCGTCGTAGCCGTAGATCCGCTGCTGGCCGTCCGGGAACCCACCGGCATAGGTCTGCTGGTTCTCGCGCAGGCGGGCATCGCGCCGCGCCACGCGGGCGGGATCGGCCATGTTGAACAGCTCTTCGGCGTCGCGCGAGAACTGCTGCACCCACTCGGCGCGCTCCTTGCGCAGTGACTCATAGCGGGCGGTTGCCTCGAGCGGCGCGTCGGGGGTTGCAGCAATGCAGCCGGCGAGCACGTAAGCATCCTCGATCGACTGGGCGGCGCCCTGCGCGTGGTAGGGCAGCATGGCGTGCGCCGCGTCCCCGAGCAGCACCACCCGGCCGGCGCGCCACGTTGCCAGCGGCTCGCGGTCGTACAGCGCCATGCGATAGAGCCTGGTCGTTGCGGCGATCACCGCCCGGACCTGCGGGTGCCAGCCGGCATACTCTTCGAGCGCTTCGTCAACGCTGCCGGTGGCCGACCACGATTCGCGTGACGGCGTGTCCGAGCGGCCCACCCCGATCCAGTTGTGCGTGCGCCCGGCCGAAATGAAGTAGTGCACGAGGCTGCGCCCGGGGCCCCACCAGTTGCTGGAAAGGTGCTCGAGTTTCAGGTCCGCCACGCGCTCAGAAGGCAGGGTGCCGCGCCAGGCGACATTGCCCGAAAAGCGCGGGGCGCCGCTGCCGAACAGTTGCTGGCGCAGGACCGAATGAATGCCGTCTGCCCCGACCACGATCCGCCCGGTGCGCCGCGTGCCGTCGTCGAAAACCAGCGCTACGCCCTCGCCGTCCTCAGCGACGCTGACGAACTTGCGCCCCAGGTTCACGGCGTCGTTGCCCAGGGCGCGCACCAGCACCTCGAGGACCTCGGCGCGGTGCGCATGATAGTAAGGCGCGCCAAAGTGCCGCTCGGCCTCGTAGCCCAGGGGCGTCCACAGGATGCGCTCGCCGCTTTGCCAGGAACGCACTTCGAGCCCGCGCGGCATCACCGCCACGTGGGCCAGATCGGCGCCCAAGCCAAGCTTCATGAGGATGCGCATGGCATTGGCCGAAAGCTGGATGCCGGCACCCACTTCGCGGAAGGCGTCGGCCTGCTCATACAGCTCGAACGGGACGCCGCGCGCGCGCAGGCACAATGCGGTGGCGATCCCGCCGATTCCGCCACCCGCGATGAGGATCGGTTGCATGGCCAAAGGATACCGGGGATGCGCAAGAAGCGGATGGATTTGCCCTGCCGGTTTCGCTACGCTGGGGCCATGGAATCCACCAACTCACTGGTCGACCGGGCACGCGCGTACCTCGATGCGCGCCGCGGCGAACGCACCACCCTCGAGGAACTGGGCCGCGCCGTGGGCGCAAGCCCGTTCCACCTGCAACGCCGCTTCAAGCGCACGCTGGGCCTGTCACCCAGGGACTACCAGCAAGCGATGCGCCTCGAAGACACCAAGCGCGCGCTGTCCGACGGCAGCCGCGTCACCGATGCGGTGTTCGACGCGGGATACGGTTCGTTGTCACGCTTTTACGAGAAGGCCGCCTCCGGGCTGGGCATGGCGCCGCGCGCCTATCGCGCCAAAGGCAAGGGGCTGGCGATCCGGTATGCAACGTTTGCCTCGCCACTGGGCCACATCCTCATCGCTTCGACCGCGCAAGGCGTGTGCTCGGTCAAGCTCGGCGAGCGGCCCGCCGCGCTGGTAATGCAACTGGCGGAAGAGTTCAGCGAAGCTGAAAGGGTGGAAGATGCCAGGGGACTGGCGGCAACGCGCGAGCAGGTGCTGCGCTTTCTTTCGAGCGACGCGACTTTGGCGCATCTCCCGATAGACATCCGCGGCACGCTATTCCAGCAAAGGGTCTGGGACGAACTGCGCCGCATCCCGCGCGGCGAGACGCGCACCTACAAAGAGATTGCCTCTGCAATCGGCGCGCCCAAAGCGGTGCGCGCGGTGGGCAGCGCATGCGGCGCCAACCCGCTGGCGCTGGTGATCCCGTGCCACCGTGCCCAGCGTGCAGATGGCGGGTTGGGGGGGTACGCCTGGGGCATAGAGCGCAAAGCGGCCCTGCTTGCCCTGGAAGGCAAGCGGGCCAAACGCGCGGCGCGCTGAGGCGCGCCGCGGTTCACACCGGCAGGCGCTTAGCGCTTGCCGACTTCGTGGCCGATCAAGCCACCGACGGCGGCACCGGCGGCCGTGCCCAGCGGGCTGCCGCCCGTCAGGACCGCGCCACCCACTGCGCCTGCGCCTGCGCCGATCGCGGTGTCGCGGCCTTGCTGCGACATTCCGGCGCAGCCACCGAGGCCGAGGAGGACTGCAAGAGCGGTGGTGCTGAGGGCAATTTTCATCGTTTTCATCTTTATGTTCCTTTTTGACAGTCTGGGTTCAATGGTTTCGCCACTGGCGCGGGCCGATGACATAAGCGCCGGGTAGCGCCACTTCGACGAGCTAGGTTAAATTCCCCGGGGCGGGCAGTCTGTGCGTTGGCGAACGTTTTTTCTCACGCCGCCCCCTCCCGGGCGGAAGTGCTCCGAATGTCCTGCCGCTCCGAATGTCCAGCCTGTGTTCGGTGCCGAACAAACGCCGCCTGCGCCTGCCGTCACACTGGCCGAGCCATACCGCCTCCCTGACGCCCCAGTGCCCTGCCGGTCAATCGCATGCCCTTGAACCAACCCGTCGCAACCGAAGCTCGCGAGAAAGCCCTGCTCAAGGCGGGCGCGCTTCAGAATGCCATCCTTACCAGCGCGAAATTCTCGATCATCGCCACCGACGAGACCGGCGTGATCCAGTTCTTCAATGTGGGCGCCGAGCGCATGCTCGGTTACCAGGCCGCCGAAGTCGTGAACTGCATCCGCCCGAGCGACATCCACGACCCCGAGGAAGTCGCGGCACGCGCGCGGTCGCTAAGCATCGAGCTTGGCTCGAAGATCCAGTCGGGGTTCGAGGCATTGTCCTACAAGGCCTCACGCGGCATCGAAGACATCTATGAACTGACTTATATCTGCAAGGACGGCAGCCGTTTCCCGGCCATCATCTCGATCACGGCGCTGCGCGACGCCGCCGGCGCGATCATCGGCTACCTCCTGATCGGCACCAACAACTCGGTCAGAAAGCGCGTCGAGGACGAGCTCAACCGCGCCATGGCCGCCGCCGACCGCGCCAACCGCGCCAAGACCGAATTCCTCTCCAGCATGAGCCACGAGCTGCGCACGCCCCTCAACGCCATCCTCGGTTTCGCCCAGCTCCTCGATACCGGCGGGCCTGCACCAACCTCTGCGCAAAAGCGCAACCTGGACCAGATCCTCAAGGCCGGCTGGTACCTGCTTGAGCTCATCAACGAAATCCTCGACCTTGCCCTGATCGAGTCGGGCAAGGTGACACTGTCGCGGGAGCCCGTGTCCCTCATCGAAGTGATGCTCGAATGCCGCGCCATGATCGAACCGCAGGCGCAAAAGCGCGGCATCCGCATGATCTTCCCGCGCTTTGACATCCCCATCTACGTCCTTGCCGACCGCATGCGGGTCAAGCAGATCCTGATCAACCTGCTGTTCAACGCGGTTAAGTACAACCGCCCGTCGGGCTCGGTGGCGGTGGAATGCAGCCTGGTAGACGCCGAGACGGTGCACATTTCGGTGCGCGATACAGGCCCGGGCCTCGCGCCCGACAAGGTTGCGCAGCTATTCCAGCCCTTCAACCGGCTGGGCAAGGAGAACAGCCCGGAAGAAGGCACCGGCATCGGCCTGGTGGTGACCAAACGGCTGGTCGAGCTCATGGGCGGCACCATCGGCGCCGATAGCGTGCCCGGCAAGGGCAGCGTTTTCTGGGTCAAGCTCGGCGCGACCGCGGGCCCGGATTTCGCCGCCCACGCGGCCGACGCCACCGCGCTCGCACTGCCGCTGGTTGCGCCCGGCACGCCGCAACGCACCCTGCTGTATGTCGAAGACAATCCGGCCAACCTCGAGCTGGTCGAGCAACTCATCGCGCGCCGGCCCGACCTGCGCCTGCTGGCGGCCGCCGATGGCGACCTCGGGGTCGAGTTCGCCCGCGCCTACCTGCCCGACCTGATCCTCATGGATATCAACCTGCCCGGCATGAGCGGCCTGGAGGCCATGCAGGTCTTGCGCCTCGACCCTTCAACCGCGCACATCCCGATCGTTGCGCTGAGCGCCAATGCGGTGCCGCGCGACATCGAACACGCCCTCGAAGCCGGCTTCTTCAGCTACCTGACCAAGCCGATCAAGGTCAACGAGTTCATGGAGGCGCTAGACTTGGCCTTGGTAGCCGCGATCTCCCAGGTTCACTCTCCTGCCACAAAGGTAATCTCCCAATGACCGACGACCGCGCGCTCCTCGATGCCAGCATCCTTATAGTGGATGACCAGGAAGCCAATGTCGTCCTGCTCGAACTCCTGCTGCGCGACGCCGGGTACACCGCTGTGTCCACGACGACCGACCCGACGCAGGTGTGCGCCATGCACCGGGCCAATCGCTACGACCTGATCCTGCTCGACCTGCAGATGCCGGTGATGGATGGCTTCGCGGTCATGGAGGCGCTGAAGGCTGAAAAAGACGACTACCTGTCGGTGCTGGTCGTGACCGCCCCGCCCGATCACCGCCTGCGCG
>JBDTRN010000127.1:0-8465 GCA_039931715.1 Betaproteobacteria bacterium
TTGACGATCGCCTCGATGGCCGGCTCGACGTGGGCGTCGGGCACCACCACCTCGATCTTGACCTTGGGAAGGAAGTCGACCACGTACTCCGCGCCACGGTAGAGCTCGGTGTGCCCCTTCTGCCGGCCGAAGCCCTTGACCTCGGTGACGGTGAGCCCGGTGACCCCGACTTCGGAGAGGGCTTCACGCACTTCGTCGAGCTTGAAGGGCTTAACGATCGCTTCGATCTTCTTCATGCTTTTTCTCCCGATCCCCGCCGGCGGCTGTGCAGTTCGATGGGTTCATTGTAGCAATCATTGACCGCGCACGGCGCGGTTCGCCCCGGCCTACTCGCGGTACTTGGAGGTGATCGGGTAGCGCCAGTCCTTGCCAAAGCCGCGCAGCGTGATGCGCACCCCGGGCGGCGCCTGGCGGCGCTTGTACTCGCTGCGCTTGATGAGGCCGACCACCCGGCTCACGTCGGCCTGCGAGTGGCCCTGCGCGACGATTTCGGCCGGGCTGCGGTTGAGCTCCATGTAGCCCTCCATGATCGCGTCGAGCGTCTCGTAGGGCGGCAGGCTGTCCTGGTCGGTCTGGTTGTCGCGCAGCTCGGCCGACGGCGGCCGGGTGATGATGTTCTCGGGGATGATGTCCGACACTGTGTTGCGGTAGCGGGTCACGTCCCAAACGAGGGTCTTGGCGAGGTCCTTGATGACCGCATAGCCGCCGGCCATGTCGCCGTACAGGGTCGAATAGCCCACCGCCATCTCCGACTTGTTGCCGGTGGTGAGCACGATCGATCCGAACTTGTTCGACAGCGCCATGAGGATGGTGCCGCGGATGCGCGCCTGCAGGTTCTCCTCGGTGAGGTCGGGCGCGCGCCCGGCGAACTCGCCGGCCAGCGTGGCGAGGAAACTGTCGAACACCGGCTTGATCGGGATGACGTCGTAGCGCACACCGACGCGCCGCGCCATTTCCTTGGCGTCGTCCAGGCTCATCTGCGCGGTGTACTGGGTTGGCATCATCACCGCGCGCACGCGGTCCGCTCCCAGCGCATCGCAGGCGATGGCCAGCGTGAGCGCCGAGTCGACGCCACCGGAGAGTCCCAGCAACGCGCCGGGAAAGCCGTTCTTGCGCAGGTAATCGCGTGTGCCCAGCACCAGCGCGGCATACACCTCGGCCTCGAGCGGGAGTTCCTTCGACACCGGGCCCGGAATGGGTCGCGCGCCCTCGAACTCGGCAAGCTCGAGCGACTCCTCGAAATAAGCCGACTGGCGCACTACGTTGCCCTCGGCATCCAGCACGCACGAGGCGCCGTCGAACACGAGTTCGTCCTGGCCGCCGACGAGGTTCACGTACACCATCGGCAGGCGCGCGCTGCGGATCCACTCGCGGAACACCTTGTGGCGCGTGGCCTGCTTTTGCTTGTGGTAGGGCGAAGCGTTGATCGACAGGATCACCTCGGCGCCGGCGGCCTTGGCCATCGCGGGCGCCTCAGGCCACCAGATGTCCTCGCAGATCGTGAGGCCGAAGCGCACTCCCTTCAGATCGACGATGCACGGGGCATTCCCCGCGGTGAAATAACGCTTCTCGTCGAACACCTCATAGTTGGGCAGGTCGTGCTTGCGAGCCACCGCGGCCACACGGCCGTCGCGGATCACCGCCGCGGCGTTGTAGCGCTTGCCGTCGCTCGCCTGCTCGGGGAACCCCACCACCGCGACGATGCCGTGCACCTGCGTGGCAAGCGCATCGAGCTCGGCGCGGCAGTCGCGATAGAACCCATCGCGCAGGAGCAAGTCCTCCGGCGGATAGCCGCAGATCGAAAGTTCGGGGGTGAGCACGAGGTCGGCGCCGGCTTCTCGCGCACGGCTGACGAAATCGAGGATGCGCGCGGCGTTGCCTTGAAGGTCGCCCACGGTGCAGTTGATCTGCGCGAGGGCGATCACGATGCGCTCGCCCGCCTTGCCGCTTGCGTCGCTCATCGTGGGTGCGCGCCGATTTTCTCCGGCACGCGGGTATTCGCAGTCATGATTCGGACTATACCGCAAACATGGCGCTTGCCCGGGGGGCGCGCCGTCCGGAATAATGGCCTTCGCCCCCTGCGATTTTTCCATGATGCCAACGCACTTGCGCCCCTGCGGTCCTGCCGCGCCGATCGTCCGCGTTTTCGCCTCCGCCACGACTTGATCAGGCTGCGTATCGTCGAATCACTGGGTGGAATCGACGCCGCGGCGTGGAACCGCCTTGCCGACGGCAACCCTTTCCTGCGCCACGAGTTCCTGCACGCGCTGATCGACACGGGCTGCGCCTCGGCACAGTCTGGGTGGCAGCCGCAGATCCTCATACTCGAGCGCGACGACGAACTGGCCGGCGCGATGCCGCTGTTCCTCAAGACGCACTCCTACGGCGAGTACGTGTTCGACTGGGCCTGGGCCGATGCCTATGAACGCCATGGCATCGAGTACTACCCCAAGCTGCTTTCGGCGGTGCCGTTCACGCCGGTCACCGGCCCGCGCATCCTTGCCGAAAGCGACGCCGACCGCGCACTTCTCGTCGGCAAGGCGCTAGACCTCGCCAAGGGCGTGTCGTCGCTTCACATCCTGTTCCCCACCGAGCCCGAAGCCGCGCTCATGCAGGCGCGTGGCATGCTCCTGCGCCGCACGGTGCAGTTCCACTGGCGCAACGCAGGCTTCGCCGACTTTGACGACTTCCTCTCGCGCATGGCGCACCAGAAGCGCAAGAACCTTAAACAGGAACGACGCAAGGTGCGCGAAGCCGGGGTGACGTTCCGGTGGCTGCAGGGCGAGGCGATCCGGCGCGAGCACTGGGAATTCTTCAACCGGTGCTATCGCAACACCTACCAGGCGCACCACTCGACGCCGTACCTGAACCTCGAATTCTTCCTTCGCGTGGGCGCCACGCTCCCCGAGCACACCCTGATGATCCTGGGGGAACGCAACGGCGCGCCTATCGGTGCGGCGTTCAACCTGTATACGCCCGACACGCTCTACGGCCGCTACTGGGGCGCGCTCGAATACGTGCCGCTCATGCATTTCGAGGCGTGCTACTACCAGGCCATCGACTTCGCCATCGCCAACAAGCTGGCCACCTTCGAAGGCGGCGCGCAGGGCCAGCACAAGCTGTTCCGCGGCTTGTTGCCGGTGGAGACGTTATCGGCGCACTGGCTGCGCCACCCGCAGTTCTCAAAGGCGATCGAGGATTACCTCGAGCGAGAAACCGAAGGCATCGCCAAATACGTGAACGAACTGAACGAGCACTCGCCGTTCAAGGCTACGCGATGAATCCGGGCCGGATCGCCGACAGGGCGGCGGGCGCGCAGGGATAGCCGAAACTGGCTCGCGGCGATACGCGCGCTCCCCCTCAGAACTTCGGCTTTTTCTTCGCGCGCCCGTAGCGGGCCACGCCATCGAGGATTTCCTGCCTGGCCTCTTCAGGGCCGACCCAGCCCTCGACCTTGACCCACTTGCCCGGCTCGAGGTCCTTGTAGTGCTGGAAGAAATGCGCGATCTGCGCGAGCACCGATTCGGGCAGGTCGCTTGGCGTGGCCACGGCGCGGTACAGGCTGGTGAGCTTGTCGATGGGCACAGCCAGCAGCTTGGTGTCCTCGCCCGCCTCATCCTCCATCCTGAGCATGCCCACCGGCCGGCAACGCAGCACCACCCCCGAGATGAGCGGGAAGGGCGAAAGAACCAGCACGTCGACGGGATCGCCGTCGCCCGAGAGCGTGTGCGGGACGTAGCCGTAGTTGCACGGGTAGTGCATCGCGGTCGACATGAACCGGTCGACGAACATGGCGCCCGTGTCCTTGTCGACCTCGTACTTGATCGGCTCGGCGTTCATCGGGATCTCGATGATCACGTTGACGTCATTGGGCACGTCACGGCCGGTTGAGACTCGATCGAGGTTCATGCGTGTTCCCAGGCTTGCGGTGTGCGATTCTATAATGGCCTCCGAATTCAGCCCCCCTTCACCCCCATAACCACAACTGGAGACAACCATGCGGCTCAAGGACAAGGTAGCCATCGTGACCGGCGCGGGCTCGGGATTTGGCGAAGGCATCGCCAAACGGTTCGCGCTCGAAGGCGCCAGCGTGCTGGTCAACGACATCAACGCCAAGGGCGGTGAGCGCGTCACCAGCGAGATCGTTGCCGCCGGCGGGAAGGCGCAGTTCGCCAAGGGCGACGTGACCAGCGGCGCCGACTGGGCGGCCATGGTGGCCCAAGCCACCGCGGCCTTCGGGCGCCTCGACATCGTGGTCAACAACGCCGGCTGGACGCATCGCAAGAAGCCCTTCCTCGAAGTGACCGAGGCGGAGTTCGACCAGGTGTATGCGGTCAACGTGAAGAGCATCTACCTGTCGGTGCTGCACGCGCTGCCGGTGTTCCGCAAGCAGGGCGGCGGCAACATCGTCAACGTGGCCTCCACGGCCGGCCTGCGTCCACGACCGGGCCTTGCGATCTACAACAGCTCGAAAGCGGCGGTGATCCTCATGAGCAAGTCGATGGCGGGGGAGTTCGGCCCGGACAACGTGAGGATCAACTGCGTCAACCCGGTGTTCAGCCCGGAGACGGGCCTGTCGGCGGAATTTGCCGGCGGCGCGGTGACACCCGAAGCTAGAAAGGCCTACCTCGCCAGTATCCCGCTGGGCCGGTTTTCAACGCCCGCCGACGTGGCGAACGCCTGCCTGTACCTTGCCTCGGACGAAGCGTCGATGATCAGCGGATCGTGTATCGAGGTGGACGGCGCGCGCTGCGTCTGATTTTCCATTTTAGGAAAATAAATTCCCCGAAAAGCTAATGGATAAGCCACTCTTCGTAAAAAAGTGTTCAGCTTTTTCGCGCCCTACCCGGAAGCACCCCGATCGGCCACGGCGAGCGTTTCGCTTTACCTCGATGAAGCCACAGCCATAGAGAGAGATCAATCCGGCAAACCGATGCGCAGGTTGCGCGCAATCTGGTCTTGCCACTCAGGCCCAACTTTCGCCTTTTCGGCGAATTGCCGCCAGTTCGAGACGGCGGCGCGGACCTCTTCGACGATTTTTTCGGCGCGTCCTCGCTTCATCATTGCAGCCTTGGCGCATGCGCGGAAGTCCTCCATCGTGAAGCCGTCGCGCTTGCCGTTGATGGTCATTTGGTGGCGGGCGGTCCAGAGGCCGGAGGGGTTGTAGCTGTAAGTCATGTCGAAGGCGGGCGCAAGCGACCAGCGACCTTCCTGGCCCATCAGGAACGCGATGTTCTTCACGTGGTCGTCCTGGTTGCGCGCGACAACGTTGAACGCCATGCGGCGAAACTGCTCCTCGATCGCCGCCATCGGCAAATCGAGCTGACGGATGACGAGAAGCGCCTGTTCGTAGGCGTAGGCCCCGGCGTCGTTGAAATCGTAGTGGGCGATTGCGCACAGCGATTGCGCGTGCAGCTTGCCGCCCCCAGGCGTGCGGTCGAAGCGGCGTGTCATGAAATGACGTCGATCGCTTTCTTCCAGCAGCCGGCACTCGCTCATCGTTATCCCCGCGGCTCGCGCCATCATGAAGTAGGCGTACTCGATGGCGCCATACCCTGCCGGATCCTCGGACTCCTTGTCCTTGTTGCCCGAGACGCCGTCGAACTTCAACAGCCAATGGTCGAACCCGTCGCCAGCCGCGACTTGTCCCGAGCGCACCTCATTGGTGGCCGGGTTCCAGGCGATGACTGCCTTGGCGCGTGCCCCGCCCGCGGAGGTGCCAACACGGAGGATGGCCTGCAACGCATTTGCCCGGTCCGGGTCCGCGAACGAGGCCACGCCATTGCCGCGCCGGGACAGTATGTCGGAGGCCATTTGTACCAGGTCGTCGATCCGGATCTTTTCAGCCACCGTGGCCGCGGGGCCGACGGCCGGCACGAACTCCAGGGCGCCCATGCCGCGCGCGCCGGTGTAGCACAGCCGCTCGATGGCATTGAAGCGCTCGGGAGTGCGACCTTGCGTGGCGAGCCAAGCGTCGATCAGCGCGTTACCGAAGCGGTCCGGGAGCGAATCCGAAAGCAGGCCGGGCAGGCCATGAAACGTGCGTCGGGAAAGGCTCGGGAACACGTACACGTGATCGCCAAGCGGCATTACGATCGGCGATACTTCGATGCCGCTCGCCGCAAAGCCGGGGGTGTATTGGAATGCAGCCACTTCGGCGCCATCTTCGAGCGACACCGCGCCGATGGTGCGGCCCCAAAGCCTCACCTCGGCTAACGTGGTCAAGGCTTATCGGCCCGATTCATCAGCCCACTTCCATTTGCCGGTTTTTGCAGTTGCCTTGGGCGTGGCTGCGCGCTTCCTTTCCTTGCCGCGCAGCTTCAGTTGCGCGACCGGGCTCGGTATCGGCTCAGGGATCAGTACTTCGAGGCGGTCGGCCAGCCCTAGCGCCCGGCATACGCGCACGAGGTTAACCAACTGCGTCGGACCGCCTGCTTCCATGCGTTCTACCGTGCGTTTGGAAACGCCGGCCTGGGTGGCGAGGTCGGCCTGCGTCAGGTTGCGCCCGAGGCGAATGCGCGCCAGACGTTCGCCGAGTTCGCGGAGGACGGCGGCATCGACTAGCTCGCCGGTTATTTTCATAATTCGTAAATAGTGGCGAATAAAATCAGTATATGGAATTTAATCGCCATTATACGCGAATTATTTAGCGACTGCGGCCGTAAATATTGACGAGTAAATGCGAAGGGCGCCTTTGATCGGCACTCATTACGACTAAATCTAAGAGCCCGGCAGTCAGACGCCACCGAATTGGGAATGTACCGGTACTGGTACACAAGCTGCCCGGAGAGTCAATAGATCAGCCACTCTCCAGAAACGAATCTTCAGCTTTTGCGCACTCCGCCCAGCAGCACCCCGATCGGCCGCGCGCGGCGCTGGGGGCGTGATTCGGATTCCGGCTGGTTGGCCGCAGGGGGCGCCGAGCCGGGCTCGTAGGGCTTGCTGAAGATCGGGTCAGACGGTGCGGCCGGGGGCCGCGGAGGCGCCGATGAACGTCCGTGGGCACGGCTGCCGTGGTCCCTGTCGCCGCGCTCTCTTTCGCCCCGCCCGCCACGCTCGCCGCGTTCGCCGCGCTCTTCGCGCTCGCGGCGCGGACGGCCCGTGGTGATCGGTGCAATCGGGGTGGCGACGTGCTGGACCTTGTCGGCTTCTTCCTTGCCGAGCAGCGCCGTGAGCGTCGCCGGGTCGGGCTCGTAGCCCTGCACCAGCACGCGGTCGATCTTCTTCTTGATGAGCTTCTCGATCGCGGCGAGATCCTCGAGGTCGTCGGGCGACACCAGCGAGATCGCCTCGCCGGTGGCGCCGGCGCGGCCGGTGCGGCCGATGCGGTGCACGTAGTCTTCGGGCGAATGCGGGATGTCGAAGTTGATGACCTGCGGCAGGCCTTCGATGTCCAGGCCGCGCGAGGCCACATCTGTGGCCACGAGCACCGCGGTCTTGCCGGCCTTGAAAGCTTCCAGCGCGATGAGGCGCTCGGCCTGCGTTTTATCGCCGTGGATCGCGTCGGCATGGATGTGGGCGGCGCGCAGCTGGTGCGCCAGCCGGTTCGTGCCGATACGCGTGCCGCAGAACACCAGCACCTGCT
Source organism: Betaproteobacteria bacterium (assembly GCA_039931715.1). Classification (GTDB taxonomy): domain Bacteria; phylum Pseudomonadota; class Gammaproteobacteria; order Burkholderiales; family SG8-39; genus SZAS-79. The sequence goes on from JBDTRN010000127.1 coordinate 7,586, forward strand.
TGAGATCGCGGGTACGGATCACGTGTGTGAGCAGGTCACGCTTCTTCTCGCGCGACACCGGGTGCACGATGTGCGTGACGAGGTCGGCCACCGCGTTCCTGGCGGCGATCTGGATTTCGGCCGGGTTGCGCAGGATGGATCCCGCCAGCTTCTTGATCTCGTCAGGGAAAGTCGCCGAGAAGAGGAGGTTCTGCCTTTCGACGGGAAGCAGCGCGATGATGCGCCGGATGTCGGGCATGAAGCCCATGTCCATCATGCGGTCGGCCTCGTCCAGGATGAGCACGCTCACCTGGTTGAACATCACGGTCTTGTTCTGCACATGGTCGAGCAGGCGCCCGGGCGTGGCCACGAGAACTTCGACGCCACGCTTCAGCTCGGCGATCTGTGCGCGCATGTCGGAGCCGCCGTACACGCAGGTGGAGCGGATCGGCAGGTGCTTGGCATAGGCCTTGAAGCTCTCCTCGACCTGGATCGCGAGTTCCCGCGTGGGCGCGAGCACCAGCACGCGCACCGGGTGCTTGGCGGGCGAGGTGCTGGTGGTGGCCATCGGCGCGAGCCGCTGCAGCGTGGGCAGCGCGAAGGCCCCGGTCTTGCCGGTGCCGGTCTGCGCCCCGGCCATGAGGTCGCGGCCCGCGAGCACGATCGGTATAGCCTTCTCCTGGATCGGTGAAGGTTGCGTGTAGCCCAGATCGGTGACCGCCTGGAGGAGGGGCGGGATGAGGCCGAGTTGCTCGAAACCGGAACTGATGTCGATTGCCTGAGTGATGTCGATGCCTGCGCGGGTTAAGTGGTGATTCTGTGCTGATTGGGCGTTGAACTGCCGAGGGGCGGCATTATACTCCGTTCCCCTCGGCGCCCTCTTCGGCCCCCCGCACTTCGC
>JBDTRN010000128.1:0-8427 GCA_039931715.1 Betaproteobacteria bacterium
ATTCAACCTAGGCATACGCAAGTTCCTCAAGATGGTGGGCGTGAATTCGCAGCGCGAGATCGAGCAGGCCGTCGGCAAGGCGCTCGAATCGGGCGGGCTCAAGGGCGACGAAACGCTCAAGGCGCGCGTGATGCTCGAGATCCCCGAGATCGGGCTCAAGGTGCCGTTCGAGGGGGAGATCAAGCTAAAATGAACCGGCCCCCTGTTTGCGCGTTGGAATGCACGCTGGCGCGGCATGCAACGCGCAATTGGAGAAATCGATGAACAAAGCCAGAGAATTCGACCAGAGCGTCGTCACCGAGCTGCAGGCGCTGCTGGGAGACCGGATCACCACCTCGATGGGTATCCGCGAACATCACGGCAAGGACGAGTCGTATTTCCCCATCGCCCCGCCCGACGCGGTGGTGTTCCCGCACTCGACCGAAGAGGTGCGTGACATCGTCAACATCTGCCGCCGCCACCTCGTGCCGATGATCCCGTACGGGGTGGGCACCTCGCTCGAGGGCCATACGCTGGCGGTCGAGGGCGGCGTGTGCATCGACCTGTCGCAGATGAACAAGGTCCTGCATGTCCACGAGGAGGACCTCGATGCGGTGGTGCAGGCCGGCGTCACGCGCAAGGCGCTCAACGAGCATATCCGCCACACCGGCTTGTTCTTCCCGGTCGACCCCGGCGCCGACGCGACCCTTGGCGGCATGGCCGCCACGCGCGCCTCTGGAACCAACGCCGTGCGCTACGGGACGATGCGCGAGAACGTGCTCGCGCTCACCGTGGTGCTCGCCGACGGTCGCATCATCCGCACCTCCAGCCGCGCCAAGAAGTCGGCCGCGGGCTACGACCTCACGCGCCTGTTCGTCGGCTCGGAGGGCACGCTCGGCATCATCACCGAAGTGACGGTCAAGCTGTACGCGGTGCAGGAGGCGATGTCGGCGGCGGTGTGCGCCTTCGACTCCATCGACGGCTGCACCAAGGCCGTGATCCAGGTGATCCAGGCCGGCGTGCCGATTGCGCGCTCCGAGATCGTGTGCGAGAACTCGATCGCCGCGATCAACAAGTACAGCAAGACCAATTACAGGGTCGCGCCGACGCTGTTCTTCGAATTCCACGGCACCGCCGCCTCGGTAGTCGAGCAGGCCGAGATCGTGCAGGAGATCGCCAAGGAAAACGGCGGCATGGACTTCATCTGGGCCACCAAGCCCGAGGACCGCACCAAGTTGTGGGAAGCGCGCCACAACGCGTACTTCGCCTGCCTGCAGCTGCGTCCCGGCTCGCGCTCGGTCTCAACCGACGTGTGCGTACCGATCTCGCGCCTGGCCGAATGCGTTGCCGAGTCGATGGAAGACGTAAAGGACTACGTCGCGAAGGTGCCGCTCATGGGACACGTTGGCGATGGCAACTTCCACCTTATGTTCCTCGTCGACCCGGACAACCCTGCCGAGCTCGAACAGGCCAAGGATTTCAACAAGCGCCTGGTCAAGCGCGCCATCGCCATGGAGGGCACCTGCACCGGAGAGCACGGAATTGGTCTTGGCAAGCAGGGGTCGCTGGTACAGGAGCACGGCGAGGCGGTCGACGTCATGCGCGACATCAAGCGCCTGTTCGACCCTGACAACCTGATGAACCCGGGCAAGCTGATCCCGATGCAATAGCCGGCCGGCTTTCGGGTCGTCGCAGCGGCAGAAGTTATCCCGATTCTATTATCGAAACTGGCCGGAGAGCCAGGCGCGGGGCCAAGCCATCCTGGCCCGGGAAGTTCATATTTCGGTCACCCAATCGAGCCTAGATGACGATCTTCCGCGCGCGCAGGCCGCTGACCTGCTCGCTGCTGTACCCCAGTTCGGCGAGCACTTCGTCGGTGTGCTCCCCTCGACCCGGCGCGTGTCGCCGGATCCCGGTATCCATTCTTGAAAATCCCAAAGGCAGGCCGACAACGTTGATCTCGCCGAGCTTCGGGTGCTTCATCCGCCTGAGTGAAGGACGCTCGGCCGCCTGTGGATCGGTCAGGGCCTGTTCGATGGTATTGACCGGCGTCGCCGGCACGCCTGCCTCCTCCAGCAGCGCGAGCAGCGCGTCGCGTTCGTATGTTGCAATGACCGCCCCCACTGCGGTCTCCACGTCCGCGCGATGCGCCACGCGCGAGAGGTTGGTGGCGTAGCGCGGATCCTCGACCATCGCGTCCAGCCCCAGCGCGCGCGCGAGGCGCCGCCAGAGCCGGTCGTTGCCGCCAGCGATGAAGATCCACTGCTCGTCCGCGCAGCGGAAGTTGCGGTATGGCACCAGCGAGGGGTGCGCCGAACCCAATGCCTTGGGCACAGTGCCGGTGAGCAGGTAGTTCTGTGCCTGGAAGTTGAGCAGTCCTATGGCCGTGTCGAAGAGCGACCCGTCCACGCGCTGCCCGAGCCCGGTTTTCTGCCGCTGCAGGATCGCGTTGACGGCGCCGAATGCGCAAAGCGTCCCGGTCATGATGTCGAGGGCCGAGATGCCGCAGCGCACGGGAGCCGCATCCGGCTCCCCGGTAATAGACATCACACCGCTGAAGGCCTGCATGAGTGCCTCGTATCCGGCTTCGGCGGCACGCGGTCCGGTGCGCCCGAAGGCGGACACCGAGCAGTAGATCAGCCGCGGGTTTTCCTTCTCCAGTGCAACGCTGCCCAGCCCAAAGGATTCCATCGTGCCGGTGCGGAAGTTCTCGATCAGCACATCCGAACCGCGCACCAGCTGCAGAAGGATCTGCGCGCCCTCGGGTGTTTTCAGGTCGAGGGCGATCGCGCGCTTGTTGCGGTTGTTCATCAGGTAGCTCCCCGATTCGCCCTCGCGCTGTGGCGGCCAGGTGCGCGATTCGTCGCCGCCGTGGATGTCCTCGATCTTGAGCACGTCTGCGCCCATATCGCCCAGCATCGCGCCGCATACAGGCCCGGCGAGGACGCGCGAGAGGTCGAGCACACGTATGCCCTCGAGCGGCAGGTCGGGGGTGCCCGCGGATGTTGCGCTCATCGGTGATCTGCCCTCAGGAAGTGGCGAATTGCGGCGGGTCGAACGCGGTAATCGGCGGGAGCTCGCCCGCGTAGCGTTCGATTTCAACCAGCGTGGTGTGCGCGCTGCAGCCTTGCGTCAGGCGCGAAGTGCCCTTGTCGAGGGTCAACAGGTTGGGGTTACCGTGCTTGTCGAGGGTTCCGGCAACCGAGGGATCCAGCGGGTCGTACCAGGCGCCGGTGGCCATGATGGCCACGCCCGGCAGCAGGCCTTCATCGAGCCGGGCTCCAGCCAGGCAGGCGCCGCGTGCGTTGAACACACGCACCACGTCGCCGGCCGCGATGCCGCGCGCTGTTGCGTCATCGGGGTTCATCATTATGGGTTCCCGGCCGTGGATTTTGTTCGCACGGCTGAGGTCGCCATGGTCGTACTGGCTGTGCAGCTTTGTATGCGGCTGGTTCGAGAGGAGGTGAAGCTGGCCTGCACCGGCTTGAACCGTGCCCAGCCATTCGGCCGGATCGAGCCATACGGGGTGGCCCGGGCAGTCGTCGTAGTCGAACGATGCGATCGTGTCCGAACCGATTTCGATGCGGCCCGAAGGCGTGGGCAATCGCTGTGCCTGCGGGTCGGCACGGTAGCCGGCAAGAAACACGGCCGCCTTCACCGGGACGGCCATCTCAAGCAGGCCGCGCGCCCAGAATTCGTCAAACTCCGGCAGCGCTATGTCGAAGCCCTTCGCGCGCTCGCGCGAGCTGGCATACAGGTGGCGCAACCATTCCATGGGGTCGCGACCTTCCGTGTAGGCGGCCTTCGAACCGAGGCGCTCCGACAGCGCGCTGAAGATCGCGTAGTCGTCGCGCGCTTCGCCGACCGGTTCGATCGCGCGCTTCATCGCCACCATGAACCGGTCGCGCGTGGCGCTGCCGATGTCGTCGCGCTCGAGCATCGTGGTCGCGGGCAGCACCACGTCGGCCATCTTCGCGCTGGCGGTCCAGTACTGCTCGTTGATCACGACGGTACCCGGACGGCGCCATGCCGCTACCATGCGGTTGAGATCCTGGTGGTGGTGGAAAGGATTGCCTCCCGCCCAGTAGACCAGCCTGATGTCGGGGTAAGTCAGCGTCCGCCCGTCGAACTCGAGGCGGGCGCCCGGATTGAGCAGCATGTCGGCGATGCGCGCGACGGGGATGTGGGTGCTGATTGCATTGGTCCCCTGCGGAAGAGTGGGGCCGGAGAACGCCGCGCCGTTCGCGCCCGCATTGTTGATCGCCCCGTAGCCCAGGCCGAAACCGCCGCCCGGCAGGCCGATCTGGCCGAGCATCGCCGCGAGCGTGACGAGCATCCAGTAGGGCTGCTCGCCATGGTCGGCGCGTTGCAGTGACCAGCTGGCGTTCACCATCGTGCGCTGCCCGGCCATGCGCGCGGCAAGCTGCGCGATGCGCTCCGCCGCGATACCGGTTATCGCCGCCGCCCAGCGCGCATCCTTGGCTTGCCCGTCGACCTCGCCCGTCAGATAGCGCTCGAACGCGGCGTAACCGACGCAGTAAGCGTCGAGGAAGGCGCGGTCGTGACGCCCATGCAAGTGCAGTTCGTGCGCCAGCGCGAGCATCAGCGCGACGTCGGTGTTGGGGCGGATCGGCAGCCACTCAACCGTCGCGCCCTCGAAGTCGGCGCGCGAGGGACTCACATTGACGATCGTGCATCCGGCGGCCGCGAGGCGAGCAAGGCCCCCGCGCAGCCAGTGCTGCGAAGCCCCGCCGGTGCCGACCTGCGCATTCTTGACGGGCATGCCGCCGAACGCCACGAACAGCTTGCAGTGCGCCTCGAGCACCGGCCACGCGGTCATCTGGCCGATGATGTCGTCCATCGGCATCACGATGCGCGGCATGAGCGTGCGCGCCGCCCCGAGGCTGTACGTGCCGACATGCCCGGTGTAGCCCCCCGCGTGGTTCATGAAGCGATGGACCTGGCTCTGCGCATGGTGGAAGCGCCCCGCGCTGGACCATCCGTAGGAGCCGGCGTAGATCGCCGCGTTGCCGTGGGCCGCGCGTACGCGTGCGATCTCGCCCGCCACCAGCGCAAGGGCCTCGTCCCATGACGTTTCCACGAACGGGTCGATGCCGCGGCGTTCCGGCGCCGAGCCCGGCCCGCCCTCGTACACGCTGCGCCGCACGGCCGGCCGGCGCACGCGCGTGGGTCCGGTGATTGCCGCCGCCATCGCCCCCCCGATCGGCGAGGGATCGGGATCCTGCGCGAAGGGCCGCAACGCACTGATGCCGCCGGCCTCACGCTCGACTTCGTAGACCCCCCAGTGCGTGGAGGTGAGCAGGGGTGTACTCATGCGATCCACATGCTACTGCAACTTTGCGCCGGTCTCCGCGACGATCTTCGCCCACTTTTCGATCTCCTCGCGGAAGAACTTCCCGGTCTCCTCAGGCGTGGCGATCACCGGGTTGGCCCCTTGCTTGGCGAACACGGTGCGCGTCGCGGGCGAAGACAGCACGGCGTTGATCTCGTGGTTGAGCTTCACGACGATCTCGCGTGGCGTGCCCGCGGGGGCCACGATGGCGAACCAGGGCGAGGCCACGAACTCGGGCATGCCGAGTTCGACGAAGGTGGGAGTCTCGGGCAGCAGCGGCGTGCGCTTGTCCGAGAGCACGGCGAGGGCGCGCAGCCTGCCGCCCTTGATGTGCTCGATGACCGCCGGCAGGTTCTCGAAGTCGGCATCGACGACACCGGCGATCAGGTCGATCACTGCGGGACCCGAGCCCTTGTAGGGAATGATGTTGATTGAGGTGCCAGTGCGCACGCGAAACAGCTCGGTCAGCAGGTGACCCTGCGAGCCGAGCGCGTTCAGCGCGATCGTCATCTTGCCCGGGTTGGCCTTGGCATAAGCGATGGTTTCCTTGACGCCGGCCGCCTTGAAGCCGCTGCCGGCCACCAGGACCATCGCCACGTCGCCGACCATCGACACTGGCGCAAGGTCGCGCATGACGTCGTAGGGCACCTTCTGGTAGAGCTTCAGGCCCACGGCAAGCGGGGCGGAGGACGACAGCAGGATGGTGTAGCCGTCCGGCGCGGCTTTCGCCGTGGCGTCCGTGCCGATCACCCCCCCGGCCCCACTTCGGTTCTCGACGACGAAGGGTTGACCGAGGCTCGTTTGCAGGCGCTCCGAGATCACCCGCGCCATGATGTCGGTGGTGCCGCCCGGGGGGAACGGCACGATCATCTTGACCTGCTTGGCCGGGTAGGCCTGCCCGAAGGCCGCGAACGATAGGCTTGCCGCAGCGAGTGCGGCGGCGAAGCGGGTGATGCGTTTCATGGTGTCTTCTCCAGTGTTTAGCTAGTCGGCCCCGCGGGCCTTTTGTATGCTGGTCGCGGCCGGAAATGTCTTGCAGGTGCCTTTGGAGCGGCTGAACATCCTGCGCTCGGGAAGGTACTCCACGCTCATGCCGTACAAGTGCAGGTTGGCATGCGGGCCATCGGCGCCCAGGTGGATCGAGTGGATGTCTGCGGGCATCAGCGCTATGCCGGCTCCTGCCACGACGTCGAACCCGCCGGATTCCTCGATCTGCGCCCTGCCGGGTTGCGAACCATCGTCGGTCCGTGCATAGAACTTGTTGCTCTCGCGACCGTGCACGCCGGCGATCACCGCCCACGTCGTGTGATCGTGGGGCGGGGAGGATTGCCCGGGTGCCGGCGCGACCACGTAGAGCGCGTAGCGGTGGTCGGCGTCCTCGGAAAGCCGGTACATGCTGGCGTTGCCGCCCTCGAGGGGCTTGAACTCCTCGACCGGAAACAGTTCGCGCCTTGCAGCCAGCGCGATCAACTCGCCCTTGATCTTCTCGATCGACTCGCGCCCGATGCCCGGTTCGGCCATCCCGCGCACGCGCGCCAGCATGTCGCGTACGAGCCGCATCCTTTCGACGACGATGCGCGGTGTGCAACCCGAATCCTGCGGTGTGCCCATCTCCTGCCTCCTAGTGCCGGCTCTGCGCCGTGAGTTTCTGTTCCCAGTCGAGGTAGCGCTGCATGCCTTCGCGTCCTGAGTCGTACGGTTGTACTACGAGGTCCGCCGCGGCGTGCGTGGCCGCATCGGTTCCCGATTCGGTCGCAAGTCCGGCGCGTTGCCACGCCCGGATGCCACCGGCGAGCACGCGCACCCTTATGCCGATGCGCCCGAGGTTGGCGGCCGCGAGCGTAGACAGTGTGCCGTCGCGGCAGGTCAGCATCATGCGGGCGCAATCCCCCGGTGCGAGCGCAGACGCATGGTCTTCGAGTTCTCCGTAGCGCACCCAGTGCGAGCGCGGCAAGCGCGCCTTGGCAAACTCCCGGCTGGTGTCCACGTTGACGATTCGCAGGTCGTCGATCTGCGCATTGACCTCATCAGGAGTCGCATAGTGCGCAAGGCGCCGCGCCGCTTCCCATCCGGCGGGCGTACCCCGGCCGCGACCGGTTTCGAGACTGCCCCCACCCTGCGCCCAGGCGTCGATGCCGCCTTCGAGCACATGGACCTCCGCGAACCCCATCCGGCGAAACCAATACGCGCTGAGCCACGCCCGCGCCTCGCCACGGTCGATGAAAATGATGCGTCCCGCGCGCACCGGCACGAATTCGTCGGCTCGCTGGATTGCGAGTCCACCCGGCACTGCGATCGATCCGGGCACATGCCCGGCGACGTATTCGCTTACCTGGCGCACGTCGATGGGATAGATGTTCGCGCGAAACTCGCTGCGCTCGCGCATCCATGCCGCGAAGGATTCCAGTGGGAGTGCTTTCGCGCCCGCGGCGAGGGAGAGGGCGCGCGCAGCGCGTTCGCCGTGCCCAGCACTAGCGCTGGAGGGGGCGATTGTTCCGGCGCCCGCATCGCGTTCGAGTTCGAAGCCCGCCAGCTGCCAACCCATGGTTCCGTTTTCCAGCGCGAAAACGTCGGTCACACCGAGCGCGCGCAGGCCCTGGCACGCAATGATGCTGCGCGTGCGGCCCGAGCAATGCACGATCACCGGCTTGGCGGTGGCGCACAGGTCCGCGGCGAGCAGCGCGAGTTCAGCGCCGTACGCGCCCCGGGCACCGGGGATGCGCGAGCGGGCATACTCTTCCGGCGAGCGGATGTCGCACACCAAGTGCGGGCGTCCTCCGGCCTGCCAACCCGCAAGTTGCTGCGCGGAGACCTGTGGCACGTTGTCGGTGGCGTGGATCCGCTCGCCGAACAGCTTGCTCGGCACGTTGCTGCCTTCGGTGAGCACGCGCCCGCTGTCCTGCCAGGCGAGTGCGCCCCCGGCGAGGACGCGCACGTTCGTGTAGCCCAGTGCGGCCAGCGTTTGCGCAGAGCGGGCCGCGCGCCTGTCGGGTCCGCCGCCGTCGCAGACCACGATGGGTGTCTGCCTGTGCGGTACCAGCTCCCCGATGCGCAGCTCGATCTGCCGGCGCGGCAGGAACGTTGCGCCGTAGAGG
>JBDTRN010000129.1:0-8319 GCA_039931715.1 Betaproteobacteria bacterium
ACCGGCTGTCCCAGACCGAAGCCAAGCTCAAGGACCTGAAACGCATGCAGAAGGTGCTGCGCCACCTCGTCGACGAGTGCGAGCACACCCGCGCGGAGCTGCCCTGCCCGATCATTTCGACGCTGGGAAAGCGCGTTTGACCGAGGGCGCGTGACCGGCCTCGGCAAACAGCGCCTTGAGGCGAGGCAGCACGTCGAGCGCCGCGCGTTCCCCGGCCTTCACCAGCATTTTCTGGGTGGCCGCAGACATTTCATTGTGCTCGGGCAGCTGGGGTTCGATCAGCAGGTCCGCGCCCGCTCGTTCGTCCAGCGCCAGCTTGCGCGTGAGGATCGAGAACCCCTGGTAGAGCGCGTCGTAGGGATCGTCGAGGTCGGCCTGCTCGGGCGGAAAAGACACGTCGACGGCCACCACGCGTTGCGCCCCCAGACGGCGAGCGGCCTCGACGGGCACCGGCGAGGCGAGGTTGCCGTCCACCAGCAGCAGCCCGCCGATCTTGACCGGCTCGAGCAGCCCCGGCGGGCTGCTGGAAGCCTGCACCGCCAGCCCGAGGTCGCCATTGTCGAGCACCACCAACGCGCCGGTGCGCAGGTCGGTGGCAATCGCGGCAAAGCGAACGGGCAGCGATTCGATGTTCCTCTGTCCCGCGTGCTGCGCAACGAACCGCCGGATGCGGTTCCCGCCGAACAGGCCCAGCTTCGGCAGCACCCAACTGCGCAGCAGGTTCGAGCTGAGATTGCGTCCCTGTAGCACCATTTTGTCCGCGCTCATCCCCGACGCGTAGAGCGCGCCGACCAGGCTCCCGGCGCTCGAACCTACGATCAGGTCGGGACGCAGCCCGTGGTCTTTCAGCACCCGGATGACCCCGATATGGCCAAATCCGCGGCAGCCTCCGCCGCCCAGTACCAGCGCAATCGGCGCGGGCCGTGCTCGCGGCAGAAGCGCAAGTGCCTGCGTCACCGCCTGCGTCACCGCCGGCTGCGCGCCTTGCGCCGGCGCCGCCAGTCCCGCGGAAGCAGCAATGATCGCCCCGAGCAGCTTGCGCCTGCGTACGTCGGCTGCGAGGCTTGGCAGGGAGGCGGACGGCGGGTCAGGCGCGCGGCGTTTCATGCACGCTCCGGCCCGGTGGAGCAAGCGCCACATTCGGTGGGCACGACAGGTGATGCACACTGGGGCGCCGCGCCGTCGGCTTCGCCGTCGCGTTCGGTGAACACCGGCGCGAACCCGCCACCCGCCGTGCGGAAATTGGTCGTCTGTCCCTGGTAAAGCCGCGCGGTGACGAACTGCACCTGCGTATCGTAGACATAATTGCGCACGTCGAATTTAAGCGGCTGCGCGCCGGCCTCCGGCGCGATGCGGCGCTCGCCTGGGGCCACCAGCGCCTGCGCCACATAATCGCCCGCGAGAATCTCGCCCCACACGCGCCGGGTGAGTTTTTCGCCGCGATACGCCGCCTTGCTCCCGTAGCCGCTGACCGGCTTGAAGAACAACCTGCGCCGCTCCGCCCACAGGCGCTCAGGGTCGGCCTCGCGCACCCTGCGCGTTGCCGGGATGCCCGCCTGCAGCGTGCGTATGACGTCCGCGTCGGCTCCCAGCGACGCGAGGCGCACCGGGTCGGTCAGGACCGTCAGGTTGCGCTTGTTGGCATACAGCGCGTGCGCCCGTGGATGCGGCGTCACGACCACCGCGCCCTCCAGGTACGCGCGCCGCAACGCGTCATGGGCGGGGTCTTCGAGCATGAAATCGGTCAGGCGGTTGTAGACCAGGTCGACCGGGGCGTCGCCGTGGCGCAGAACCGTCCCGTCGAAACTGAGCGCGGCGGGGTCGGCGATCACCGCGTCGAGGCCGTGGCGGTGGAACAGTTCGCGGAACAGGATGAACTCGGGATAGAGGTACTGCGCTTCGGGGCCGGCATCGACGATGGCGATCCTGCGCAGCGGCTGCGCGCCGTGCACCCTGCGCCACTCCTCGAAGAACATGCGCGCGAAAGTTTCGTCGATGCCCTCGAGCCCGGAGGGAACGCTTGCCATGCCAGCAACCTCCGGGCAGCAGGCGCGCTGCGCGCGGGCAAGCGCGGCATTGAGCAACGCACCGCCCGCGTTGGTGTTGATCTCGATCAGGGACGGGCCCTGGGCGGTCACGTGGAAGTCGTAGCTCAGGAATACACCGCGTGCGCCGCCGGCGTCGAAGCGTGCGATGGGGGCCGACCATCCGAGCACGAGTTCGCGGTAGGCGGGCAGGGCGATCACCGATTCGGCCGCCGCCACAATGGCCGCCATCCGCTCGAGGTGCGTGCGCGCAACGAACACCGGGCTGGAGGCGAAAAGGTGCGGCGCGTTTTGCAGGATGAGCGGGTACACGCCGCGCGTCTCGGGCGCGGTCTCGAAATCGCGCCTGAGGGCCTGCTCGTCGAGGCTGATGCAAAAGCACCGCTGGTTGAGGGATTCGACGCTCATTGCGCGCCTTCCGACACGCAGACGCCCCATCCCAGGATGACCGGTTCGTCCATGCCATGATCGTAACCGAGCGCGCTGTGCGATGCAGTCGGCAACTGCAGCAGGCGACCCTGCGCCGCATCGAGCCCCAGCCAGCGCGCGGCGAGCACGCGCAGCAAGGGGCTGGTGAGCACCTGGGTGATCGCAAGGCGCGCGAGGGCCGTTCGCAACCCTCGCGCCTCCTCGCGCCCGCGTTCGGTGAGCGCGAGGTCGGTGCGGCCGGAGTGCTGCCCGCTCAGCGACCACGCGGTCTCGCCGTGGCGCACGAGGTGGATCTTCTGCAGCGGGGCACTCACCGCCGTGGCGTGGCCCGCTTCGCAACCGCGGACCTTTTTGCTGCCACGCGGGGCTGCCACTTCCACTCGAGGATCTCGGGCATGTCCTCACCGTGCTTGCGGATGTAACGGAAGTGCTCCCGCAGCTTCTCGCCCATCAGCTTGGCCAGCCGCGCGCCGCGCGCGCCGAGGCCGGGCACGCGGTCGATCACGTCCTGCACGAGATGGAAGCGGTCGAGGTCGTTGACCACCGCCATGTCGAAGGGGGTGGTGGTGGTGCCCTCTTCCTTGTAGCCGCGCACGTGCAGGTTGCGATGGTTGGTACGGCGGTAAGTGAGGCGGTGGATCAATGTCGGGTAGCCGTGGAAGGCGAATACGATCGGCTTGTCGCGCGTGAACAGGGCATCGAACACCTTGTCGCTCACGCCGTGGGGGTGCTCGCTCTGCGGTTGAAGCGCCATGAGGTCGACCACGTTCACCACCCGCACGCGCAGCGCCGGCAGGTGCTCGCGCAACAGTTGCACCGCGGCGAGCGTCTCGAGCGTGGGCACATCGCCCGCGCAGGCCATCACTACGTCGGCCTGGCCGCCCTTTTCGCTACCGGCCCACGCCCACGTGCCGAGGCCCGCAGCGCAGTGCTTGGCCGCCGCGTCCATGCCGAGCCATTGCGCCTTGGGCTGCTTGCCCGCGACGATCACGTTGACGTAGTTGCGGCTGCGCAGGCAATGGTCGGTCACGCACAGCAGCGTGTTGGCATCCGGCGGCAGGTAGATGCGGATCACGTCGGCCTTCTTGTTGGCCACGTGGTCGATGAAGCCCGGATCCTGGTGGCTGAAGCCGTTGTGGTCCTGCTGCCACACGTGGGAGGTGAGCAGGTAGGTGAGCGAGGCGATGGGTTTGCGCCAGGTGATTTCGCGCGACACCTTGAGCCACTTGGCATGCTGGTTGAACATCGAGTCGACCACGTGCACGAACGCCTCGTAGCACGAGAAGAAACCATGCCGCCCGGTGAGCAGGTAGCCTTCGAGCCAGCCTTGGCACAGGTGCTCGCTCAGCACCTCCATCACGCGGCCATCGGGCGCGAGCTCGATGTCGCCCTTGCGGATCCGGCCCGTGAACACGCGGTCGGTCGCCTCGAACACATGCGTGAGCCGGTTCGAAGTGGTCTCGTCCGGGCCGAACACGCGGAAGTTTTGGGCGCCGTCGTTCAGCTTGAGCACATCGCGCAGGTAGCCGCCGGTCACCCGCGTGGCTTCGGCGCTCACGCCACCCGGTGCGGGTACATCCACGGCGTAGGCGCGGAAATCGGGCAGATCGAGGTCACGCAGCAGCAGGCCGCCGTTGGCGTGCGGGTTGGCTCCCATGCGCCGATTGCCCGTGGGCGCAAGTTCGGCCAGCGACGCGATGAGGCGGCCCTTGGCATCGAACAGTTCCTCGGGCCGGTAGCTTTTCATCCATTGCTCGAGCAAGCGCAGGTGCCCGGGCTTTTCCGCGAGCTGCGCGAGCGGCACCTGGTGCGAGCGCCACGTCCCTTCCACCTGCACGCCGTCCACCACTGCGGGGCCGGTCCATCCCTTGGGAGTGCGCAGCACGATCATCGGCCAGGCAGGGCGCTTGGCGAACCCGGACTTGCGCGCGCTCGCCTGGATGCGGCGGATCTCTGCCACCACGCGGTCGAGCGTGCCGGCCATCGCCTGGTGAACTTTTTGCGGGTCGTCGCCCTCGACGAAGTACGGCCGGTAGCCATAGCCGCGGAACAGTGCATCGAGCTCCTTGCGCCCGATGCGCGCGAGCAGGGTCGGGCTGGCGATCTTGTAGCCGTTCAGATGCAGGATCGGCAGCACCGCGCCGTCGCGCGCGGGGTTGAGGTACTTGTTCGAATGCCAGCTCGCGGCCATCGGCCCGGTCTCGGCCTCGCCATCGCCGACCACGCACGCCACGATGAGGTCGGGGTTGTCGAAGGCAGCGCCATAGGCGTGCATGAGCGAATAGCCGAGCTCGCCGCCTTCGTTGATCGAACCCGGGGTTTCGGGCGACACGTGGCTGGGGATGCCACCGGGAAAGGAAAACTGCGTGAACAGTTTCTTGAGGCCGGCTTCGTCGCGCGAAATGGCCGGATAGCGTTCGGTATAGCTGCCTTCGAGATAGGTGTTAGCGACTAGGCCGGGGCCGCCGTGACCGGGCCCGGTGACATAGATCATGTCGAGGTCGTAGCGCTTGATGATGCGGTTCAGGTGCACGTAGACGAAATTCAGTCCCGGCGTGGTGCCCCAGTGGCCGAGCAGGCGCGGCTTGACGTGACCGATGCGCAACGGCTTTTTGAGCAGTGGGTTGTCGAACAGGTAGATCTGGCCCACCGAGAGGTAGTTGGCCGCGCGCCAGTAGGCGTCGATCTTGTGCAGCAGTTTGGCGGAAAGGGGCTGGGCCACGGGCTTATGCCTCGCTAGGGTTGGCAGGAGGGTTGGATTGTGGAGAGGGGGAGGCGAGCACGCGAAACACCGCCCTGGCGATGATCACATCCTCGTCGGTGCGCATGACGCGCGCGACGACACGGCTGCCGTCGGCTGAAATGACTGCTTCGCCCGCTTCATTGCGGCCGGCGTCGAGCGTGACGCCGAGAAAGCCGAGGTCGGCGCAGATGCGAGCGCGGATCAGGGGAGCGTTCTCGCCGATGCCGCCGGCGAACACCAGCGTGTCGAGGCCGCCGAGCGCCGCGGCAAACGCGCCTATCCATTTACGCACCTGGTAGCAGAACACCGCAACGGCCTCGGCCGCGCGCGTGTCGTTCGACTCGGCGGCGAGCAGGTCGCGGATGTCGGAACTCGTTTCCGACATCCCCAGCAGCCCAGATTCCTGGTTCACCATCCGGTCGAACTGCTGCGCGCCCATGCCTTCGCTTTGCGCGAGGTACCACGCGAGTCCCGGGTCGAGGTCACCCGAGCGAGTGCTCATCGGCACGCCCGCTGCGGGGGTGAAGGCCATGCTGGTGTCGACGCACTTGCCCTCCTTCACGGCGGCGAGGCTTGCGCCGTTGCCGAGGTGGCACAGCACGACTTTTCCGGCGGCAGATTCGCGGCCGGCTACGCGCCCGAGCTCGCCCATGAGGTATTCATACGACAGCCCGTGGAAGCCGAAGCGCTCCACGCCCTGGGCCTGGTAGCGGCGCGGGATCGGCAGCAAGCGCGCGACTTGCGGCATGCCGCGATGGAAGGCGGTGTCGAAGCAGGCCACTTGCGCGAGACCGGGGGCGCGCTCGCCCAGCCGGTCGATCAGTTCGAGCGCCGCCGGCAAATGCTCGGGCGCAAAAGCGCTCAACCTGCGCAGTTCAGCGAGCATCGCGGGGCCCACGCGCTGCGGCTCGTAAAAGCGCGGCCCACCGTGCACGATGCGGTGGCCTACCGCGGCAAGCGCGGCCAAACCCACCCGGTCCTCCAGCCAGTCGAGCAGAAATTCCGCTGCGCGGGGGTGATCGAGGCTACCCACGTCGCTCTCGTGCCGCTGATCTCCCGCACCGCCCGCGGGAGCGCCGACATAGGCCATCCGCGCCTCGCCCGAGCCAATGCGTTCGATGCTGCCGTGCAGGCCTCGCACCGGCGGCTCGCCGGCGCGATACAGCGCGAACTTGATGCTCGAAGACCCGGCGTTCAGCGTGAGGATGGTCGGCGGCGCGGGCATAGGGATTGGTGGGGCGGCAAAGTCCATTCCTTTTGTAACACGCTCGTGGCCTGTATCTGTTCGCTGTCGCACGTAGCGTGGACGGCGGCGCGATTCGCCCGGACAATCGCGGCAGGCGCAAACAAAGGAACGGCGATGCGACAGTACGGCGTGGTGCCCCGCGAAGAAATGATGCGCCTGTCGGGCCTTGAGCTCATGCAGGGCCTCATCAGCGGGAAATATCCGTGGCCACCGATCATGCGTGCGCTGGACTACGCGCTCGACCGCGTCGAGCATGGCGTGGCGGTGTTCTCGGGCGAGGCGAAGTTCGACCACTACAACCCCATCGGCAGCGTGCACGGCGGCTGGATCGCCACCCTGCTCGATTCGTGCATGGGATGCGCGGTGCACACCGCGCTCAAGGCCGGGCAGGGCTACACGAGCCTGGAATTCAAGGTCAATTTCGTGCGCGCCGTGCGCGAGGATTCCGGCCGCATGATCGCCGAAGGGCGCGTGATCCACCTCGGGCGCACCACCGCCACCGCCGAGGGCAAGCTCACCGACGCGGCAGGGAAGCTGCTGGCGCACGCGACGACGACCTGCATCCTCCTCGGCTGACGGTTCGCGGGAGTTTTCCCGTTACGGCAACGCGGTTGGCCTATAACGTCAGCGTTGACGGCGCACGCTGCTTTTGCGCGGCCCCGTCGAACGCTTGGTGAGGCGCGATCCCCTTGCGCTGAGCCACTGTTTGAATGAAGTCTGGTTCTCTCCGGACGCTCGGCCCGCGAGCAGGCCTTCAACGCTGATGTCTTCGTCAATGGACTCCCAGTGGATGCCCCGACCCTCCGCAATGAGTCGCCGTTCCTTGCGCTCGCCTGACGTCGCATGGGCGAGCCGGGGATACCAGCCGCCGGGCACCGAGATCGTCAGCCATACGACGAAACGATTCAGTTCGGTCCGAGGACGCGAGTGCAATCGTTTGTCCTTTCAACGGGCCTCGACGGACCTTCATTTGCTCGTGACATAGACCCTACGTTGTTATGAGCCCTACTCGTTGTGATCAGCGGCAGGCGTGCAAGCTGGCCGACGAGAAAGTTGTGGCCGCTTTCGCCTGTGCGCTGCATCTGGAGTTGGACACACGCATCCTGATGACCGCATCAGGTGGGAAGCGGCCGATGCAGGAACAGCTCAATCGTTCGAACAAAAATGAAACCAAAGACGCAAAGAGCCCAAGTCAGGACAAAGGCGTAAGGTCCTACGCTCGGTGGGAACGGAGTACCTGCTACGTTGAACCAGAGTGCTGCAACCGCGAAGATCGAAACGATATACATGACGACGACCCACGGCGGGAACCGGCCCGGCTCGACCGTACGGCGCCGGCGGAATTGGATCAGAAGAACGAAGGAAAGGATCGAAGCGGCGGCTGCACTGGACAGTGACCAAGTGACGGGCGCAGAGATTCGAAGAATATTTAGAAGCGTGGGAAGCAAGGCAAGAGCGGTGACCAGAAGACCGCCTTCAATGTAGAGGCGCACGAGGCGAAGGTGCCGATCGGAGAGCTCGCCTCCCAGCGCGCTTCGGAGGGCGACAACTACCGAAGAAAAGCCGACAAACGACAACGAGAGCGTTGCAAGACGAAATAGGTAGTCAGATTCCGCAGATGTCACGATCGCCTCCTTGAAATTTTGTGATTGCCGTTTAGCTCACCGGCACGCCGAATGCACGCGTTGGTTAGCGATGTGCATACCGCGTCCAACGTTCGCGCTCACCGGCGGGCCGAGCAAGGCGAGGCCCGTCCGAGCGCAGGGTGTTGTCAGGCAACTTGACCCATCTCCGCGTCATTGCGCGCGCCGGTAGTGCATGGCGACCGCGCCGCTGCGGAGCGGCTTCGCCGAGAT
>JBDTRN010000130.1:0-8276 GCA_039931715.1 Betaproteobacteria bacterium
ATGTGGCCATGGCGCATGCCGCCCGCAGCGTGAACCGCCAGATGAAGGAAGGCTGGCAGGCCGCCGTCGAGGGCTGAACCGACGGGTTGAACCGACGGGTTGAACCGGCGGGCACAAGCGCCCGTATTGCGCACCGCTTACTCGCGCACGCTCCCCCTGGGCTCCTCGAGCGGCAGCGAATCGACATCTTTGACGATCCGAACCACCACCGCTTCGGCGCGGTTGCGCACCGTGATCTCTTCGCGCGGAAACCCCGACAGGTCGACCCCGGCGCGTTCGGCAACGCGGTCGGACAAGATCAGTTCGCAGGCGAATTCCTTGGTGTGGTCCTGCAGCCGGCTGGCGGTGTTGACCGTGTCGCCGACGGCGGTGAGGTAGGTGGCGACGCCGCGGCCCATGTGACCGACGACCGCCGGCCCCACATGCACCCCGATGCCCAGGCGTAACGGCGCGGGCAGCGCTTCGTGCAGCTCGGCGCTCAGGTCGGCAATTGCACGATGCATGGCGCGCGCGGCGGCCAGCGCATCGCGCGCACCCGCCGCCGCGCCGCTTTCGACTCCGAACAGCGCCATGATGCCGTCGCCGATGAACTGGTTGGGGATGCCGCCGGCCGCCTCGATCGCGTCGCCCACCGCCTCGAAGTAGCGGTTGAGCAGGAAGACGACGTCGTAAGGCAGGCGCTTTTCGGCGATCTTGGTGAACCCGCGCAGGTCGGCGAACATGACGCAGACCTCCCTTTCGCGCCCGGCCATGATGCCGGGGTGCTCGAGGGACTCCATCGGCTTCATGCTGGGCGGAATGAGGAGCATGAGACTCAGGTCGTGGACTGGCCGCAGCTGGCAGGCGAGGCGCACGTCGGCGGGCGCATTGAGTCGCGCAAGCACGCGCGCTTCGGTCGGGCGCGGAGGCGGCAGCGGTCCGGCACCGGAGAGGATGCGCACCCGGCACGTCGAGCAGCGCCCGCGCCCGCCGCACACTGAGGCATGCGGGATGCGCTCCTGGCGGCTGGCCTCGAGGATCGAGAAGCCCACCGGGACAGTAACCACCCGCCGGCCGGGATAGGTGATGCGCACCGAGCTTCCGCGCTCGATGACTTCGCGCACCGCGCGCGCCACCAGCGTGATGGCGAGCAGGAAGGCGAACGCCAGTTCGATGGAGTCGCCGGTGTGCTTGAGCGCGGCGGAGGCCATGACGTCGGGCGCTCGCGCATCGGCCAGCAGCTCGCGCGCCCAGATCGGGTCGGCCGCGAGGCTGGCGACGAAGCGGCCGGCCTGCGCGAACCCAAGCAGGGCAAGCACGGGCAGCAGCACCACGATGGTGTACAGCACCATGCGGATGCGCGCATACCAGGGCTCCATGCGCAGCCAGTAGTGGATGCCCATGCAGCCATGCGCCCAGGCCACCAGCACCAGGATGCTCTGCCACAGCGCCAGTTCGGGCTTCAGCACCCAGAACACCAGCACCACCGCGGTGTACGAATCTTCGAAGCCGAATTCTTCGTGGGAAAGACGCGTCCCGATGACGTGGTCGACAAGCAGCAGCGGGATCGCCACGCCCAGCAGGATCTGGAATCCCTCCCAGAACGGCATGCGGAACTGGCGGCGCAGGTAGATCGACCAGACGGCCAGCGCGATGTGGACCACGACCGCGCCGGCAATGAGCGCCGTGCCCACGGGATTGCGCCACACGGCGAGGAACGCCCAGCGGCCGGCTTCCATCGCCGCGAGCGAGATCAGTCCGAGCGCGTGGTTGACCAGGTGCGTGGCGACGAAGATGAACAGCACCACGCCCGATGCGATGCGGGCGCGGCGCGCATCCCTGGAAGGACGCCGTGGACCCCGCTGCGACGCATCCGCGGCCGTCGTCGGGGCGGAGACGGGAACGGGCGCAGGCGCTGGGGCGGGGGCAGGTGGGGGAGGCGGCATGATGCTCGAATCTCGCAATGCTAACCGGATTCGACGCTATATTCGGGCATGCGAATCCTGCGCTCGGCCGAGTACGCCACGCTTGCCTGGAAGAACGGGCTGGGCGTGTCGCGTGTCATCGCTTCGCACCCGGCCATCGGCGGCCACGACACGGCCGACTGGCAGGTGAGCACCACCGACATCGGCATCGACTGCCCGTTTTCGTCCCTCTCTGGCATGGACCGGCAGTTCATGCTGCTTGCGGGCGCCGGCGTCGAACTTACGTGCATCGATATCATCAACAATGTGAACGTGCGTCGCGCGGTCGGGGCGCCCTTTGTGCCCTTCGCCTTCAGCGGCGATTGGGAAACCACCTGCCGCCTGCTCGGCGAGCCCGTGCAGGTGTTCAATGTAATGACGCGGCGCAGCCGGGCCAGCGCCCGGATCGTGCTGCCACGCTGGCGGGGACCCCTCTTTTGCGAACAGCGCGCGGGCGAGACCGTGGTCGCGGTGCTCCTTGAAGGCGAGGCCCAAGTCAGCGGTGACGCGCTTCCCCTGAAGCCGCTGGAATCGGTGGTCCTCGACGCGCCGGAAGGCGGACGCTGCGCCCTGGTCACCGGCGGTGACACGGCGCGCATCGCGATCGTGCGCCTCGGCCCGGCCCCCGAGCCGCGCAGGGCCGTCCCGCCGCGCTGACAAGCCGCGGCGCGGGCCTTTGCGTCCTAGCCGGTCAGCTTGCGCAGGACATGGCGGCGGTTTTTGGTGAATGGCCGCACATGCGACGGCCAGCGACCCGAATCCACCGCCTTGGCCCAGCCTTCGCCCACGAGCACGTCGGCGCTCTCGAGTTCATACACGGCCATGTAGACCGGCTCGCCTTCCATGACGATGGATTTCTTCTCGCCGCCGAGGATCATGGTGAGCGGCTCCATCTTGTAGCGCTTGGCCGACACCACGCCGGGCACCTTGAGGATCAGAGGGATGTGCTCGGTATCGTAGACCTCGTTGAAGATGGCCTCCTTGTCGGCTTCGACATCCATGCTGACGGTGAAAATATAGTTGGCTTTGGCGGCCATGGCGCTTCCTTTCTGGCGATGCGTGGGGATGCGTCGATTTTACCAGCCGCGCAGCACCGGCCCGTGCGCCGTTTCAGGTGCGCGAGGTCACCGTCACCAGCCCGAGAACCGCAGCCACGTCGCCTCGATGCGCCCGGCGCTGTCGAGGACTGCATAGCGATCGTACTGCGCGGCGGTCGCGCAGGCGTGGTTGGGCAGGATGCGCAGGCGCGTGCCTATCGGCAGGTCCGGCATGCGCGCCGGATCGCCGCTGCGATGGCTGACGATACCGTGCTCCTGGCTCGCATCCGACACGATGAGCCCGGGCATCGGCCGGCCTGCCGCGTCGCAGACTACGCCATAGCCCTGGTCGAGCGGCTGTTTCGCGGTGCCGCGGTCACGCGACATGGCCATCCAGCCCGCGTCGGTGAGCGTCCAGCCCTTTTCGCGCTGGTGCCCGATCACTGTGCCGAGCACCGAGACGGCGATGTCTTCCACGCGGCATACGCCGATGCCGGCCATCACGAGGTCGAAAAACACGAACACCCCGGCACGCACCTCGGTCACGCCCGTGAGGTCTTCGGCATAAGTGGCGGTGGGTGTGGAGCCGACGCTCACGACCGGCGCCTCGAAGCCGGCTGCGCGCAGTTCCCGCGCGGCCGCAACCACTGCATCGCGTTCCCGCGCGGCCATCGCGCGAATCGCCTCGACGCTGCGGCAGTCGTACGATCCGCCCG
Source organism: Betaproteobacteria bacterium (assembly GCA_039931715.1). Taxonomy (GTDB): domain Bacteria; phylum Pseudomonadota; class Gammaproteobacteria; order Burkholderiales; family SG8-39; genus SZAS-79. The sequence continues at coordinate 3,697 of JBDTRN010000130.1, forward strand.
CGTGGGTCATGACCCCAGCCACCCGTGCGCGGCTGCCGGCCAGCGAGTGTGCGATTTCGACTATCGCCGGGTCGCCGGGCCGCAGGCCCGCGCGATGGCCGTCGCAGTCGATTTCGACCAGAACGCGCAAGGCCGGGGCGTCCGCGCCGAGCAGGCTGGCAATGGTGCGTGCCGCCTGCGGGCTGTCGAGCACGATCGCGAGGTCCACGCCGTTGCGCGCGAGCGCAAGGGCGCGCGCGAGCTTGTCGGGCGCGAAAGCCACGCCATACAGGATGTCGCGGTAGCCGTGGGCGGCGAACTGTTCGGCTTCCTTGAGCGTCGACACCGTGATCGGTGCGGGAGCTTCGCCGAGCACGAGACGCGCCACCTCGAGCGACTTGGCGGTCTTGACGTGCAGCCGCAGCCGCGAGCCGAGGGATTCGATGTGCGAGCGCAGGCGCGCGGCGTTGGCGGCGACCTTGCCGCGATCCAGCAGCAGCGCAGGGGTATCGAGTTCGGCGAGGGTCGGGTCCGGGGTCATGGAGTGACTTCAGGTTGGCTGGCGCGCTGCAGGAAATCCTCGACCATCGGGCGCAGCGTCGCCGCCTCGGCCGCTGCCATTGGCGCGCCCTGCGGCGAAGCCAGGCCGACGCGGTTGTGCCACAGCGTGGTCAAGCCGATGCGGGCGGTGCCGATCAGGTCGAAGCCGGAGCCGGCCACGAACAACACGCGCTCGGCGGGCAGGCCGAGATCGCGCAATGCGAGAAGGTACGGCGCGGGATCGGGTTTGTAGAAGCCGGCGCGCTCAGCGGTCACGATGCACTCGAACGGCACCTGCATGAGCGCCGCCGCGCGGCGGCCGAGGACTTCGGAGCAGTTGGTCACCACTCCGAGGCGATAGTGCGGCGCGAGCGCGCCAAGCAGCGCGACCGCGTCATCCCACGGTTGCAGCGTTTCCCATTCGAGGCAGAGGCGGGCGGCATGCTCGTTCGACAGGCCGCTCGCGCGGGCCGCTTCGGCCACCAGGCTTTCGTAGGGCAGATAGGTTCCGCAGCCGTAGGTGAGGCGCAGGTATTCGGCGCGCCACCTGCGCCCGGCCTCCTCGCTGCCGGCCACGCGGTTCCACAACGACCACGAGTCGATCAGGGCGGTGAGCAGGTCGAACAGGATCGCGTCGTAGCGCGGGGGTGCGGCAGGACTTTGCATGCCACGGAGGATAACGTGGCCTCAGGCTACTTTCCTAGGGCAACTTTCCTGGCGCTGGTTTCCTAGAACTTCGGGATCCGCAGCGTCTTGCTAATCATCAGCGTGCCCGACAGCACGAACAACAGGCTCAAGGGGTGCAGGTCCCAGCCCAGCGACCACACCCCGCCGTACAGGGCCTCGCCGATGCGGCCCCGCCACACGGCGAAAGCGAGCAGCGCGGTGAGCACCACGCTGGTGGGAATGGGGGTGCCTTCGAAATAGGCGACCTTGCCGCTATCGGTGGCAAGGCTCTCGGCCGTGACGTTGAAGCGCGCGAGGCGGCTCACGCCGCAGCAGACAAAGTAGATCAGCGCGAACGCATCCCACCCGCCGCGCATGCCCGCGGCAAAGGCGAGGGCGGCGGGGGCCACCCCGAAGGAGATCACGTCGGCAAGCGAATCGAGCTCGCGCCCGAAGGCCGAGTGGGTGTGGCGCGCGCGCGCGATGCGCCCGTCGAGCACGTCGAAGAAGAACGCCAGCGGCGCCATCGCCGCGGCCCAGAGGAAATGGCGGATCCAGCCGCTGTCGATGAACAGCATGGCGAGGAACACGCCGGCCACCCCGCACGCCGCGTTGGCCAGCGTGAACAGGTCGGCGAGGTGGAAGCTGCGCACCATCGAAAGGTGTCGCGGCGCGCCTTGCTCGAGGGCGGTTTCGAGGATCGTCTTCAAGGCCATCTCCGGTGGAGGGGTTGGGCAGGTGGGTTAGGCAGGCGGGTTGGGCAAGTTCGTGCGCAGGGCCTGCCGCCAGTCACTCTATACCTCGATCAAGCCCGGCTCTGTGGGCGAGGACACGCAGCAGCCCAGTTTCGCCATCCGCCGGGCGAGCCCGAGCAGGGCGCGGTCCTTGGTCACGAGGTGGGTGGCGCCGGCCACCCAGGCGAGGTCGAGGAATTTTTGGTCGTCCGCATCCGGGCAGCGCGGCACGAGCGCCTGCGCCGGTGGTTGCGGCTCGCATACCGCTCGCGCGACGACCCAGCCGCATGCCTCGTGCTGCGCAGCCGCGCCAAGGCCAAAGGCAGCATAGCCCAGCACCCGCCGCAGTTCTTCCATGCAGGCCGGGCTGGTGACCATCATTACGCGACCGGTGTCGATGGCGGTGCGCAGCGCCTCCACCCCCGGATCGTGGAACACCACGAGGTCGAGGAGCACGTTGGTATCGACAACGATCCGCTTGCCGTCGAATTCCATCATGTTTTCCGGTTTTGGAAATACAACTTACCGGAGAGCAGCCTGCCGATTGACTCCGAAATTTCCATTGTTGTACTTTAAGGCGACCGGCGGGCTTGCCGGCAGGCGATCAGCCGCGCCCGACGAACGGCATCTTGCTCGCCATGACGGTCATGAACTGCACGTTCGCGTCCAGCGGCAGGCTGGCCATGTAGGCCACCGCGCTGCCGACGTGCGCCACATCCATGCGCGGCTCGACCATGGTGGTGCCGTTGGCCTGCGGCACGCCGTTCTTCATGCGCTCGGTCATCTCGGTGGCGGCATTGCCGATGTCGATCTGGCTGCAGGCGATGTCGTACTTGCGGCAATCGAGCGAGGTCGACTTGGTCAGCCCGGTGACCGCGTGCTTGGTCGCGGTGTAGGGTGAGGAAAACGGGCGCGGGGCGTGCGCCGAGATCGAGCCGTTGTTGATGATCCGGCCGCCCATCGGCGTCTGCGCCTTCATGATGCGGATCGCCTCCTGGGTGCACAGGAACATCGCGGTGAGGTTGATGTTGACCACGTTCTGCCACTGCTCGAGGGTGAGGTCTTCCATCGGGATGGCGGGCGCGCCCATGCCGGCGTTGTTGAAGAGCACATCGAGGCGCCCCCACTTCGACTTGGTGGCCGCGAACACCGAAGGGATGTTCTCCGGCTTCGCGAGGTCGACGGGCAGGCACAGGGTGCGATCCGCGGCGCCTGAATCGGCGGCGGTTTTCTCGAGCAGTTCCTTCCTGCGGCCGACCAGCGCCACGTGGTAGCCGTCCTTGAGCAGCGCGAGCGCGGCGGATTTGCCCACGCCGGTTCCGGCGCCCGTGACGATTGCGACTTTGATGGATGCCATTTGGGATGCTCCGTTGGTGTCAGTAGATGTGTTTGGGGATGGGGATTCGGCGGTATTACTCGACCCGCGCGCCTGATTCGCGCACGACGCGTTCCCACATCGGTGCTTCGGCCTTCAGCTCGGCCTCGAAGGCCTCGGGCGACGCCGAGGGCGTCGCGTCCATGCCCTGGAAGGCGATCTTTTCCTTCACTTCGGGGCGCGCCAGGCCCTTGACTGCCGCTTCGTGCAGGCGCCTGAGGACCGCCGGTGGGGTGCCCGCTGGGGCATACAGGCCGAACGAGAAAGTATGGTCGTAGCCCGGCAGGCCGGCTTCCCCCGCCCCTGGCAAGCCGGGAATGGAGGGCGATGCATTCTTCGAGGTGATCGCCAGCGCGCGCATGCGTCCGGCGCGAATGAATCCCATCACCGTCGGCGGAGTGGCGAACATGACGTCGGTGTCGCCCGCAATCAGGGATTGCGCGGCCGGCCCGCCGCCCTTGAACTGCACGGTAGTGAACTTCACCCCGGCGGTGGTCATGAAGTCCACGCCAGCCAGGTGCGGCGAGGAACCGTTGCCCGAGTTGGCGTTGAAAAGCTTGCCCGGGTTGGCCTTGGCGTACGCTATGAGTTCGCGCAGGCTCTTGATCGGCAGGTCGTTCTTCACGCAGATCACCAGCGGCCCGGTGGCCACGCGGGTGATGGCGACGAAATCCTTGTCGGGGTCGTAGCTGAGCTTCTTGTACAGCGCCTTGTTGATCGCATGATGGGTGGAATTGAAGACCGTGTACCCGTCGGGCGTCGATTTCGCCACTGCCTCCGAGGCGATCGTCGCGCCCGCGCCGGGCCGGTTCTCGGCCACCACCGCCACACCCAGGTTCTTCGTCATCTCCTCGGCCATGAGTCGGGTGAGGAAGTCCGCCGACCCGCCCGGCGGGTAGCCGGTAATCAGCTTCACGGGTTTGGATGGGAAAGTCTGCGCGCCGGCGAGCGTCGCCAGGGCGAGGGTGGCGCAAAGCGTAGTAATGCTCGCCGCCAGCCTCACGGTGAGGCGCGCCACCGGCGTCGCGGCAGATCTCGATACCATGCCTGTCTCCTTTGGGGTGGTGCCTGGCGCACCCTGCGGTGCGCTTACTTGCCGACGAAATTGGGCGTGCGCTTTTCCATGAAGGCCTTGCGGCCCTCCTTGTGGTCCTCGCTCGCAAAGCATGTCTGCACCATCTTCGTGGCGGTGGCCATGTCGCGCTCGGCCGGGTCTTTCAACCCCTGCACGACGGCGAACTTGGCCGCGGCCACGGTGAGCGGCGCATTTTCGGCGATCATCTTGC
>JBDTRN010000131.1:0-8275 GCA_039931715.1 Betaproteobacteria bacterium
CCCGGGTCGGTCGTGGGAATTGCCACTTCTCCTTTGCGAACGCAGTAGCGCGCATCATCGCCTGTCCAGCGCGTCGACACTGCGCGCCGGCGATGGCGCCCCGCGTTGCCGGGCGCGCCATGCACGATCATGGCCTGGAAGGCGAGCAGGTCGCCGGGCTCGAGCGAGAAGGCGGCAATGGAATGCTTGGCTCTCTCGGCCTCGATGTCGGGCAGCGCCGGCAGCCCGGTGCCCGCATATGCGCTGCCATCAGAGAAATGGGCAGGGTTGTATGCGGGCCAGCGATGGCTGCCGCGCACATATTCCACCGACACATCCTCGGGCACCGGATCGAGCGGCAGCCACAGCGAGCACACCTGCCGTCCGCTTACGGCCCAATACGGCTGGTCCTGGTGCCACGGTGTGCGCGCTGCCGTGCCGGGCTCCTTTACGAGGAGCTGGTCATAGAAAAAGTTGATCCGCTTCGAACCCATGAGCGTGCCGGCGATCTCGGCCGCCGGCGATTGGAGCGCGAAGTGGCGAAAGGAAGGCAGACGCAGCGCCATCTCGAGGTCGCCGAAGAACCGGCCCACGCCGACCTCGCCGCGCTCGTAATCCTCGGCGTGAGGGCCGGGTCGGGCCATGGCCTCGTCCACCGCCCCGGCGAGGAAGTCGAGCCACGCCGTGGGAAAGATGCCGCGCAGGCAGACCGCGCCATCGCGCTCGTAGTCTTCGCGCTCGTGGTCCGTGACCGCGCGCAGCGGCCGGGTTGTGGTGGCGACTTCGATGTTATCCGCCACCGAGCGACACGAGGAGGTACACGACCGCGGCGATGGTGAGGCCGGCGCCCGCGAGCGCCGAGAGCGGGAGTTTCTCGTCGTGCAACAGCGCCGCGCCAAACAGAGCCGTGAGCAGCGGGTAAGAGGCCACAATCGGCGCTACTACCCATACTGGGGCCATGCTGAGCGCGAAGTACATCAGCAGCACCGCGCTGCCATTGAGCACGCCGGTGACGGCGAACCATGTCCGGTCGCGGCGCGTGGGCCGGGGCCGCACGCCCCCGCGCAGGCGGTTGGCGCCGATCACGACCATCGAGGACATGATGTAGCCGACCAGCCCGGCGGCAAAGGCGTTCGGCCAGATCAGCAGGCCGGCGCGCACCCCGGTCTGCACGAGGCCGCGCACCGCCGCGCCTGAAAGGGGCCAGAGCAGGGCCCACCCCACGAAGCCCGAGCGTACGGCGCCTTTCTTCCACGACAGCAGGGCCACGCCGGCCACTACGCCGAGCGCCGACACCGTGGCTTGCGACGGCACCTGCTCGCCCAGGAAAACGCTTGCGGCAAGCAGCGCGAACAGGGGCGCGATCCCCGATACGGCGCTGGTGACGGTCGGGCCCAGCAGCTCGTTGGAGCGGAAGGTAATGATCGTCACGAGCGAGGGAAAGAACACCCCGACCGCGGCGAAGACGAGCAGCGCGCGCAGGTCGAAGCCTGCGGTGTCCAGCGCGAACGGCGCGGCGGCGAGGAACAGCACCATGGCGGTCGGAACGCTGAGCGCGGCGCCGGCACGTGCGTCGATCGAGCGCAAGCCCACACGCGCGGTGATGTGCGCCACCGCGAAGCACACCGAGCTCAGGATCGCGATGGCGAGCGCCAGTGGCGTCGCCCCGGTCAAGCGGTGTCCTCCAGCCCGTCTTGCGCCGGCCTGCTAGCGGGCTGGCGGCACGGGCTTGGGCTTCTTGGGCTTCTTTTCTTCCCTGCGTTGGCGATCACGGTTACCCATGTCACTCTCCTGTTTATTTTTCTAAATTTGGAAAACCAACTGGCATGAAAGCCGCTTATACATTAGGTCTTTGGAAATGAAAGTATGCAAATGTCGCAGCCTACAGCGCCGCGGCTACGGCTTCGGTCACCTGTGCGGTGCGTGCTGTGCCGCCCAGGTCCGGCGTGAAAATCTTCTTCGCGGTGACTTTTTCGATCGCCGCCATGAGGCGAGCGGCGGCCTTGGGCTCGCCCAGGTGCTCGAGCATCATCGAAGCGGTCCAGAACGTCGCGATCGGATTGGCGATCCCCTTGCCGGTGATGTCGAAGGCCGAACCGTGGATCGGCTCGAACATGGAGGGGAAGGTGCGCTCCGGGTTCAGGTTCGCGGTCGGCGCGATGCCCAGCGACCCCGACAGCGCCGCCGCAAGGTCGGAGAGGATGTCGGCGTGCAGGTTGGTGGCCACGATGGTGTCGAGCGTCGCCGGCTTGAGCGTCATGGTGGTGGTCACCGCGTCGACCAGTTGCCGGTCGATGCGCACGTCGGGGTAGTCCTTGGCGACCTCGAAGAACACTTCGTCCCACAACACCATGCCATGGCGCTGCGCGTTCGACTTGGTCACCAGCGTGAGCTGCTTGCGCGGGCGCTTCTTCGCCAGTTCGAAAGCGAACCGGTGCACGCGCTCGACGCCCTTGCGCGTGAACACCGAGGTTTCGGTGGCGATCTCATCGGGCAGTCCACGGTGCACGCGCCCGCCCGATCCCGAGTATTCGCCCTCGGTGTTCTCGCGGATGATGACCCAGTCGATCTCGCTGCCTTTGACAAGCGGGCTGGTGATGCCGGGCAGGACGCGCGCGGGCCGCACGTTGGCATACTGGTCGAATCCCTGGCAGATCGGCAACCGCAAACCCCAGAGCGAGATATGGTCCGGCACCTCGGGGGCGCCGACCGCGCCGAAGAAGATGGCGTCGAACTTGCGCAGGATGTCGAGCGGCTTGTCGGGCATGTAGGCGCCGGTCTTGAGGTAGCGCGCCGAGCCCCAGTCGAACGGGGTGAATTCGAGCGCAAAGCCGCCGTCCTTGCGCGCGAGTTCGCGCAGGACCTTCTCGCCCTCCGCGATGACCTCGATGCCGATACCGTCGCCGGGAATCGACGCGATGCGGTAGGTTTTCATGCCGCCTTGCGGCGCTCCTCGGCGCGCACGGCTTCGGCCACGGCGGCACCGACTTCCGCAGTGCTGGCCTTGCCGCCCATGTCCGGCGTGCGCGGCCCGTCGACGATCACTTTCTCGATGCCGCGCACGACTGCGGCAGCGGCATCGGCGTGACCGAGGTGGTCGAGCAGCATCGCGCCAGCCCACACCTGGCCGATCGGGTTGGCGATCTTCTTGCCGGCGATGTCCGGCGCCGAACCGTGCACCGGCTCGAATATCGACGGGAACAGGCGCTCGGGATTGATGTTCCCCGAGGGCGCGATGCCGATGGTGCCCGCGGTGGCGGGGCCGATGTCGGACAGGATGTCGCCGAACAGGTTGGAGCCGACGATCACGTCGAAGCGGTCCGGGTTGAGCACCAACTGGATGGTCAGGCCGTCGACGTGGTACTGGTCGGCGCGAATGCCGGGGTACTGCTTTTTCATCTCGGCGAAGCGCTCGTCCCAGTACGGCATGGTGATGGTGATGCCGTTCGACTTGGTGCACGAGGTGACGTGCTGCTTGGGGCGCTTCTTCGCCAGTTCGAACGCGTACTTGAGGATCCGGTCCACGCCCTTGCGCGAGAAGGTCGCGGTCTGCTGCACCACTTCGCGCTCGGTGCCCTCGAACAGGCGCCCGCCGACGGTGGAGTATTCGCCCTCGGTGTTTTCACGCACCACGTAATAGTCGATGTCACCGGGCTGGCGACCGGCGAGCGGGCAGGGCAGGCCCTTGAATAGCCGCACCGGGCGCAGGTTCACGTACAAGTCGAACCAGCGGCGGAAATTGATGAGCAGGCCCCACGCCGACACGTGATCGGGCACGATGGCCGGGTTGCCCACCGCGCCGAAATAGACGGCGTCGAATTTCTTCAGGATTTCGGGCGCCTCGTCGGGGCACATCTTGCCGTGCTCCTTGTACCAGTCGCAGTTCCACGGGAATTCCTGGAACTTGAATCCGATGCCGTACTTTGCGCCGGCAGCTTCCAGCACGCGCACGCCCTCGGGCATGACCTCCTTGCCAATGCCGTCCCCGGCGATTACCGCGATCCTGTGTTCGGCCATTGCAGCCTCCTATTACTGAAGGCGGGAATCATAGCCGATAGAATGTCGCATGCGATCCTGCGCAGGCGAATCGACCTCTGCGACCCCACCTGTTTTCCCGAGGGGGAAGTCCCTGCGCGCGCATGTCGCGCGGGGAAGGAAGGCGCGATGATTTTTGCCGCTTTCGAGACCGCCACCGAATGGTGTTCGGTTGCGTTGTGGCGCGACGGCGAGGTGCTCGCGCTCGAGAACCGCGCCGGCAACCGACAGGGCGAGATCGTCCTGCCGATGCTCGCGGAGCTTCTCGCCCGCGCCGGGATCGGCACACGGGACCTCGACGGGATTGCCTTCGGCGCGGGACCCGGTGCGTTCACGGGACTGCGCATCGCATGCGGCGTCGCGCAGGGGCTGGCGCTGGCGCGCGGCATTCCGGTGGTGGGCGTCTCCACGCTCGAGGCGACAGCGGAAGAGAGCGGTGCCGCGCGCGTGATCGTCGCCCTCGATGCGCGCATGCACGAAGTGTATTATGCGGCGTTCGAAAAGCTGGGCGGAAAGTGGCATGCGGCGCTTCCCGAAAGCTGCGTCGCGCCCGACGAAGTCGATATCCCCGAGGGCACGGGCTGGCTCGGGTGCGGTAGCGGCTTCGCGGCCTATCGGGCGCGCATCGAGCCCCGGCTGGCGCAGGCACTCGCGCGCATCGCGCCCGAGGTGAAGCCCAGCGCGCTGGCCGTCGCGCGGCTCGCCGCGCCGCGATTCGCCGCAGGACAGGGTGTCGATGCTGCGCTGGCCGCACCACACTACATCCGCGACAAGGTTGCGTTGACGACGGCGGAACAGGCGAGGCAGAAATGAGCGCAGTGCTCAAGGACCAGCCGCAGTTCGGCAAGATGGCCATAGGCGACCTCGACGAGGTGCTCGTGATCGAGTGCGAGGTCTACACGCATCCGTGGACGCGCGGCAATTTCGTCGATTCCCTCAATGCCGGTTACCACTGCCACACCTACCGCATCGGCGCCTCGCTCGCGGGCTACTTCATCCTCATCGTCGCGGTGGGCGAGGCTCACCTGCTCAACCTGAGCGTGGCGGCCGCGTCGCAGCGTCGCGGCATCGGCTCGGTGATGCTCGCCGAGGCGATGCGCATCGCGCGTGATGCCGATGCCAGGCACCTGTTCCTCGAAGTGCGTCCCAGCAACGCAGCCGGGCTCGCCCTGTACGCGCAAGCCGGCTTCAAGCACATCGCGCGACGCCGTGGCTACTATCCCGCGCACGGCGGGCGCGAGGACGGGCTCGTGCTTACGCGCGACCTCTGATGGCGATGTCGCGCCGCGAACTGATCCTGCGCGAAATGGGCCTCACGCCCGTGTGGAAGGCGAGGCACGCGGCTGGCGGCCTCGACGAGCCCGCCGAGGCGCCCCCGGTCGCGGCGCCGACGCGAGCTTTCGTCGAGGACCAGGAGGCGGGGGCGCAAACTCCGTCGGTGGCGCGCGAGGCGCGCATCGCGAAGATGGATTGGGTGGAACTCAAGGCGGCGGTGCCCGAATGCACGGCCTGCGCGTTGCATGCCTCGCGTACGCAGTCGGTGTTCGGGGTGGGCGACGAGGACGCCGACTGGCTGCTGGTGGGCGAGGCTCCCGGGGCCGAGGAAGACCAGGCCGGCGAGCCGTTCGTGGGGCAGGCCGGGCGCCTGCTCGATGCCATGCTCGCGGCGATCGGGCTTTCGCGCGATCGCAATGTCTATATCGCCAATGTGCTCAAGTGCCGTCCCCCCGGAAACCGCAACCCCGAGCCCGGCGAAGTGGCGCGCTGCGCGCCGCACCTTGCGCGCCAGATCGAACTGGTCCGGCCGCGGCTGGTCCTCGCCATGGGCCGCTTTGCGGTGCAGGCGTTGCTCAATACGAGCGCATCGATCGCCAGCCTGCGCGGCAAGGTGCATTCCAGCCATGGCGTGCCGCTCATCGCGACGTATCATCCGGCCTACCTGCTGCGGACGCCGGAAGATAAGGCCAAGGCGTGGCAGGACCTGCTGTTTGCGGTCCATACCATGCAGGGCTTGCAACCCGCCGCCGCAGTCCCAATTTAGGCCCTTGTCGTCATCCCACTTCCCGGAGCACCCGATGCGTAAACTTTTCCTGGCCCTGCTGGCCACCCTGACCCTGTCGGGTTGCGGCTACAACGAATTCCAGCGCCTGGACGAAGGCGTCAAGGCGGCCTGGTCAGAGGTAGTCAACAACTACCAGCGCCGCGCCGACTTGATTCCCAACCTTGTCGCCACGGTCAAAGGCGCTGCCGATTTCGAGAAATCGACGCTGGAGGCGGTGGTCAATGCGCGCGCTTCGGTGGGCCAGCTCAAGGTCACCCCTGAGCTGCTCAACGACCCGGCGGCGTTCGCCAACTTCGAAAAGGCGCAGGGCGCGCTGTCGGGAGCGCTGTCGCGCCTCCTGGCCGTGGCTGAGGCCTATCCGCAACTCAAGGCGACCGAAGCGTTCCGCGACCTCGCCACGCAGCTCGAGGGCACCGAGAACCGCATCACGGTCGCGCGTGGCCGCTACATCAAGACGGTCGAGGCCTACAACGTCTCGGTGCGTTCGTTCCCGAACAACATCACCGCGATGATCTTCGGCTACAAGCCCAAGCCCAACTTCACCGTCGCCAACGAGAAGGAAATCTCGGTCGCGCCCAAGGTGGATTTCGGCAAGCCGGCTGCGCCTGCGCCGTCGGTCGCCCCCGTTCCGGCGCCCGCGAAGTAAACGATGCCGGCACGCTGGCTCCGGATGGCGCGCAGGCTCGCGGCAATCGGCGTCGCGGGCCTCGCTGCTTTAGTCGTCACACTTGTGCTCCTGCCTCAGGCGGCGGCCCAAGTGGCGATCCCAGCGCTGTCGGCGCGGGTCACCGACCTGACCGGGACGCTGAGCGCCGACCAGAAGGCGACGCTGGAGCAGCGGCTGGCGGCATTCGAGGCGCGCAAGGGCAGCCAGGTGGCGGTGCTCATGCTGCCCACCACCAAGCCCGAGGAGATCGAGCAATTCTCCATCCGCCTGGCCGAGGCGTGGAAGGTCGGGCGCAAGGGAACCGACGACGGCGCGATCCTCGTGGTGGCCAAGGACGACCGGCGCCTGCGCATCGAGGTGGGCTATGGCCTCGAGGGGGTGATCCCCGACGCGGCGGCCAAGCGCATCATCAGCGACACCATCACGCCGAAATTCAAGACGGGCGACTTCTACGGCGGCGTGTCAGACGGCGTCGATCGCATCACCAAGCTCATCGACGGGGAGCCGCTGCCACCGCCCGCGCCCGGCGCGGCGCTCTCACGGGGGCGTGACTTCGGCGAGTATCTCGTGCCCGCGCTGTTCTTCATATTCATCGCCGGGGCCGCGTTGCGCGCGATCCTTGGGCGCTTTGGCGGGGCGCTCGCCACTGGCGTGCTGGCGGGCGTCGGCGGATGGTTCCTCTTCAGCATCGGCATCGCCGCGCTGGCCGCGATCGTCGCTTTCGTTTTCACGCTCATCAACACCGGGCGCTTGGGCAGCGGCATCGGCGGGTTCTCCGGAGGCAGTTCCGGCAGTGGCGGTTTCAGCAGCGGCGACTCTTCGAGCTGGGGCGGCGGGGGCGGCAGTTTCGGTGGCGGCGGCTCGTCGGGGAGCTGGTGAGCATGCGCTGGATCCGCAATCTGTTCCTCGACGGCCTCGCCGTGCGGCGAGCCTTCCCGCGCGCCACGCTCGAGTCGATCGAACGCACCATCGCGACGCAGGAAACCCGCCACCGCGGCGAGATGCGTTTCGTGGTCGAGGGCGGCCTGCCATTGGTGCCGCTGCTGGCCGGGCGTTCGGCGCGCGAGCGGGCGATCGAAATCTTCAGCCGGTTGCGCATCTGGGACACGGACGACAACGCGGGCGTGCTGGTCTACCTTCTGCTCGCCGACCGGCGGGTGGAAATCGTCGCCGATCGCGGCATCGATTCGCGCGTCGGCATGGCTTCCTGGGACGCGATTTGCGGCGAGATGCAGGCCGCGTTTGGCGAGGGCCGCTTCGAGGCCGGTGCGCTGCTGGGCATCGAAGCCATCAGCGACCTGCTGGCCGCGCACTTTCCGCCGGGAGAGGACAACCCCAACGAGTTGCCCGACGCGCCGGTCGTCATGTAGGAGGTTCGCTGCGGCGGGGGCGGGAAGGAAAGCTTTCTGCGTGCACGTCAATGGCGCCCGCTGTGGCCGACTGAAGAATCAGCGACGACGTTCCCGAGATCTGGTAGCTGTGCGAGTTGTTGAAGGTAAGTCTGCCGAGCGTGACTTCGGGGCCGTCGACCG
>JBDTRN010000132.1:0-8245 GCA_039931715.1 Betaproteobacteria bacterium
ATCTTGCGGATTTCCTCCAGGCTCACCGGCGCTTCGAGGAAGGTCGCCTCGGCGCCGGCCTCGTGGTACATCGACAGCCGCTCGACCGCGGCCTCGAAGCCTTCCACGGCGCGCGAGTCGGTGCGCGCGATGATGATGAAATTCGGGTCGGTGCGCGCGTCTACCGCGGCCTTGATCTTCTGCACCATCTCGGCCGCGTCGATGACCGCCTTGCCGGAGAAATGCCCGCAGCGCTTGGGAAAATCCTGGTCCTCGATCTGGATGGCGCTGGCGCCGGAGCGCTCGAGCACACGGATCGTGCGCGCCATGTTGAGCGCGTTGCCGAAGCCGGTGTCGGCATCGACGATGAGCGGGAGCTTGACCGCATCGCGGATCGCCGCGACATGGGCGGCGACTTCGGTCAGGGTCGTAAGGCCGATGTCGGGCATGCCGAGGAAGGTATTGGCGATGCCCGCGCCGGTGATGTAGATCGCATCGAACCCGGCGTCCTCGATGGCGCGCGCCGCCAGCGCGTTCGCTGCGCCCGGGAGCAGGGTGGCCTGGCGGGATTCGAGCAGCTTGCGGAACTTGAGGTTGAGCGCTGGGTTCATGTGTAGACGTAGCCTTCGAAGAGTCTGCGGGTGGTGCGAAAAAAGGAACCGCGCACGGCGCGCCATTGGCCGCCTTCGCGCACCACCTCACCGCCGACAGTGAGCACGCCCGAGGGCATGGCAAGGCGCAGCGTGCCGGTGGTCGCGGGGCGGGCGTATTGGTGTGGAATGGTGCCCTCGATGCCGGCGGCCACTGCGGTGCACAGCGATCCCGTCAGCGGCAGCGCGCGGTGAGGCTGGCCGTTCGAGATGATGCGCACCGTGAGGTCGGCCGCGTCGGCGGTAAGCATTTCGCCGGAGAGCGTGGCCGCGTCCTGCGGCGCTGAAACGAAGCCGATCTGGGGCATCGATTTCGTGGCCGCTTCGCCAAGTGTGCGCGCGATCCCCATGGCTACCGACGCATGGCAGCGGATGGTTGCAATCCTTGCGAGCAGGTCGCGGTCGCGCTCCAGCACGTCGGGCATCTCGGTGCCTGTCAGGCCCAGCGCTTTGGCATCGAGGAACACGCAGGGGTTGGCGGCGTCGACCATCGATGCTTCCAACAGCCCCAACCCCGGGATGTCGAGCACATCGCGCGGCTTGCCGGTGGGCAGCAGCTTGCCGGTGACCGCGCCGCCGGGCTCGAGGAAGTCCAGGCGCACCGGCGACCCGGTCCCCGCCACGCCTGGGATTTCAAGGTCGCCTGCGACCACCGCGCGGCCATCCTTCACGCGGAAAGTCGCGTTGATGATCTTGCTGGTGTTGGTGTTGTGGATGCGCACGCACATCTCGCCTTCGCGCGGCGCGACCAGGCCTTCCTCGATCGCGAAGGGACCCACCGCCGAGGACATGTTGCCGCAGTTGCCGCTGTAATCGACGCGCGACTCAGTGACGAGGATCTGCGCGAATGTGTAGTCGAGATCGGCGTCGGGGCGCGTGGGCGGCCCGAGCACGCACACTTTCGACAGCGACGAAACCCCGCCGCCCATGCCGTTGAGCTGGCGGCCATGCGGGTCGGGGCTGCCCAGGGCCGTGAGGAACAGCGCATCCCACCCGGCACGATCGGCGGGCAGGTCGCGCAGGTGGAACATCAGGGCCTTGCTGGTGCCGCCGCGCATGAAGACTGCGGGGAGCTTGTTCATTCCCGCGAGTTTACCCGCAAGGCTGCGCCGCGGCGCGCGTGGCGGGCAGGCGGTGGTTCGGCGCCTAAAGGGTTCCGGCCGCGAAGGTGTCGCAGTCCTTCGGTTTTCCCGAGTCGAGCCCGCGCTTGAACCATCGCACCCGCTGCTCGGACGTTCCATGGGTGAACGACTCGGGAACAACGCGGCCCTGGGTCTGTTTCTGCAGGCGGTCGTCGCCGATGGCGGTGGCGGCGCCAAGCGCTTCGGCGGCATCGCCCGGGTCGAGCTGGTTCATCGCGCCGGCATGATGACCCCAAACGCCGGCGTAACAGTCGGCCTGCAACTCCATGCGCACTGCAGAGCCATTGGCGCCCGCGGACTTTGCGCCCTGGGATTGGTTGCGCTCGAAAGTCCCGGTCAGCTTTTGCACATGGTGGCCGACTTCATGGGCGATCACATAAGCCTGGGCGAAGTCGCCGGGGGCGCGAAAGCGGGTCTGCAGGTCGCGGAAGAACGCGAGGTCGAGATACAGCTTTTCGTCGTTGGGACAGTAGAACGGACCCATCGCCGCCTGGCCCATGCCGCACGCCGAACGCACCTGGCCGTCATACAGGACCATCGTGGGGGGGCGGTACTGCGCGTTGTTCTGCTTGAATATTGCGCCCCACACCTTTTCGGTGCTGCCAAGGACTTTGGCCGTGAACTGGCCCATCTCATCGCTGGGCGCGCCTTTCGCCACTTCCCGCGCTTCCTTGTGCGGTGTGATCTGCTGGGCGACATTGATGGCGGTGCCGGGGTCGAAACCGAGGAAGTAGGCGATGACTGCCACCACCACACCCCCGAGGCCCAGGCCGCCGCCCACCCCCATGCCGCGTCGGTCTTCGACGTTGCCGCTTGCTCCTTGTCCGCCGAGTTGCATGGTGTCAGCGCAGGCCGACGAAGGACAGGACGGCGATGACTACCACCACCAGTCCGACGAGATAAATGATGCTGTTCATTGGGATGCCTTTAGCGTTGTGGTCCACCCCAGTGTCCGGCTTCGGCTCGCGGGGGTCTGTGCGCGACCTAACCATCGTGCGGGCGCACGTTCGTCGCGTGCTGTACGCCATTCGCGGCGCAGGTGTCGGCGCCGCGGCATTTATAGCATGCACGCTTTTCGGCGCACCGAGCCATCCCGGCACGGCCCGAGTGCCGAAGCGGGCCTGACTCTGTGCGATGGCGCACATACAGCGGCAAGGTGCACGCCTAAGTTTCACAGGGCGGAACCAGGCGCTTTCGCGCGATCCCCGCCCACAACCCCCAACGGAGGCATTCCATGCACTCAACCCAATGGTTTCGCAAGGCCTGCGTGGCAGGTATCAGCGTGGCGGCGCTCGCCATGACCGGCTGCGCCGAGATGAAGTCGATGGCAAACACTCACCACATGGTGAACGTGACCCTCAGTGGCGGCGAAGAAGTGCCGCCCGTGGCCACCGCGGCGCGCGGCGCGGGAACGATCAACATCGGCGCGGACAGGAGCGTCAGCGGCAGCGTGACCACGACCGGCGTAGCGGGGGTAGCCGCGCACATCCACACCGGACCGCGCGGGCAGAACGGCCCGGTGTCGGTCGGCCTGGTGAAAACCGGCGAGAACGTCTGGTCGGTGCCGTCAGGTGCGCGGCTCACCGATCCCCAGTACGAAGCTTTCCGCATGGGCAACCTGTACGTGAACGTGCACTCGGCCGCACATAAGGGCGGCGAGATCCGCGGCCAGCTCAATCCATGACCGCCTGAAACCGCTATCGGACGGGCGCAAAGAGCGGCTGGTGCAGCCGCTCTTTTCTTTTGTTCGGCGGGCTCCCGGCTTCGCGCCAGCCCGCGGGTTCAGCCCAGCTTGCGGCGAAGCGAATTGCTGAAGACGCGGATGCGCGTGGCGTTGATGCCGAGGTCGCTGCGCCCGACCCGTGATTTAGAGCGCAGGTCCACGCGGGTCGTGCCGTCGCTGCCGGGCACGATGCGCACCACGAAGTCGTCCTCGAAGCCGAACAGCAGCGACCGGTCGGTGGCTTCGATGCGCCCCTGGATCGGTTCGGCATCGATGATTTCGAGCCCCATCGCCGAGGCCACCTGGCGCGAAGCGTCGAACACGCGCGCGGCCTCCGCCTTGACGACCAGCGTTGCGATGTCCGGGTAGCCTTTCGCCTGCATCGCGGCCGTCTCCGGCCCGTCGTACGCGGTGGGGTGGTCGGTCTTCTTGCGCATGGTGGCGATACGCACGAACTGCGGTGGGTTGGCGAGGTCGGTGGTGATGTCGTGAATCGGCGGCACGTTGCGCACAGCCTCGCGCATTGTCCACGGGATATAGGCGGTGACGCCCGCGATCGTGAGCGCGATCACCCCGACGACGACGGCGCCTACGCGCCGCACCGCGATGCCCGCGGCTGCCGCCAGTATCGCCACCACGCAGGTTCCCGTGGCGACCCAGAAAACGTAGGGCAGGGCGCCGATGCCGTCGCGATACCCCCACAGGTCCAGGCGATAGCCGATGCCCGCGAAGAGGCCCGCGATCGCATCGGCGACCGCGATGATGATGGCCAGCACCGCCACGGACCACGCGAGATTGGATGCGCGCGAGTGGTGTATTTCGCTCAGCTCGTCGTCTTCGGTCAGGACGTTCATGCGGCCTCTTTGGGGCGGTAGCCGTCGCGCAGCTCGCGCTTGAGCACCTTGCCGATTGCACTGCGGGGAAGGGCGTCGACCAGTTCAACGTCGGCGATCCGCTGCACCTTGTTGACCCGCGCGTTGGCCCATTCGCGCATCGCTCCGGCGCAAATTTCGGCGCCGGGCCGGGCCACCACGAAGGCGACCGGCGTCTCGCCCCAGCGCTCGGAGGGCACGCCGACCACGGCGCAGTCGGCCACCTGGGGGTGCGCTGCGAGCACTGCTTCGAGGTCGCTGGGGTAAACGTTGAAGCCGCCCGAGATGATCATGTCCTTCTTGCGGTCCATGAGGACGAGGAAGCCTTCGGCGTCGAAGCGCCCTACATCGCCGGTGCGGATGAAGCGCTTGCCCTCGGGCGAGTACCACTCGGCCTCAGCGGTCTTCGCGGGCTGGTTGTGGTAGCCGTTCATCATGCCCGCCGAGTGGCCGACCACCTCGCCCATCCCGCCGGGGGCGACTTCGACGCCGTCCTCTCCGATGAGGCGGATGTCGTGGCCTTCCGCCGGCGGCCCGACTGTGTGCAGCTTGTCCGGGTACTCGTGCGCATTGAGGATGCACGTACCGCCGCCTTCGGTCATGCCGTAGAACTCCACCAGCCCGCCCGGCCAGCGGGCGAGAACATCGGCCTTCAGCGCTGCCTGGAACGGCGCGCTGGTGGAGAATTTGACCCGGTACGAGCCCAGGTCGAACGAATCGAAGGCCGGCAGCGCCATGAGCCGGCGGTACTGCACCGGCACGAGCATGGTGTGCGTGACGCGGTACCGCGCAGCCAGTTCGAGGTAGGCCGCCGCATCAAACTTCGGCATCAGCACCGCCGCGCCACCATGGCCCAGGGTGGGAAAGAAGCACACCAGCGTGGTGTTCGAGTACAGCGGAGTGGAAAGCAGCGTGACGCTCGAACTGTCGTAGCCGTAGGTCGCGGCGCGCTGCACATGGCTCCAGCGCATTGCGTGCGACTGGACGATGCCTTTGGGCGAGCCGGTGGTGCCCGAGGAATAGATGATGTTGAACGCCCACTGCGGCTCGATGGCCACCTCGCGCGGCCGGGCACCCGGCGGCGCGAGCCATGCGTCGAGCGCCTCGCCCGCGCCGGATCCATCGAGCGCGATGCGCCGGGCGACGATGCGCGCGGCGACCGGTTCGAGCGAGTGCGCAACCGCGGCATCGATGAACAACAGTTGCGCACCCGCATCGGCTGCCATGCCGGCAAGTTCCTCGGCGGTGCACGAAGGCGCAAGCGGAGCAACCGCCACCCCGGCACGCAGGGCGCCGAGGAAAACAGCCGCATATTCGATCGAGGAAGTAGCGCAGATGGCGATACAGGCCTGCGGGGCGACTGCGCCGAGTTGCAGGGAGGCGGCGACCCGATCCATGAGCGCATCCAGCTCACCATAGGTCACGCGGCGATCCCCCTCGATGAGGGCGACGTTGGCTGGATGGCGTGCGGCGTGGCCGCGGATCAGCCCGGGGAGGGTGCCGAAGCCGGCTTCGGGCGACGCAGTGGGCATGGGGGGCTGGGCCATGCGGGCCATTTTACGGGTTTGGCGCAGCGCCCGGTTGCGCCGCGGGGGGCCTGCCGCCTCAGGCGGAGGATTTGGTCGCCGCGGGTCCGAACCGGAACGCCTGCGCTGAGCGCTGGAGCAGGAACACCACAATGGCGAGGTTGAGGAGATTCCAGCCGATGCCGTTCAGGAATGCAGCGTGGTAGGACCCGGTGAGGTCGAAGATCGCCCCGGTCAACCAGCCGCCGATCGCCATTCCGAACACCGTCGCCATGAGCACGAGGCTTACGCGGGCGCCGGCTTCGGAGGCCGGGAAGTAGTCGCGCACGATGAGCGCGTACATAGGCACGATGCCCCCCTGCACGAGGCCGAAGAAAGCCGACACCGCATACAGGCTGGCGAGGCTGTTGAAGGGCAGGAACAGCGCGAGCGCGCCGGCCTGCAGCATCGACCCCAGCAGCAACGTGCGCAGCGCGCCGATGCGGTCGGCGATCCAGCCCGAGGCCATGCGGCTGACGATGCCGAATCCGAGCATGAGCGAAAGCATTTCGGCCCCGCGCTGGGCGGCAAATCCGAGGTCGCCGCAGTAGGCGACGATATGCACCTGCGGCATCGACATCGCCACGCAGCAGGAGATGCCGGCGATCACGATGAGCGCCTGCAGCACCGCCGGGCGCAGGCCCAGCGGCATCGCAGCGACCGGCAGTGCGGGGGCGGCATGCGCCTCGACCGCACCGATCGGCGCGGGCCGGCGCAACACCCACGCCAGCGGGATCATGGCGATCAAACAAAACGCGGCGGCGAGGAGGTAGGCGGTGCGCCACCCGAACGCGTCGAACAATGCCTGCATCACCGGTGGCCAGAACGTGCCGGCGAGGTAATTGCCGCTTACGCAGATCGCCACAGCCAGCCCGCGCCGCCGGGTGAACCAGTGGGAGATGTCGGCCACCAGCGGGCCGAAAGTTGTCGAAGTCCCCAGCAGGCCGATGACCAGGCCGTGGATGAGCACGAACTGCCACAGGCTCGTCGCGCCCGCTGCCAGCACGAGGCCGCCTGCCAGGCACAGCGCCCCGGCCATGATCGGGCGCATCACGCCGAACCGGTCGGAGAACCGGCCCATGAGCACGCCGCCGATGGTGAACCCGACCATGGTGGCGGTGTAGGGGAGCGAGGCCGCCGCGCGGGTCACGCCGAACTCGGCCTGGATCAGTGGCAGCACCACCGTGACCGAATACATCCCGCATCCGCCCAGGCCCATCAGCAGGACCGCGGCCGCGAGGCGGGCCCACGCGTAGGGGGATTCGACGCCGGATCCGGCTTCGGTGGTCGGTATTTCCTGATCTGGCATATAAATTCGGCGGATAGCTAATCTGCAGGCCGATCCGCGGAAAATAAAGTTACAGAATTATGCCGCGCGCCTGCGTGCCAGCAGTCACTTCGCCGGTGCGGGGGCTGCGGGCGCGGCTGCGCCGGCGGCGGGGGCCGCCGTGTTCGGGACGGCCATGCACACACCGCGCACATGTTTCTGGAAACCGCCGGGAACCATGATGCGCCGGCTGGCCGTCTCGCACTGCTCGAGGGTCTCGTAGGGGACGCGCACGCTGAAATTCTGCCCGTTGCAAACCTGTCCTGCACCGGTCGGGCCGACACAGCCTTCGATGATCAGGAGGAGAAAATACGAAAGGTTGAGGACCATGGTTCGCTCGCTGTTTTATCGTTCTGCGCTACGGCTCAGCTGCCCATCGCATCGGGTGCACCGGCATGAGGGCGGTCGGCCGCCTCTGCAAGCATCATAAACCACGCCAGTGCGGCACGCCCCGTCACCGGGGGCGAAACGGGCGCGAAGCCCGGGTCAAATGCGTGAAACTTTGTCTATTTCTTCGCCCAGGAATCGCGCAGCGTTACGGCGCGATTGAACACCGGCTCGCCGGGCTTCGAGTCCACGCGGTCGGCCACGAAATAGCCATGGCGCTCGAACTGGAACCGCTCTTCGGGCTGTGCCGCTGCAAGCGCCGGCTCGAGCTGCGCGCGGATGACTTTCCTTGACTCGGGATTGAGGTCCTTGAGGAAATCCCCGTCGGCGCCGGGGTGCGGCGCCTTGAACAGGCGGTCGTAAAGCCGGACTTCGGCCGAATGGGAGTGCGCGGCCGACAGCCAGTGGATATTGCCCTTGACCTTGTAGGCGTCGGCCCCAGGGGTGCCTGAGCGGGAGTCCTCGAGATACCTGCAGCGCACGGTATCGGTCGCCTCGTCGTAGCCGATGCACTCCAGGACATAGGCGTAGCGCAGGCGCACCCGGCTGCCGGGAGCGAGGCGGAAATACCCCTTGGCCGGGACTTCCTGGTAATCCTCG
>JBDTRN010000133.1:0-8202 GCA_039931715.1 Betaproteobacteria bacterium
ACCCATTGAACTTCCTAGAGCGTACTCCAGGTCAAGCGGCTCCTGAACCGTCAGCGCAGGCAGGCGGCCGGGCTAAGTGCGCTCCCGCACGGTGTTTCGCGGCGGAATGGGGGAGCATGCAGGTTCCAAGTCCCCAACTACCGTGAAGGAAACACCATGAACAACATCATCTACATCGTTGGCCTGGTCGTCATCGTCGGCGTCATCCTCGGCTGGCTGGGCTTTCGCTAGGCGCCCGCGCAGACGAAACCGCCCGCTTCGCGTACGAGACGCTAGCGGGTGCCGCGCCCGGTGCTCTTGTCGCCGGCCCAAGGCTGGCGATTCGCCAACTTCTCGCGCAGCGCTTCCTTGCGCGCCTCGCTGGCCCGCGACGCCCGCATGAACAGCCAAACGCTCAAGCCGATGACCGCGGCCACCAGTACCAGGCCCCAAAGTGAAATACTCATGACCGGCTCCAGATGAGATGCGGGCGAACAGTCGCCCGGATACATCGAATGTTGGGGTGGCGCCGGACGATTGCCAGCAGCCGATCAGGCTATTTGAGGCGGAACGTGCACTAACACCGCGAGCCCGCCCCCGCTCGCCGTGAAGTAGTACCGCTAGAAGCCGCCGTGCCGCCTGGCCCGGTCCGCGTCCCACGGCCGCGGATCCGCCGTCATCACGCGGATCGGCCGCAGCCGCATGTCATTGGATTGCGATGCGCGCGCGAAAAGCCACACCGGTACGACGATCAGCACGGTGAATATCAACAGGCCCAGCAGAGGCATTCCCATGATCGGACTCCACTCGAAGCGCGGGTGAGCAACCGCCCGCATGCCTGCAGTATTACGGCCGCCGCGACGCGATTGCCAGTAAACAATTGAAATAATTTGTTCATCCGTGTGCGCAACGTGATCTATGTCCGGTCGCGCTATTTGCCGGTGAATTTCGGCTTCCTCTTCTCGGCGAAAGACCGCACCGCTTCCCTGTGGTCCTCGGTCTGGAAAGTCGCCATCTCAAGCGCGAACGAGGCGTCCATGATGAGGTTGACCTTGTCCTTGATCGCCTTGTTGACCGCGAGCTTGGTCCAGCGGATCGCCCACGTCGGCCCGTTGGCGAGTTCCTCGGCCAGCGCCCTCGCCTTTGCAAGCACCTCTTCGCGCGGCAGCGCGTAGTTCACGAGGCCCATCCGCGCCGCATCGCTGCCGGTGATGAGGTTGCCGCGCATGAGGAACTCCTTGGCGCGGTTCGGGCCGACCAGCATCGGCCAGATCACCGCGCCGCCGTCGCCGGCCACCAGGCCGATCTTCACGTGCGGGTCGGCGATGCGCGCGTCTTCGGCGCAGACGGTGATGTCGCAGAAGAGCGCCACCGTGGCGGCGAGGCCGATGCAATCGCCGTTGATCGCGCAGACGATCGGCACTTCGCAATCGAGGATGTTCTGCACGATCTTGCGCGCGCTGCGCGGCTCGATCATCTCGCCCTCGGCGAACACGTCGCCCCCGGGCCGCTCGGTCATGCCCTTCACGTTGCCGCCCACGCTGAAGTACTTGCCGCTGCCGGTGAGCAGCACCGCGTTGAGCGACGTGTCCTCGGCGAGGTCGCGCCAGATGTCCTGCAGCTCGTGGTGGAACTGGCGGTCGATCTGGTTGCGCGACTCGGGGCGGTTCAGCGTCACGACGGCGAGCTTGCCTTCGACCTCGATCTGCAGGCACTGGTAGGCGGCGTATCTGTTCTCGGGGGTGCTCATGGCGGCGGGCTTGACAGGGGTTGCGATGGTGCGACTATAATTGGTTGAACCATTGAGATCAAGCCGGTTTTAAACCCACGGAGCCCCGCATGCCGCATTTCACCGAAACCCAGCTCGCCATGCGCGAGGGAATCCGCCGCATGGTCGACAAGGAGATCCGCCCCATCGCGGCCGAGATCGACGCGAACGACAAGATTCCCGAGCGGATCTTTCACCTGTTCGGCGACATGGGCCTCATGCAGCTCTGGGTGCCCGAAGAGTATGGCGGCCCGGGGGGTGATCTGACCTCGGTATGCATGGCGCGCGAGGAAATCTCGCGTGTTTCGGAGGCCTGCGCCCTCATCGCCGGGATGAATTCGATCGGCATGATCCTGCCGCTGCTCCACTTCGGCACCGAGGAGCAGAAACAGCGCTGGCTGCCGCTGGCGGCCAAGGGCCGCACGTGGACGGCCGTGGCGATGACCGAGCCCGAGTCGGGGTCGGACGTCGCCTCGATGAAGACACGCGCCAAAAAGGACGGCGCGAGCTGGGTGCTCAACGGGCAGAAGTGCTACATCACCTGGGGCGACATGGCGCACTGGATCCTCGTGTTCGCGCGCACCAGCGGCGAGAAAGGCTTCCAGGGCATCAGCTGCTTCCTCATGGACACCAAGAGCCCGGGGTTCCGCGTCGGCAAGAACGAAAAGAAGATGGGCCTGAACGGCGTGCCCAACGTGCAGATCTTCTTCGACGACGTGCGTATCCCCGAGGAGAACATGATCTGCGAGGAGGGGCGCGGCTTCATCACCTGCATGCGCATCCTCGACATGAACCGGCCCACCATCGGCGCAGCGTCGGTCGGCGTGGCGCAAGGGGCGCTCGACCTCGCCCTGCAGCACGCCAGGGACCGCAAGCAGTTCGGCCGCGCCATCGGCCAGTTCCAGGGCCTGCAGTTCATGCTGGCCGACATGGCCATGCAGATCGAGGCGGCGCGCGCGCTGGTGTACGAGTGCGCGCGCATGGTCGACGCCGGCGACTTCTCGCGCCTGGCCGAGATGGCTTCGATGGCCAAGTGCTTCGCCAGCGACATGGCGATGAAGGTGACCACCGACGCGGTGCAAATTTTCGGCGGCGCCGGCTACATGAGGGACGTCGGCGTCGAGCGCTACATGCGCGATGCCAAGATCAACCAGATCTTCGAGGGCACCAACCAGATCCAGCGGGTGATCATCTCGCGCCACCTGCTGGGGCTGCATTGATGCCCGCATTGAGGCCCACACTGGTTCCCAGAGGGGCATTCCGGCCGGTCGCCACGCGGCGCGCGTTCGAGGAGATCACCGCGCAGATCCGCGACCAGCTCGCGAGCCAGGCACTCAAGACCGGCGACCGGCTGCCGGCCGAACGCGACCTCGCCGACCAGTTCGGTGTCAGCCGCAACACCCTGCGCGAGGCGCTGCGCTCGCTCGAGATCGGCGGGCTGCTCGAACTCAGGAAAGGCGCCACCGGAGGTGCCTTTATCCGCGAGGGCGGCGGCGACGCGGTGGTCGCGGGGCTGTCGGACCTGTTCCGGCTGGGCAATATCCGGCCCGAGCACCTGACCGAGGCGCGCATCATGATCGGCACCGAGGTTGCTCGCCTGGCGTGTGCGCGACGCACCGCGGCCGACCTCAAGGCGCTGGAAGCGAACGTGGCCGAGGCCGAAGCCGCCACGCGGGCCGGCGACCTCGTCCGCCGCGCCGAAGTGCATTACGAGTTCCATTCGCTCCTCGCCCGCGCGGCCAAGAACCCGGTGCTCACCATCCTCACCGACGCGGTCATGGAGATGACGCGTCACTTCATCGAGGCGATCGGCTACCAGCCCAACCCGTACGTCATGCCGTCGCGCAAGCGCCTGCTCGCGGCGCTGCGCGCCAAGAACGCCGACGCGGCCGCCGCCGAGATGGCCTCGATGCTCAGGCGCCTGCAGCGGTTTCACCTCGCGCGCTTCGAAGCCTCCGCCAAGGGAAAACCCAAATGAGCGGGCCGCTCGAGGGCATCCGCGTGCTCGACTTCAGCGCCATGGTCGCCGGGCCGTACTGCGCGCGCCTTCTTGCCGACCTCGGCGCCGACGTGGCCAAGGTCGAGCCGCCCGAAGGCGACTACATGCGCGGGCGCGAGCCGCTGCGCGAAGCGGAGGACGGCACCTCGCACAGCACCTACTTCGGCAGCCTCAACGCGGGCAAGCACAGCGTGTCCTTCGACCTCAAGCGTCCCGAGGGCAGGCAGCTCGCGCTCGACCTCGCCGCCCGAGCCGATGTGGTGGTGGAGAATTTTCGCCCCGGCGTCATGCAGCGCCTGGGCCTTGACTACGCAACCATCGCGGCGCTCAATCCGCGCGTGGTGTATTGCTCGATCTCGGGCTACGGCCAGGCAGGCTCGGCCGCCGGCCTGCCCGCCTACGCGCCGATCATGCACGCTTCGTGCGGCTACGAGCTGGCCAACCTCGCCTACCAGGACGGCCTCGAGCGGCCGCTCAAGAGCGGCATCTTCATTGCCGACGTGCTCTCGGGGTCGCTCGCTTTCGGCGGCATCAGCGCGGCGCTGGTGCGGCGCGAGCGCACCGGCCAGGGCGAGCACGTCGACGTCGCCCTCATGGACACCATGCTCGGCCTCATGGTGTACGAGTGCCAGGAGGCACAGTTCCCGGCGCGGTTCCGGCGCCCGCTGTACCGGCCGATCAAGGCCAGCGACGGCTTCCTCATTGTCGCGCCGATCAGCCCGGCCAATTTTGCCGACATGGCGCGGGTGTGCGGCCACCCGGAATGGACCACCGACCCGCGCTTTGCCGGCATCGAGCGCGCACGCAACTGGGACGCGCTCATGGACCTGCTCGACGAATGGGCCGGCCCGCGCTCGGTGAGCGAATGTGAGAAGGCCATGCTCGACGGCGGCGTGCCCTGCTCGCGCTACCAGACCGTGCGCGAGGCGATGAACAGCGAGGCGGTGAAATCGCGCGGCAGCTTCGGCACTGTGCGCGATGGCGCGGGCGAGTTCCTCGCGCCCCACCCCGCGTTCAAGCTGAAGAACAGCGAAGCCCGCGTCGGCGACACTGTCGACCGGCTCGGTGCGGGAAATGAGGACGTTATCGCGCGCTGGCTGGGCGGGAAGTAGACGGCAATCGCCCCAACGGCGGCGCGTAAAAGTTCCAAGCATCCAGAGGCGGAAATCGGACGCAAGTATTTGGCCGCTTGATCGACACCATTGACCACAGCAATACGAGGAGACCTTCCATGTTCAAACTGACCGGCACCTTGCTGGCCGCCGCCTCACTCGCGCTCAGCGCGGCCGCGGGCGCGCAGCCCTTTCCCTCCAAACCGGTGCGCATCGTCGTGCCCTTCCCGGCCGGCGGCACCACCGACCTCATGGCGCGCGCGCTGCAGGAACCGATGGCCAAGACCCTCGGCCAGCCCGTCATCGTCGACAACAAGCCCGGCGCCGCGGGCGCGATCGGCGCGCGCGAAGTCGCACGCTCTGCCGCAGACGGCTACACGCTGCTTTTCTCCAACAACGGCCCGTCGAGCACCACACCGCTGCTGGTCAAGGACGCCGGCTACGATGGGCTGCGGGATTTCGCGCCCGTGTCGCTCGTGTCCACCGCGCCGCTGTTTGTGGTCGTGAACGCCTCGGTACCCGCCACCGACCTCAAGAGCTTCATCGACTACGCGCGTAGCCAGCCCAACGGCCTGGAATACGCCTCCGCCGGCATTGGCTCGCTCGGCCACCTCGCCAGCGAACTGTTCGCCCGCTCGGCCGGCATCAAGATGATCCACATCCCGTACAAGGGGCAGGCGCCGACCTCGAACGCGGTGATGACCGGTGAGGTCAAAGTACTGATCACCACCTCGTCCTCCGCGATGAACAGCTACATCAGCGCAGGCAAACTGCGGCTGCTCGGCGTGTCGAGCGCCGAGCCCTCACCGCTCGCTCCCGGCGTGCCGGTCATTTCCTCCGTGCTGCCCGGTTACAAGGTTGACATCTGGTTCGGCCTGCTGGCGCCAGCCGGCACGCCAGCCGACGCGATCGCGCGGCTCAACGATGCGGTAACCAAGGCCGTCGCGCTGCCCGACCTGCAGCAGCGGTTCATCAATTTCGGCGTCATCGCCACCGCCAGCTCGCCCAAGCGCCTGGGGGACCTCATCGCCGACGAAGTGCCGCGCTGGACCCAGATCGTGCGCGACGCCGGCATCCGCGCGGAATAGGGGAACCTCATGACCCAAAGCAACGAAACCACCGAGCAGCTCGCCAGCGCAGTCAGGCGCTTCGTGCGCGAGGTGCTTCTGCCTGCCGAGCCGCAGGTCGAGGAAGACGACGACATCCCGGCGCCCATCATTGCCCAGCTGAAGGAGCTCGGCCTGTTCGGCATGACGATTCCCGAAGCGTACGGCGGCCTCGGCCTGTCGATGTACGAGGAGGCGCGCGTGGTGTTCGAGATCGGCTACGCCTCGCCGGTGTTCCGCTCCTACTTCGGCACCAGCAATGGCGTTGGCACGCTCGGCATCCTTATCGACGGCACTGAAGAGCAGAGGAAGCGCTACCTGCCGCGCATCGCCACGGGCGACCTGGTTGCTTCCTTCTGCCTCACCGAGCCCGACGCAGGCTCCGACGCCGCGGCGCTCACCACGCGTGCTGTGCGCGATGGGGAGCATTACGTGATCAGCGGCACCAAGCGGTTCACGACCAACTCCCCCCACGCCGGTATCTTCACCGTGTTCGCGCGCACCGCGCCCAGGGAAGCCGGTTCGCGCGGCATCTCGGCTTTCCTCGTCGAGCGCAGCGCGCCGGGCATCACCGTCGCCCCGCACTACAAGAAGATGGGCTTTCGCGGCTCGCACACCGCCGACGTGATCTTCGACAACTGCCGCGTGCCAGCCGCCGCGCTGCTGGGCGGGCAGGAGGGCGTGGGCTTCAAGACCGCGATGAAATCGCTCGACCATGCGCGCATCCACATGGCGGCGGTGGCCGTGGGCCTGTGCGAGCGCATCATCGACGAAGGCGTGCGCTACGCGACCGACCGGCGCCAGTTCGGCAAGCCGATCGCCGATTTCCAGCTCATCCAGGGCATGCTCGCCGACTGCGCGGCCGAGGCCTTTGCGGCGCGCGCGATGGTCGAGAAAGCCTCGCGCGACAAGGATGCGGGCCTGCGCATCACCAAGGAATCGGCCTGCTGCAAGTACTTTGCCACCGAGGCGCTCGGCCGCATCGCCGACCGCGTGCTGCAGATCCACGGCGGCTATGGCTACATCAAGGAATACGCCATCGAACGCCTGTACCGCGATGCGCGCCTGTTGCGCATCTACGAAGGCACCAGCCAGATCCAGCAGCTGGTGATCGCCCGCGAAATGCTCAAGGAAGCCCAATCATGAAAAAGCGCCTGCCCGTCCTGACTAATCTCCTCGCCCCCATCGCAGTCTTTGCGCTTCTCGTCCTGCAAGCCACCAGCGCCGCAGCGCAGGCCTACCCGAACAAGCCGATACGCTGGCTGGTCCCGTTCTCAGCGGGAGGGCCGACGGATATCCTCGCGCGAGCCATCGCGCCCAAGCTGTCCGAATCGCTCGGCGTCCCGGTGATCGTGGAGAACAAGGTGGGCGCCGGCGGCAGCCTCGCGATGGATGCGGTGGCCAAGGCCGCGCCCGACGGCTACACCATCGGCATGGGCCACTCGGGCACCCAGTCGATCAACCCGCATCTCTACAGCAAGCTTCCGTACGACTCGCTCAAGGATTTCGCCCCGGTCACGCCGGTGGTGTCGTACGTGAACGTGCTCGTGGTGAACCCGGCCATCCCGGTGAAGTCGGTCGCCGAGCTGGTCGCGTACGCCAAGGCCAACCCCGCCAAGGTGAGCTTCGCTTCGGGCGGCACCGGGGCGACCAACCACCTCTCGGGCGAGCTCCTCAAGGCCGTGACCGGCGCGCCAATGCTGCATGTGCCCTACAAAGGCAGCGCGCCCGCGTTGGTGGACGTGATCGCCGGCAACGCCACCTGCATGTTCGACATCCTCGTGACCAGCCTGCCGCAGATCCGCGCGGGCAAAGTGCGCGCACTGGCCGTCACAAGCGCGAAGCGCAGCGCCTATGCGCCCGAGATCCCCACCATGCGCGAGTCGGGCATCGAAGGCTACGAGGAGGCCGGCAGCGACCTGTGGTTCGGCGTGCTCGCCCCCGCCGGCACGCCCCGGCCCATCGTGGAGCGCCTCAACGCCGAACTGGTGAAGGCGCTCAGGACGCCCGAGGTGGGCGAGCGCATCCGCGTGCAGGCCTACGACGTGTGGACGCTTTCGCCGGACGAATTTTCCGCGTTCCTGCGCACCGACCATGCGCGCTGGGGCAAGGTGGTGAAATTCGCCGGGGCGAAGGCCGACTAGCAGAAAGGCGGAATGGCAGTATTTTGCCCTGAGAGCTAGTAAATACGCGGGGGTGTTGCCGAAATTGGCAGTATTGATTGGGCAACATCATGCC
>JBDTRN010000134.1:0-8198 GCA_039931715.1 Betaproteobacteria bacterium
GGCAAGCGGCCAGCCCAGGGCCATGTCGGGGCGCGTCCGGCCGTCCGCATGCGGGCCGAACACGACCGGGCCGGCCTCGGTGGTGCCATACGCATTCATCACGGTGGCCGAGGGGAACAACGTTCGCAGGTCGTCGATCAGGTTCTGCGTGGTCGGCGCCGATCCCATGCGCACGGTGCGTACCGAAGAGAGATCGGTTTTGGCGATGGTGTCCTTTTCGCGCACCATCATCGCGAGCATGGTGGGTACCGACGTGAGCCACGTGACGCCAAAGCGCCCGATGGCCTCGACATACCGGCGCGCATCGAACTGCGGCATCAGCACCACGCTGGCGTGCGCGGCGAAGGCGAACTTGGAGGTGCCGAGCGCGTTCATGTGGAACAGTGGCGCCGCGACGATCAGGCGATGCTCGCCCGGTGGCACGGTGCGCAGGCGCGATTCGACCGCCCACAGGTGGCCGGCATGCGAAAGCGGCACGCCCTTGGGCCGGCCGGTGGAGCCCGAGGTGTACAGCACCATCGCGGTTTCGCCCGGCTCGGGCAGGACGGTCTCGAAGTCGCCCGGGTCGAGCAGGGATTCGAACCCCGGGCCGAACTCGACCGACGGGATGTCCGCGGGGACCGAGGCCTTGCGCTCGGTATCGCAGAGCACGAGCTTCACGCCCGCATCGCGCATGACAAACTCGATCGTATCGCGCGGGAACTTGTGGTTCACCGGCACCGCCACCAGCCCCGCGCGCATGATGCCGAAATAGGCGATCAGGAATTCGGCGCGGTTGGCCGACAGGATCGCAACCGTATTGCCGCGGTGAAGCGGTGCTCCGCCCGGGTTGCGTCCGAGCAGGCCGCGAGCGCAGGCGTCGGCGAGGTGGTCGATCTCCGCGTGGCTGTACTCGCGCGGATGCTCCCAGTCGAGGCAGTCGATCAGGGCAGTGGTGGAAGAGTCTTTGGTGCGATCGATGAGATCGCCGAGGTTGGTCAGCATGATGGGGCGAAGATAACGGAAAAGGGTTTGCGCGTCCGGCTCAGGAGCGAACCGCCGATTGGCGGTGACCCGCGGCTTCCTTGTAGCGGCCGAGGATCGCGGCGAGCTCGTCGCGCGGCACCACGTCCTCGAGGCGTTCGAAGCCCTGCGGTGCGCGCTCCTCGACCATGTCGAGGATTACGTCGGGACCCATCTGGCGGTTCATGCGCACGAGCTGCGCGGCCTGCGGCAGGCGGCGTGCCTCGTAGTGGAGCAGTCCCGCGGCCGGGTCGGTGGCGGTGGCGAGTGAGTCGGCGAGTGCATCGGCGTCGAGGATCGCCTGTCCCGCCCCGTTCGAGCTGATCGGTGACATCGGATGGGCCGCGTCGCCCAGCAGCGACACGCGCCCGAAGCTCCAGCGCTCGACCGGATCGCGGTCCACGGTGGGGAATTCGTACACCGAGTCGGCGCCGCGGATCAGCGCCGGCACGTCGAGGAAGGGGAATTTCCAGTGCGCGAAGCGCGGCAGGAAATCCTCGAGGCGTCCGCGGCGGTTCCAGTCCTCGCGCGCAAGGGTCGCGTCCGCGGGCTGGCGGATATTGCAGATCCAGTTGATGAGCACACCGCCGTCGGTTCTGGCGATCGGGTAGACGATGAATTTCTGGTCCTTGTGCCCGGCCTTGACGATGGTGGAGCCGCTGAGAAAAGGCGCGCCTTCGGTCACGCCGCGCCACAGCGTGACGCCGTTCCACTTCGGTGCACCTTCGGCCGGGTACAGCGCCGCTCGCACCGCCGAGTGGATGCCGTCGGCGCCGATGAGCACGTCCGAATCGTGCACAGCGCACGGATTGCCGTTCCGGTCTGAAAAAGTCGAGCAAACGCCCGCGCCGGTGTCCTCGAAGTGCGTAAGGCGGCAGCCGGTGCGCAGGCGCTCGCCACCGAGTTCGCGTCGCACGGCTTCGAGCAGGATCGTCTGCAGCGTGCCCCGATGGATCGAATACTGCGGGTGCGCGTAACCCGCGGCGAGGCCGCGCGGGTCGGCGAGGATCTCCTGCCCGTGCCGGTTCATGAACACGTATTCGGTGGCTTCGATCGCGTTGGCGGCCAGCGCTGCGCCCAGGCCGAGTGCATCGAGCACGCCGACGGCGTGCGGCAGCAGGTTGATGCCCACGCCCAGCGGCTGGAGTTCGCGCACCTGCTCGAACACCGTCACGTCGATGCCGCGCCGGTGCAGCGCCAGCGCCGCACTCAAGCCGCCGATCCCGCCGCCGGCGATGGTTACTTTCATGCGACCCCTTTCATGCGGCTTCTTCGCGGTACAGGCCGAGCGCGCGCATGACCGGGGTGTCGTTCATCGAAAACAGCAGGGCCTCTTCCGCGTTCGGGTTCTCGTGGCTGTGCCACTGCCACAGCGGCACCACGAAGGTGTCGCCGGTTTGCCATTCGAGGCACTCGCCGCCGACCTGCGTGCGGCCGCGGCCGGAAATCACGTGATAGAGCGCCACGCTCGCATGGCGGTGGCTGCGCGTGGTGCGTCCCGGCGCGAGGCGCGAGGCTTCGCAGGCGAGTGTCGGCAGCGCGGGGTAGTTCACGCGCGCGCCATCGAACGGGTCCTCCTCCTGTGGGGCGATCGCATCGAGCTGCGCGCGCGCCTTGCTCCACGGGTAGCGCAGCGCCTCGCCCGCCTCGCGCTGCACCGCCTGCATGGGCTGGGGGCCAGGCTCGAAGAAAGCCGCGTTCAAGGCCTGCACCAGCGGCCCGTCGAGGCCGTCGAGCCAGATCATCGGCGCGGATGAATCGTTGGTGTGGTCGTGCAGGCTGCCCGCCGGCGTGAGGATCAGGTCGCCGGGGACCATCGCACAGCGTGCCCCGTCGACGGTGGTGTAGGCGCCCTGGCCCTCGACCACGAAGCGGATCGCGGAGATGGTGTGGCGGTGGGCGCGCGCCGATTCGCCCGGGTTCACGATGGAGAAATTGAACTGCAGCGTGCGCGAGGCCGCCTTGGAAGGCAGGCCCGGGTTGAGCGGCTTGATCACGCGGCGCTCGGCGTCGTCGATGCCGATGCTGTCCTTGGCGCGCATGAGCGCGGCGCGCACCGACGCCCATCGCCACAGGAACGGCTTTTCCGCCACGTGGGCGGGCACGCGCGCGGTCCAGAACCCGGCGAGGTCGCGGCTTGCGAGCTCGCGGTCGAACTCGGCGGTGTCCATCACCGTGCGGCCCGAGCGATCAGTCGAGTTTGACACCGACGCGGCGGATCACCTCGCCCCAGCGCTCGTAGTTGTCCCGCATGATGCGCGCGTGCTCCTCGGCCGTGCTGGCGACGAACTCGAAGCCGTTCTTGCGGTACAGGTCGGCCACCTCGGGCGAGCGGATCGCCTTCATGAATTCGGCGTTGACTTTGGTCACCAGCGCCGGCGGCATGCCGGCCGGGCCGAGCAGCTGCTCCAAACCCGGCGTGTCGAAACCCTTGTAGCCGGCCTCCTCCATGGTCGGCACCTGCTCGATGCCAGCGATGCGGCGCGGGCCGACGATGGCGAGCAGCTTGACCCGGCCGCCGCGCGCGTTGTTGATCGCCGTCACCGGCGCATCGAACAGGAGTTGCACGTCGCCCGAGAGGATGGCGCGCGCGGCGTCCGACCCGCCCTTGTAAGGCACGTGCGTCATCTTGATGCCCGCAGCCTTGTTGAGCTGTTCACTCACGATGTGCGGAAACGACCCGTTGCCGAAGGACCCGTAGTTGACCTTGCCCGGGTTGGCGCGCGCGTATTCGACCATTTCGCGCACCGAGTCGAACGGGGCATTGGCCACCGCGACGAGGATCAGCCGGTTGTAGGCGGCAAGCCCCAGCGGCGTGAAGTCGGTGAACGGGTCGTAAGGGGGCTTGGCATACAGGTGCGGCAGCTGGCTGGTGGTGCCCGTCACGGTGTAGAGCACGGTGTGGCCGTCGGGTGCGGAGCGCTTGAGCTCGTTGACCGCGACAACGGTCGAGCCGCCGGGCTTGTTCTCGACCACCACCGGCACCCCGAGCTGCTGGGTGAGCTTGGCCGCGATCGCGCGCGAGAGCGTGTCGGCCGTGCCGCCGGGCGGGAAGGGGTTGAGGATGCGCACCGTCTTGCCGGGCTGGGGAAACTCCTGCGCGAGGGCGATGGCGGGCACAAGGGTGGCGAGCAGCGCCGCGAGCAGCGTGCGCGAAGCGGAAAGGAAAGTGCGTCGTGTGTTCATGCGAACCTCAGGCAAGAAGGATGCGGTTGACGCCGTCGCCCACGCGCTCGGGGGCAACACCGTAGATGTGCAGCGACATGGCGAAAGCGGGCGAGCGGTTCGACAGGCGGTGGACGAAGCGCCCGTCGCTTGCATCGCAGCAGGTTTCGCCGGGTTGCAGTGCGCGCGTTGCCACGAGGGCGCCCGGTTCGGTCTGGCCGTCGCCCCAGGCCTCGAAGGTTTCTTCGTGCAGCACGCCGGTGTGCATGCCCAGGGCGCACCACGTCAGGTGGGCGTGCACCGGGGTGATGCAGCCCGGCGGCCAGATCAGGCCGAGGACCGAGAATCGCCCCGCGGGATCGGCGTGCAGCAGCACGCGGCTGTAGCCCGCGCAGGACAGGACGTAGCGCATGCCATCGAGCAGCTTTGTATCGGCGATGTGCAGGTCGATGGCGGCACGGGCGGCCGTGGCAGCGGCCGCCCAGTCCGCGCCCGCGACCGGCTCGAACCGGTAATCGAGGGACTCTACGAGCGCGGAAAACGTGTCGGGTGTGGCGCCGGCTTGCCAGTTGTCGACCGGCGACAGGTTTCCCGGAAGCGTAACTGAACGGGCGGTTTGCATAGTCGGTGTCTCGTGCAGGGTCAGTGGATCGGGGCTTCGAGCGCGCGGCACCAGTCCGCCATCAGGCGGCAGCACTGCGCCTTGAGTTCGGGCTGGTCGTGAAGGTAATGCCTGCCGCCCTTGATCGGCGTGAGCACGCGCCGGGCATGGGGCACGGCGTCATACAGCATGCGTGCATAGCCCGGGTAGCAGCCCGGGTCTGCGGTGCCGTAGATTACGTGCACGGGAACGCTGACACCGCGCAGGCGCTCCGGGCCGAAGCCGTTGGAGAGCCGCTGGCTCCATTGCGACAGCCAGGAGCGCAGGGTGGTGAAATGGCCGATCGAGCCCGGGATCAGGTTGGCCACGTAGGGCGCGCCCCACTGGGTGGTCGCGGCGCGGTCCGACGCATCGAGCGAAAGGTCGAGGTTGCGCGGGTCCGCCATCGTGCCGTGAACCACGAAGGGCAGGTCGTCGACCCGGCCCTCGGTGCGGCGCTCGAGTTCGGCGAGCTTGTCGAGCGCCCATTGGGTGATGCGCTCGTTGCGCGCGACCTGCGCGGCCCGATAGCGATCGAGGAACTGCGGCGCGAACGGCGGGCCATTCTGCGGGTTGAAGAGATCGAGGGCCGCATCGCGCTTGAAAGGATCGTTCTCGTCGAGGATCGCGGGATCGAGTTTTTCGGTCAGCACGATGTTGCGCCCCGGATGCGCCATCAGAAGGATTAGCGCGTCCGCAGCGGGCAGGTCGGCCTTGGTGAGGTCGGGCCCGCCGCCCGCGGGCGTCGAGGTGATCGACGGGTGCTCGGCCTGCTCCTGGTAGAGGGCCACGAGCCCGCCACCGCCCGAATTGCCGACGAGGACCACACGCCGGTAGCCCTCGTTCCTCAGGTGGCGCACCACCGAGCCGATGTCGAGCACGCAATCTTCGAGCAGCAACGTGGCCTCGTTGCCGATGTAGCGCGTGGTCATGCCGACCGCGTCCACGCCGCTTTCGGCCAGCGCGGCGAGGGCGTAGTGGCCCATGAAATTGGATGACGGGTGGATGAGGACGAGCACGGTGTCGGCTTTTGCCGCCGCACCCGTGCCGTGCGCGCGATGGCGCGTGCACCAGAGCACCCCGGCGCGCCGCGCCACGCCGGACTGGATGCCCGCGCCGGCGGCCGACTGCATCGGGACGGCGAGCAGTTCCGGGCTCATGGTTTGTGGTTCCAGGACAGCACGTAGTCGGCCCGTTCGGTCGCGCGTGCGGCCGGGCCGAGGGCGAGCGGCTTGAAGGTGTCGAGCATCACCGCGGTTTCCTCGGTGCGCTGGCCGACGCGCGAGGGGCCGGATTCCCATGCGGCGGGCTGCGGGCCGTGGATATGCCCGGCCGGGTGCAGCGATATCGCGCCCCGCCCGATGCCGCTCCCCTTGCGCGAGAAGAAGTTTCCCTCGGCGTAGAAGATGAACTCGTCCGAGTCCACGTTCGAGTGGTAGGAGGGCACCGGCATGGCGCGTGGGTCGTAGTCGAGCATGCGCGGCACGAAGTTGCAGAAAACGCACCCCGGCGCCTCGAACACCTGGTGCACGGGCGGGGGGCGGTGGAAGCTCCCGCTGATCGGGGAAAAGTCGGCGATGTTGAGCGCGTACGGGTAGTTGCAGCCGAACCAGCCGGCCACGTCGAACGGGTGGGTCTGGTAGGTGTAGCGCGTGAGGCCGGCGGCGGTCTTGACGAGCACCGCGACCTCCTTGCCCTCGACGAGCAGCGGGGCTTCGGGCCGGCGCAGGTCGAGCTCGGAGTAGGGCGCCTCCTGGTGGTACTGGCCATACCGGGTGAGGTAGCGCTTGGGCGGCCGCACATGGCCGGTGGTTTCGAACACCAGCGCGTTCAGCGGCCCATCGGTGCCGGGAAGCCAGCGATGGGTGGTGGCCTTGGGGATCACCACGTAATCGCCCTTGCCGACCTCGAGTGCGCCGAATACCGTTTCGAGGCGGGCGCTGCCGTCGTGCACGAAGATCAACTCGTCGCCGATGGCGTTGCGGTACAGGGGAGAGGCGGTGTCGGCGGAGGCGAAAGCCACCAGCACGTCGGTGTTGCCGCACAGGAGCTGCCGGGCGCCGACCATGTCGCCGCCGCGCGGCAGGGGGGCGGTGTCGAACAGGCGCGGCGCGAGCGGGTGATTGGGCGCGAGGTCGGGGGCTGCGGCGGCCACCGCTTCGACGTGCAGGACGGCAGAGGGCGTTTCGCGGTGATAGAGCATCGACATGTCGGAGGAAAAGCCTTCCTCGCCCATGACTTCGGCCGCGTACAGGCGCCCGTCCTCGCGGCGGTGCTGCGAGAAGCGCTTGCGCGGGGTGTCCCCGATCCTCATGAAGTACGGCATGCCCGTTTCTCCCGTGCCTGGCCTGGCGCGCGGCGATGTCTGCGGGGTGCGGCATGGCCGCGTTAAACACCGCAGGTGCTTGCGCAGGTGCTTCTTACCAATATCCACCAAACGCCAGCGTAAAATTACCACAGATGGCGTTCCACTAGGATAAGATTTACCATCGACCCTTGCTCCGCCAGCGGGCGACCCGCCCCTTCCACTCCGCGCCCTTCCACTTCTGCCGCCCATGGAAACCACTTTCGGCGAATACTTCCCTTACGTTCACCACGCAGCGCGCCTGCCGGCCGGCGCGGCCGGCGGGGTCGAGGCGCGCCGGCACAAGGTCGCCATCGTCGGCGGGGGCCCGACCGGACTCGCGCTGGCGCTGGGCCTGGCCAACCACGGCGTGGCCTCGGTCGTGCTCGAGGCCGACGACACGGTGTGTTCCGGGAGCCGCGCCGGGGCCTTTACGCGCCGCACGCTTGAGATCTTCGAACGCCTGGGGGTGATCGACGAAGTCATGCGCACCGGTCACGGCTGGTCGACAGGGTGGACGTACTACCGCGACAAGGAAGTCTTCCGGCTGGAGATGCCCAACGACGCCAACCAGAAGTTCCCGCCTGCGATCAGCCACCTGCAGAATTACATCGAGCACGTGATGGCCCAGACCGCCGCGAAGGGCGGGCTGGTGGACATCCGCTGGCAGGCCGAAGTCACCGGACTCGCGCAGTCGGACGACGGAGTGCGGCTCGATGTGGTCACACCGGCAGGGCGCTATGCGCTGGATGCCGACTGGGTGGTTGCCTGCGACGGCGCGCGCTCGAACGTGCGCAGCCTCATGGGATTGCGCATGCACGGCACGCGCTACGAAGGCCGCTACGTGATCATCGACGTGCGCGTCGATACGGAAGGCATGCCCGTGGGCCGGCGCTGCTGGTTCGACCCGCCTTCGATGCCCGGCGGGACGCTGCTCATGTACAAGAAGCCCAACGGGATGCTGCGTTTCGACTACCAGATCGGCGAGGACGAGGACGAAGTCGAGGCGATGCGGCAGGAAAACGTATTCGCCGCAGTCGATGCCCA
>JBDTRN010000135.1:0-8171 GCA_039931715.1 Betaproteobacteria bacterium
TGAAGACGACTTTCGCCAGCACCTACACCAAGGAGATTTCCCTTGCCGCGGTGCTCGACCCCGCGGAGATCGCGCAGTACACGAGAAAATCGACCGGGACCAAGTACCTCGTCAACCCGAACAAGGACGCTTCGGGTTAGCCCTCCACACGCTTGGAATGTACCGGTACCAGTTCACTAACTGGCCGGAGAGCTAATCCCGGAGCCATTCCAAGAAATTGAATGTTCTGGATTCAGGCTTTCAGCGCAGGCGCGAGTACGCCGTCGGTGACAGGATCATGTTCTCGATGTTGGCCACGATCGGGCCGTCCTTTTCCGAGTCCGCGCGCGCCTTGAGCCAGTCGGGGTCGCTCATGAAACCGTCCCAGACGCGTTCGCGCTCGGCCATGTCCTTCCACTCGAGCAGGTAGTACAGGTCCTGGTTGCTCGGCCCGATGCGCGCGGTCCAGAAGCCCACCGGCCGGAAGCCATGCTTCTCCCACAGCTTGAGCGTGACGTCCTGGAAGCGCTGGTTGAGGGCCGGCAGGCGGCCGGGCAGGCATTTGTAGATGCGAAGCTCGTGGATCATGGGGTTTTCCTGGTGGATGGATCGGCAGGCTTGCGCCAGACGCTGGCCAGCCACGGCTGCTGCTCGCGCGGCAGCCCGGCGGGCCGGTAATAGTGTTCGAGTTCGATGAAGCCCGCACCGGTCATGAAGCGGCGCCATGCCTCGAGATCATGATAGGCGCCGTAGCGACCCCGGCTCCAGCCTTCGTCGTTGCCCCCTCGCGGGATGGAACTGAAGAGCGTCCCGCCCGGCTTGAGCGTGGCGTGCAGTTCGCGCAGCACGCGCGGCAATTCCTGCGCCGGCACATGGAACAGCGACGCGTTGGCAAACACACCGTCGAATTTATCCGGCGGGAGGTCAAGCTTAAGGAAGTCCTGTCGCCAGACCTCGCACCCGCTGTGCTGGCGAGCCATGGCGGCAAAGCTTTCTGCCCCGTCCAGCCCGATCGCTACATGACCGTGCTGCGCGAAAGCGGCAAG
The DNA here is from genome assembly GCA_039931715.1 of Betaproteobacteria bacterium. Lineage (GTDB taxonomy): Bacteria > Pseudomonadota > Gammaproteobacteria > Burkholderiales > SG8-39 > SZAS-79. The sequence continues at coordinate 1,026 of JBDTRN010000135.1, forward strand.
GTCCCGGCCGGGCCCGCAGCCGAAATCGAGGATCGTGAACGGCGGCGCAGCGGCGATGTGGCGCAGCAGGGCCTCGATGTTCTGGGTGACATCGTGGCCGCGCGTGCCTTCCCAGAAATCGGCGGCGCGCTGCTCGTAATGGCCGAGGGTTTCGCTGGAAATCTTCTGCAGGTCCTGCGGGGCGAGTTTCATGCACGCTCCGGTGGCAGGTGCCGCGCCACCTTGCGCAGCAGCGCCTCGAGGCTGATCGGCTTGGTAAGGTACTCGAGCGCGCCCAGGGTGCTGCCCCGCTCGGAGGACTCGCTCTCGATGGTGAGGAAGATCACCGGGATGTCGCGCATGGCGGGATCCTCCCTCAGGGCTTCGACGAGCTCGAACCCGCTCATGTCCGGCATGCGCACGTCGGTGATGAGCAGGTCCGGCGTCGCGCCGAGGATCGCGTGGCCGGCCTCGATCCCGTCCTTCGCCACGCGCACGGCATAGCCCGCGGTGGTGAGGTGCATGCGCAAAAGCTCGCGCATGGTCGGGTCGTCTTCCACCACCAGGATCGATTTCACGGGCTCAATGCACCACCAGGTCCACCGCGTAACCGACCGCGAGGGACACCGCGAGCGCGAGCGCGAAGACCGAAAAGGTCCGCACCATGCCCGCGGGGACTTCCATCCCTTCGAGGTAGCGGCGGATGTAGTAGCTCGCCATGAAGAATGCGATCGTCGACAGGACCAGGCTTGCCAACGCGCAGCCCCGGTTATTTCGCGGCCACCACCATGATTTCGACCAGGCAGCGCGGATCGGCCATCTTGGCTTCGATGCACGCGCGCGCAGGCAGGTTCTTGGGGTCGGCCCAGGCCGTCCACGACTCGTTCATGAGGGCGCGGTTGCGGATGTCGCTGACCCAGATGGTCGCGGTCAGCACCTTCGACTTGTTCGAGCCGCACGCGCCAAGCAGGCGATCGACGTTGGCGAGGATCTGCTGCGCCTGGCCCTTGGCGTCCTGCGACTGGTCCTCGGCGGTGAGGCCGGCGAGGTACACGGTATTGCCGTACTCCACGGCGCTGCTCAGGATGCCCTTCGATTCACGGCGGATGATTTCAGACATTGCGGTATCTCCTTGTTGTTGGTGGGACGGAAACTCAGCCGACCTTGCGGCGGCAATTGCGAAACATGCGCATCCAGGGCGAGTCCTCGCCGGCCCCCTCGGGTGCCCACGACATCTGCACGCTGCGAAATACCCGCTCCGGGTGGGGCATCACTACGGTAAAGCGGCCGTCCGCGGTGGTGAGGCCGGTAATTCCGCCGGGGGAGCCGTTCGGGTTGTGCGGGTAGCGCACGGCCGGCTTGCCCTGCGAGTTTACGTAGCGCATCGTCACCAGTGCGTTTTTCTGGTGCTCCGGTGTGTCGAACACGGCGCGGCCTTCGCCGTGCGCGGTCGCCACCGGCATGCGGCTTCCCGCCATGCCCTCGAAAAACAACGACGGGCCGGGCGTGATCTCGACCTCGACCAGGCGCGCCTCGAACTGCTCCGAGCGATTGCGCAGGAATGCAGGCCACTGGGCCGCGCCGGGGATCAGCGATTTCAGCGCGGTCATCATCTGGCAACCGTTGCACACCCCGAGCGCAAACGTGTCGCCCCGACCGAAAAAGGCCTCGAAGGCTTCGCGCGCGCGCGGGTTGAACAGGATCGACTTGGCCCATCCCTGGCCTGCGCCCAGCACGTCGCCGTAGGAAAATCCGCCCCCGGCCGCGAACCCGGCATACCCGGACAGGTCCGTACGTGCCGCGATGATGTCTGTCATGTGCACGTCGACCGACTCGAAGCCGGCGCGGTGGAAGGCGGCCGCCATCTCCACCTGGCCGTTGACGCCCTGCTCGCGCAGGATCGCCACCCGCGGCCGCGAACCCTTGCCGATGAAGGGGGCGGCGATGTCTTCGTTGGCATCGAAGGTGAGCGACACCGACAGCCCGGCGTCGGCGGGGTCGAGGATTCGGTCGTACTCCTCGTTGGCGCACTCGGGGTTGTCACGCAGTGCCTGCATGCGCCACGTCGTCTCCGACCAGGCGCGCTGCAGGTCGATACGCTTCTCGCCGAAGATCGGCTTCGCATTGCGGGTGAATCGGATCTCGTCCTTGTCGTTGAGGTGCCCGAACAGCGTCGCGCAGGCATGCACGCCTTCAACCCGCAGGACATCCATGACACGTTGGCGATCGGCGGCGCGGATCTGCAGCACCGCGCCGAGCTCTTCGCTGAACAATGCCGCCAGCGCCAGGTCGTGCACGCGCCCGGCGAGCTGCTCCTCGCCGTTGCGCCTGAAACCGTCGACATCTTCTGTCCAGGCGTCCAGCGCGAGGGCATCGAGGCTGAGGGTGACCCCGCAGCGCCCGGCGAACGCCATCTCGCACACCGTGGCGAACAGGCCGCCGTCGGAGCGGTCGTGGTAGGCCACTACCAGGCCTTCGCGCGCCAGTGCCTGGACCGCCCGGAAGAAACCCGCCAGCCGCGCGGGATCGTCGAGGTCCGGCGCTTCGGTGCCGAACTGGTTGTGGACCTGCGCGAGGATGCTGCCGCCGAGGCGGTTCCTGCCTCCCCCCAGGTCGATGAGGAGTAGTTCGGTGTCGCCCGCATCGGTGCGCAGCTGCGGCGTCAGCGTGCCGCGCGCGTCGCTCACCGGGGCGAATGCGGTGACGATGAGCGAAAGCGGGGCCACGACTTCCTTTTGCACGCCCTGCTCGCTCCATGCCGTACGCATCGATAACGAATCCTTGCCCACCGGGATCGCCACGCCCAGGGCGGGGCACAAATCCAACGCCACGGCGCGCACCGTGTCGAACAGCGCGGCGTCCTCACCGGGGAACCCTGCTGCCGCCATCCAATTGGCGGACAGCTTCACCCGGTCGAGGGAGTGGACGCGCGCCGCCGCGAGGTTGGTGAGCGCCTCGCCCACCGCCATGCGCCCGGAGGCGGGACCGTCGATGAGCGCGAGCGGCGTGCGCTCACCCAGCGCGAAGGCCTCGCCCGCGTACCCCTCGTAGTCCATGAGGGTCACCGCGCAGTCGGCCACCGGCACCTGCCATGGCCCCACGAACGGGTCACGCGAGCACAACCCGCCCACCGTGCGGTCGCCGATCGAAATGAGGAAAGTCTTGTCGGCCACGCTCGGGTGACGCAGGACGCGATACGCCGCGTCCTTCAGGTCGATGCCATCCAGCGCGAACGGCTGCGGCGGGCGCGGCGCGTGCCGCACGTCGCGGACCATTTTCGGCGGCTTGCCCAGCAGCGTTTCCATCGCCATGTCGACCGGTTTTCCGCCGAGCTTCGGATCCTCGACCACCAGTTGCGGTTCCGCGGTGGCCGTGCCGAGGACCGCGAATGGGCAACGTTCGCGTTCGCACAGCGCGCGAAAGCGCTCGAGGTCCTGCGGCGCGATGCCGAGCACGTACCGCTCCTGGGCCTCGTTGCACCAGATCTCGCGCGGCGACATGCCAGTGTCCTCGGAGGGAATCGCGCGCAAGTCAAAATGCGCGCCACGCCCCGCGGTGTGCGCCAGTTCCGGCATCGCGTTGGACAGGCCGCCGGCGCCCACGTCGTGGATCGACAGGATGGGGTTGTCGGCACCGAGCTGCCAGCAGCGGTCGATGACCTCCTGCGCGCGGCGCTGGATTTCGGCGTTGCCGCGCTGGACCGAATCGAAATCGAGGTCCTCGGTGTTGGTACCCGCGCCCATGCTGGAGGCCGCGCCGCCGCCCATGCCGATCAGCATGCCCGGCCCGCCCAGCTGGATCAGCAGCGTGCCCGCCGGCAGCCCTTTCTTTGCGGTCTGCGCATCGGTGATGCTGCCGATGCCGCCTGCGAGCATGATGGGCTTGTGATAGCCGCGCTGCAGGCCGGCCACTTCCTGCTCGAACACACGCAGGTAACCGGCAAGGTTCGGCCGGCCGAATTCGTTGTTGAAAGCGGCCGCGCCGATCGGGCCCTCGAGCATGATGTCGAGCGCCGAAACGATACGGTTCGGCCGGCCGTAGTTGGCCTCTTCCCATGGCCGTTCCGCGCCCGGGATGCGCAGGTTGGACACCGAAAAACCCGCCAGCCCGGCCTTGGGCTTGGCGCCCCGGCCGGTGGCACCCTCGTCGCGGATCTCCCCGCCCGCGCCGGTCGCCGCGCCAGGAAACGGCGAGATCGCGGTCGGGTGGTTATGCGTCTCACACTTCATCACGGTGTGCGTGAGTTCGGCGACCTGCACATAGGTGCCGCCGGCGCGTGGATAGAAGCGCTCGGCCACGCGGCCTTCCATGATCGCGGCATTGTCGGAGTAGGCGAGCACGGTGCCCTGCGGATTGGCCGCGTGGGTGTGCCTGATCATGCCGAACAGGGTTTGCGCCTTCTTCTCGCCGTCCACGATCCACGCCGCGTTGAAGATCTTGTGGCGGCAGTGCTCCGAGTTAGCCTGCGCGAACATCGTCAGTTCCGCATCGGTGGGGTCGCGGCCAAGCGTCGCATAGGCAGCGGCGAGGTACTCTATCTCGTCGGCCGAGAGGGCGAGGCCCAGCCGTAGGTTGGCCGCTTCGAGCGCAGCGCGTGGCTCGGCGCCCAGCGCAATGTGCGCCAACGGTCGCGGAGGAACATGTGCGAACAGCGCATCGGCCCCGTCTTCCGACCTGATGACGGTTTCGGTCATCCGGTCGTGCAGCACGGCGGCAAGGGCGGCGCGGTGGCCGTCTTCGAGCCGGCCCGTGACACGCAGGAAATACGCCGTACCGCGCTCTATCCTGCGAACATTGGCCAGCCCGCACTGGCGCGCGATGTCGGTCGCCTTCGACGACCACGGCGAGATAGTGCCTATCCTCGGCACCACCAGGAAAAATTCCTGGCCCGCATGCTTGCCGGCCAACGGCGTGCCGTAGGCGAGCAGGCGCTCGAGGAGCTGGGTTTCGTGGGGATCGAGCGGCGCTGTGATTTCAACGAAGTGGCGGTGCTCGGCGGCGAGGCCTTGCGCGCCGCGATGGACCGACTTCAGTTGCGGGAGCAGCTTTGCGAGACGGAAATCGGACAGCGCGCTTGCGCCGCGCAGCTTCAGAATCGGGGACATCACGGGCCGGGCCTGTAAAGCTGAATTATACCTGCTGCCCCTTTCGCGCCGCCCGGCCGGTTACTTCCTGATCTGCGGGTCCGTCGAGGTTCCCGAAAGCACGAAGCTGCCGCGTTGCGAACCAAGCTCGGCATTGACGCGTCCACCCAGCTTGCCCCCCGCGTCGATGTCGAGCGTTGCGGTTGCTGTCAGGAGTCCCGCCGCCAGCTTGAGGTCGCGCAACTGGACCGCGCCCTTGTTGTAGGTGCCGCTGCCGCTCAATTCGGTGAATTCGGTTCGACCGCCGGCCTGGCCACCCGTTGCCTGTAGCGCCCGCGCGAGGCTGAAACTGCCGAGGACGCCCTTGCTCACCGTGAATGTGCCCTCCAGCCGCGCTTGCGACCCGAGCTTGTCCGGCGTGGGTGCAGCCATGGCAAACGTACCCCGCGCATCAGCCCTTCCCTCGGACATCAACGCCGGGGCGAGCACGCTCGCGTTCATCTGCTTGATGCGCAGGTCGCCATCGAACTCCCAGCGTGGACCCCACGCGACGCGTGCGGTGCCCGCAGCCCTGCCATCGAAGATCTTCGCCTCCCACGCGCTGACCGTCATGGCCTGCGGCGTCACCACGGCCTTGAGGCTGAGGTCGGACAACATGACCGCCGGCACCAACGGCAGCGCCAGCGAGCCGGCGCTGAGTTCGAGCGTGGCGTTACCGCCTTTGGGCTCGATTTTGCCCGCGACACGCCCTTCGGTGGAGCTGAAAGTGATCGAGTGCAATGCGCCATCGGATCCCATCGCCGCGTCGAAGTCGAGCGGTGGCAGCGCGAGCGGCCCGGTGAGCTTCGCGCGCGCGGCAACGATCCGCTCCACGCTTACCGCGTCGCCCTTGAGGCCGCCGAACAGGGCCCCTCCCAAAGCCACCTGGGCGATCGTGAGCCCGTCGATTTCCACGCGGCTGAATGCCTTTCGCTGCGCGAACAGCGATCCCAGCGGCATGGATGCGCGCACCGCATCGGCACGCACGCCTTCGCCGATCGACACCCCTTCGAGCCTCAGCTGCGGCCCGGTGACCAACCACAAGTGGGCCGCACCGATCTTCACCGGCTGGCCCAGCGCGTCCGAGGCAAGCGTTTCGTACTTGGAGGTCGAAAGCGGCACCACATGCAGCAACCCGAGTCCGCCCAGCACGAGGACCAGCAGAGTGATAGCCGCGGGCTTGCCCCACTTGACCGGCCTGCGGGTGCGCACGGGCTCATCGCGCGCAGCGGGCACCGAATCGGCCGCCCGGCTTGCGTTGCGCGCGGCCGAGTCGATCCGGTCGCGCGCGCGTTTGTCGCCGTCCTTGCCGGAGCGCGCGGCGAGTTTATTGGCATCGGCCTTGACGTCATCGAGGTCGAGGTCCGCATCCGAAAGGTCGATGTCGTCAACGCCAGGCTGGCCGCCGTGGGTAACGGCCGGCGTTCCCTGGCCAGGCGCAAGCGTGGCGATCGATAGCGCCGTGTTTTCCCTTGCCCGAATGTCTTTCTCGCGCTGCTTGCGCTCTTCCTCCTCGCGGCTCGCTTGCGCTTCGGCTTCGCGAGCTGCGTCCTCTTCGGCAGCCTTGCGCTTCGCCTCGCTTTCCTCGTGCTGGCGCCTTTCCTCGGCCTCATGCGCCGCCTTGGCTTCCGCAGCGACGCGCGCCTCGGCATCTGCAGCGGCGCGCGCCCTCTCTTCGGACGCCTTGCGCTCGCGCTCCTCGTCGTCGCGCATGGAGAAGGAATCGAGATCGGCCAGGAGGGAGTCGTTGATCGAAGCTGCGATTGGCACTGCCGGGGCGGCGGGTGTGGGAACTTCATCCCTTGCGGCAGCGGCCGCCGTGGTATCGGCAATCGATGCGGCGGCGGCGAGGGCGGCCGCTGCCTCAGCCTCACGACGCTCGATGTCGGCCTTGGCCTTTTTCTCCGCCGCGGCTGCGGCCTCGGCATCGCGGGCCCGTTGCGCCGCTTCTTCTTTCGCGCTGCGCTCGGATTCGATCCGCGCCCGTTCTTCGGTCTCGCGACGGGCCTTCTCTTCGGCTTCTCGACGGGCCTTTTCTTCGGCC
>JBDTRN010000136.1:0-8122 GCA_039931715.1 Betaproteobacteria bacterium
CCCGCCGCGCTCGTCTTAAAAAATCCGCGCCGCGATTCCGCTTCAATCTTCATCGCCCGTCCCTCGCAAACCCGCATTCAGTATCCAGGAAGTCCCCACTCTTCTACACCCCACCCCGCCCAATGTTCCACACGATCATTGGTACATCTTCGGGTGTACCAGAGATTGCGAGCACGCGAAACGCAGTTGAGTCGAACGCCGCAGTAGATGAAAGATTTCAGAGCCGCGAGCGTGAGCGAGCCGTGTGGGCGTCACGCCCTTCGCAAAACGGTGATCGACGTTGGGAAGGCCGCCCGCCCACATCACCGCGCTGCGCTGAAAGCGCTACATATGTCAGCCCGGGGCAGCGCCCCGGGAAACAGAAACCAACCCGTGGTCCCAAGCCCTGGAAGGGCGCTACAAAACTCCGGAGTTCCCATGCACTCACTCAACGGAAAAGTCGCACTCATCACCGGCGCGGGCCGCGGCATCGGCGCGGCCACCGCACTGCTCGCCGCCCGCCGGGGCTGGGCGGTCTGCGTCAATTACATCAGCAAGGCCGACCGCGCCGAGGCGGTCGTGGACCAGATCCGCGCTGCCGGCGGAAAGGCGATCGCAGTCCAGGCCGACACGGCCAGCGAGGCCGATGTAAAGCGCCTGTTCGAAGCCGTCGATGCCGGGCTGGGGCGCCTCACGGCCCTGGTGAACAACGCTGGCATCACGGGGCGCGCGGGGCGTCTGGAAACCTTCGATGCGGCCACCATCAGGCGGGTGCTGGACGTGAGCGTGGTGGGCACGCTGCTGTGCACCCAGGAAGCGGTGAAGCGAATGTCCACCAAGCACGGCGGGCAGGGCGGGGCGATCGTCAACGTCTCGTCCGTCGCGGCCCAGCTGGGCGGGGCCAACCAGTGGATCCCGTACGGCGCGGCCAAAGGGGCGGTCAACAGCATTACCACCGGGTCGGCCAAGGAATTCGCCTCCGAGGGCATCCGTGTCAACGCCATCATGCCCGGCCTCATAGACACCGAAATTCACGTGGAGGCAGGGGTGGGCGACCGGCTGCAGAAGGTCATTCCCCAGGTGCCCATGGGGCGCATCGGCACAGCCGGGGAGTGCGCCGAGGCAATCGTGTGGCTCATGTCCGGAGAAGCCGCCTACATGACCGGCGCCAACCTGCTGATTTCTGGGGGAAGATAGCCCCGCTCTGGTAAACTCGCCCATCCCCACACGGAGCCCGGCTTCGCCGGCAAATTCCCACGCTGATGGACTTGATCCGCACCAACAAAAAGAGCCGCATGGCGGCTCTCCTTGCACCCGCCTTTTCCGTAGTCCTTGCCCTGTTCGCATCCGCTGCCCCGGCGCAAGCGCTGCGCAGCGATTCCGACCTCGGCGCCCAGTGGCGCATCAACTCGACCGCCAAGCTGCTCGCCGGCCTGGCGCCGATGACGCCCGCGCACATCGAGTACGCCGAAACCGACGCCTGGAAAGAACACAGCGCCCACATGAAGGCGGCGTGGCAGAAGATGAACCAGAAGCAGGTCGCGGCGATGACCTCGTGGCGCGATTCGGCGGTGTCGAAGACCTGCCCGGTCGGCAAGACCGTGCTGTACCCGTTCAGCGGCCCGGATTTCTTCAACGCCTACTGGCTGTTCCCCGACTGCGAGACGTTCGTCATGTTCGGCCTCGAGCACGTCGGGGATATTCCCGACATCGAGCGCATGAGCGAGGCGCAGTTCGTGCGCATGCTCGCCGACGTGCGCACCGCGACCACCGACTTCTTCGGGCGCAACTATTTCATCACCGAGAACATGTCGCGCCAGCTGCGCACCGCCCAGCTGCGTGGGGTGATCCCCCTCTTCATGATCCCGATGGCGCTCTCCGGCGTGGACATCCTGCGCATCCGCCCGTTCGAGTTTCCCGCCACGCTGCGCACCGTTGCAACGCCGCGTGGCCGGCCAATGCGCCAACTGCAGGGCATCACGATCGAGTTCCGCGCCCCCGGCTCGCCGATCACCCGCCGAGTGCACTACTTCACCGTCGATGTCACCGATACGGGCCTGTCGCACTACCCCGAGTTCCTCTCCTACGTGCGCAGCCTCGGCCCCACCACGACCTTCATCAAGTCGGCTTCGTACCTGCTGCACAGCAACGAGTTCCGCAACATCCGCAGCGCGCTGCTGGATGTGAGCGGCTTCCTCGTGCAGGACGATTCCGGCCTGCCGTACCCGATGCTCGAAGCGCGCGGCTGGAAGATGAACCTTTACGGGACGTACGGCGTGCCGATACCGCCGTTCCAGCGCGCCTTCCAGGTATCGCTCGACCGGGCCTACAAGTCGCAAAGCACTTCGCCGCTGCCGTTCAGCTTTGGCTACCAGTTCCACGACCACCGCGACGAGCGCTCGAACGTCATGGTCGGTCCGCGCCCGCTGCAGGCTGCATTCGTCGAGGAGCGCTCGCTGAACAAGGCCGCGCCTCGCGCACCCAAACGCTCCAGCAGCCAGCGCACCGCCAAGAAGCAAGTCTACTGAGGTGCGCCAGCCGCGGTCGTCGATGCGGCCGTCGCGATTCCTGTGCGTGCTGTCAGTGGCACTTGCCACCGTCGCGCTGCCGCTGCACGCTGGTCCGGTGGATCCCAAAAGCACCAGTTTCCTGACCTCCGACCGCGTCCGGCTGCGCGTGTTCGAAGCCGGGGTGGACCGCCCCGGCCAGCCCGTCATCGCGTTCGTGCCCGGCTGGTCGATGCCAGGTTCGATCTGGGGCCGGCAGGCCGAACTGCTCTCGGCGACCCACAAGGTCGCGGTCCTCGATCCGCGCGGACAGGGCGAATCGCCGGTACCGCGCAACGGTTTCAATATTGAGCGCCGCGCCGAAGACCTGCATGACTTCGTGCGGCGCTATGCCCCGGTGGTGCTGGTCACGTGGTCGCTCGCCTCGCTCGAGGCCCTGCTGTACATCCGCACCCACGGCGAATACGACCTGCAGGGACTGGTGATCGTCGACAGCTCCGTGGGCGAGATCTCCACACTTGTCGAGCCGCCACCGACCCTGCCTCCGCTGCCGGGACCGGTGCTGACATTCACGGAAGAACTTCGCCAGGACCGTTTCAGGGCGCTCGACAATTTCGTGCGCGACATCTTCAAGACGCCGCAGCCCGAATACGCGCTGGCGGCATTGCGCGACAGTGCCATGCGCATGCCGCTGGAGGCGAGCCTGTCGATCTTTCCCGGCAACCGAATTCCGCGCGAGCGCTGGCGCGAGACGGTCAACGCCTTTACGCGCCCACTGCTGTACGCAGTCACGCCGCAGTACCAGGGGCAGGCCGAGGCGCTCAAGCGAAACCGTCCGGCCACCCGCATAGAGGTCTTCGATAAGGCCGGGCACGCGCTGTTCGTCGATGAGCCCGACCGGTTCGCGACGCTGCTGGCCGGGTTTCTGCGCGAAAATGGCTTGGCTGGCGCGAATTGATTGCCCCGGCCGTTCCCGCGTAAGCTTGCCTTTCCCCGCCATTGACCCGTCCGAGATACCCATGAAAAGTCTCTTCGCAAGCCTCCTTTCCGCCGCCTGCGCACTAACGGTCGCGGCCCCCGCCTCTGCGCAGGGGTGGCCCACCGCGGGCCCGATCACGATCGTGCAGGGCTTCCCCGCTGGTTCGGGCGTGGACATCGTCATGCGATTGTTCCAGGGCCCGATGGAGCAGGCGCTCAATGCGCGCTTCGTCATGGACTACCGCACCGGGGCCGGTGGCAACATCGCATCCGAAGCCGTCGCGCGCGCCAAGCCCGACGGTTACACGCTGCTTCTGAGCACCGCGGCAACCCACGGGGTCAATGCAGCGCTGTACAAGCGCCTGCCTTTCGATGTCGAACGCGATTTCACGCCGATCGCGCCGATGGTCGATGTGTCCAACGTGCTTACCATCAACCCGACCGTGATTGACGCGCACTCAGTGAAGGAGTTCATCGCACTGGTCAAGGCGAATCCGGCCAAGTACAACTACGCATCGACCGGCAATGGCACCGGCACGCACCTGGCGTTTGCGGAGTTCAACGCGCGTGCCGGGCTGAACATGGTGCATGTGCCTTACAAGGGCGGTCCCGAGGCGCTGGCGGCGGTTGTCAAGGGCGATGTGTGCTGCATCTTCAACCAGGTGCAGTCGGTGCTCGGCCAGTGGAAGGCGGGCAAGGTGAGGCTGCTGGGCGTCACCACCAAGGCCCGCGTGACGGCGGTGCCGGACATCCCGACGATTTCCGAGGCAGGCGTGCCCGGCTACGAGAGCTACATCTGGTTCGGGTTGCACGGTCCCAAGGGCCTCGACCCGCAGATCGTCAACGCGATCAACGCCGCGGTAAAGAAGGCCATCGAAACGCCGGCCGTGCGCCAGCGCCTGGCCGAACTGGGCAATTCGCCCCGTTATGAAACGCCGGAGCAGTTTCGCGCCACCGTAAAGGCCGACCGCGCAAGCTGGGCGGCGGTGGTCAACGCTTCGGGCGCAAGCATCGACTGACCCGCCTGCACGGCGGGCACGGCGTCGTGGTGCACGGGCGGGTCAGGACGCGCTGCGGCGTTCTTTCGGCACGTACTGGCCGGTGGTCTTGAGTTCTTCCTCTTCATGGGCGAGGAGGGCGTCGAAATGCCGGTCGGCGTCGGCGACGAAAAGATCGCGCACGATGCCCTCCGCCAGCCGGTTCGCACCCAAAGCCAGGCCCGGGATGTCGCCGGCCAGCGGCCCATGGCTCATGGTGCAACCCCAGTTGAACACGTGCACACCGGCCAGGCCACTGGCTGCGCCGGGCGATCGCTCGAGCAGTTGGAAAACATCTCCGAGATAGGGAAAACGCGCCTCCTCCGGATGCGCGCGTGCTTCGGCTGGGGACACACGGTCAGCCCACACCATCGCATGCTCGCGAAACGCGGCGACTTCGGGGCGCTCCATCATGTCGACGTCGAACCCGGTGGCGATCACCACCGCGTCGAACCGGTGCGTCCCTTTGGCTGTGGTCACTATCGCGCCTTTCGCATCAGCGTCGAGGTCGGCCCACGGTTCGCCGAGCCGCACCGAAAATCCCGCGTATTTTTCGCAGCGCAGGACAGATTCGAACGGCGGCGGGACCTGGGCGGTGAAGATGTAGGTGAAGAAGCGCCAGCGCCGCGCGTCGTCGAGGCGATAGAAGCCGCGCAGGAAACCCGGGAACGAGGCCCACTTCGACTTGTTCACCTGCGGCAGGTGCGGACGCCGCGCGAACAACGTGACTGCCGCCGCACCGGCTTCGAGCGCGGTGCCCGCATTGTCGAATGCCGATGCTCCCGCACCCAGGACCCCGATGCGCCTGCCTTTGAGGGACGCGAAATCGATGCGGTCGGCCGAATGGAAAATGCAGCCTTTCGCCTGCGCCTCGGCGGGCGAGAAAGAAGGGAAGTCCGGCCATCGGGGCGCGCCGCTGCCATCGCGGCCCAGCGCCAGCACCACCTTGCGCGCAAGGATCGATTCGACTCCCGCCGCTCCCTGTAGGTGCACGCGGATGAGGCCGCCCTCCAGGGCGAGCCCGCTCACTTCGGTGTGGTTTTCGATGGGCAGCGCCAGCACCCGGCGAGCCCACATGAGGTAATCGGCCCATTCGAGCCGCGCGATCTTGTACAGCGATGCCCAGGCGGCCGCGCCATGCACGGCCTCATACCACGCCCGGAAGGTGAGCGACGCCACGCCGAGGTCGGGGCCGGTCAGTTGCTTGGGGGAGCGCAGGGTGTCCATGCGCGCGAAAGTGGTCCAGGGCCCCTCCGTGCCGGCAGCCTTGCGCTCAACCACGCGCAGGTTGCGGACGCCCTCGCGCATCAGGGCAAACGCCGCCGTCTGGCCGCACATCCCGGCGCCGACCACAAGCACGTCGAGGACGCGCTTGCCCGCGCGCTGTGTCGGCGGAACCCAGTCGGGCGCGGGCCAGTTCAGCCGTTCAAGGTCGCGTCGCACATCGGCTTCGAGTGCCGCCAGTCCCGTATTGCCCGTCCCGATCATTTAAACTCCGCCCCCCGGCCCTTGTATTCGATGTTGGTCGATCCTGCAGTGCCGTGATTATCCCGCCTAACCCCTCGCGCGAGCCCGAAGAGATGATCGAAGTTTCCTGCTACTACAGCCTGTCTTCGCCGTGGGCCTATTTTGCCGGTCCCAAAATGCAGGACATCGTGCAGCGCCACCACGTGAAGCTGGTGCTCAAGCCGTACGACTTCCAGGAGGTAGCGCCCAGGACCGGCGGGGTGCCGATCCGCACCCGGCCCCAGCCGCGGCGCACTTACCACGCCCTCGAACTGGCCCGCTGGCGCGATTACCTCGGGATGCCGCTCAATGTGGAGCCCCGGCATTACCCCGCCGACGGCAAGCCCGCTGGTTGGAACAAGCCACCCGGCTGGATGGTGATCGCCGCGCAGGAAGCAGGCCTCGATGCCATGCGCCTGTCGCATGCGCTCCTGCGCGCGCTGTGGGCCGAGGAACGCGATACGTCGCGGCCCGAAGTCCGCCGTGCGATCGCCGAAGAGAACGGCATGGACGGCGAGTCGTTGCTGGCCGCCGAGGGTAGCGACGCGGTGCAGTCCCTGTACCGACGCTACGGTGACGAGGCGCTCGAATACGGGGTGTTCGGTGCGCCAACGTACATGCTCGACGGCGAGCGCTTCTGGGGCCAGGACCGGCTCGACTTCCTCGACCGCCGGCTCGATGTCCTGCGTGCCGGCAAGCCTGCCAAGGGCGGGTGAGCGGCATGCCGCTCGTCCAGTTCAGCGCGGTTTGCCTTGCATTCGGCCATGTGCCGCTGCTCGACCATGTCGACCTCGTCATCGAGCCGGGCGAGCGTATCGGCCTGATCGGCCGCAACGGCACGGGCAAGTCGAGCCTGCTCAAGCTCCTCGCGGGAGCGCAGAAAGCGGATGACGGCAAGGTGTGGCGCGCCCCGTCGCTCAAGCTCGCCACGGTCGAGCAGGAGCCGTCCTTCGATGCCGGCCTGACCGTGTTCGAGGCGGTCGCCGAGGGACTGGGAGAGGGCTACAGGTTGCTGGTCGAGTATCACGCCGCCACGCACGCCTTCGCCGAAAACCATGCCGACGCCGCGCTCGCCGAGCGCATGCACGAATTGCAGGAGCAGATCGACGCTACCAACAGCTGGAGCCTTCAGCACAAGGTGGAGAGCACGCTCACGCGGCTTTCGCTGGACGCCGATCGCAAGGTGGGCGAGCTCTCCGGCGGCCTCAAGAAGCGCGTGGCCCTAGCGCGCGCGCTGGTGATGGAGCCGGACCTGCTGCTGCTCGACGAACCGACCAACCACCTCGACGTGGCCGCGATCGAGTGGCTGGAGGGAGTGCTGCAGACGTTTGCCGGCAGCGTGCTGTTCGTCACCCACGACCGGCGCTTCCTCGATACGGTCGCCAACGCCATCATCGAACTGGACCGTGGCCACCTGACCACTTACCCGGGCAACTTCAGCGCCTACCAGGTGAGAAAGGCCGAAGACCTCGCGAGCGAAGCGGTCCACAACCGCAAATTCGACAAGTTGCTCGCGCAGGAAGAGGTCTGGATCCGTAAGGGCGTCGAAGCGCGTCGCACGCGCAACGAGGGGCGCGTGCTGCGCCTCGAGCAATTGCGGCTGGAGCGGGCCGCGCGGCGCGAAAGGGTCGGCAAGGTCGAACTCGCGCTGGGCGAGGGCGAACGCTCGGGCAAGCTGGTGGCCGAACTCGAGGGGGTCGGCAAGGCCTATGGCGGGCGCGATGTGGTGCGCGACTTCTCGGCGCGGATCCTGCGCGGCGACAAGGTTGGCCTCATCGGCCCTAACGGCAGCGGCAAGACCACGCTGCTCAAGCTGATCCTCGGCGAAATCGCGCCCGACACCGGCAGCGTGCGCCTGGGAACAAAGCTCGCGATCGCGTATTTCGACCAGTTCCGCGCGGCGCTCGACGAGGAAGCGACGCTCGCCGACACGATCAACCCGGGCGCCGATTTCGTCGAAGTCGACGGCGCAAGGAAGCACGTCATCAGCTACCTGGGCGATTTCCTGTTCCCGCCCGAGCGGGCAAAGGCCCCGGTCAAGTCGCTGTCCGGAGGAGAGCGCAACCGGTTGCTGCTCGCGCGGTTGTTCAGCCGCCCGGCCAACGTGCTGGTGCT
>JBDTRN010000137.1:0-8034 GCA_039931715.1 Betaproteobacteria bacterium
ACACCGGGCCCAGCGGCTTCAACCGCACGCCCGCCCGCAGCTTTTTGAAAGGGTAGAGCGTCGGGTCGGCGAGGTAATACCCCGGCGCAAGCACCACGATCACTGCCTCGGCGAGCGGCTCGAATTCGGCGCGGTAGTGGCAGGTGCTCTTGAGGCCGAGGATCTGCTGCTGCGCGGGCTCGATGCCCAGATGACGGAACCCGGCCTGGTCATAGGCCTGCAGGCGTTTGCTCGTTACCGCAATGCTCACGCCGCCGACTGTAAGCAGGGCCATGAGCCCGACGTCGACATCCCGGCCACCCGCGACCGCCCCGTCGGTGTGGAATTTCCCGCTGCCGAGTTTGGTCACCGTGAAGGTTCCTTGCAATGGAGTCACGCCTTCCGGGCCCGAGCGCCCGCCGAGCGCGAGCCTGACCTGCGCACCTTCACCGGCCGAGTGCGCTGCTTTGGCCGCCTCCGCGTCGCACAGGAACCCCAGCACCGCGCCTTGCGCGTTCGCGGCGACGAGCGCCTTGAGCAACCCCGTGGCGTCGGCGGTCCCTCCGCAGCCCGGGTTGTCCTGCGTGTCGGCGATGACCACCGGACGTTTGGCGGTGCGCGCAATTTCAACCGCCCGGGCGACGCCTTCGGCCGGCGCAACCATCGCCTCGGCAAAGTTCGCCTCCTGTGTGATCACCCCGGCCATCATCGCGTCGGCTGCTGCATCGGCGGCCTCTTGTGTCCAGGCATGGGCGATCACCGAGGGCCCGCACCAATGCAGGTCCGAAGGCGGGAAGCCGGCGAGGTAGGACACGTTGATCACGTCCCCCTCGACCACGCGCGTCCCTCCGACCACGCCCTTCGACGGTTCGACCAGCGTGCACTGGCCGTTGAGCGGGATCAGGAACGGTGCCTTGCGCAAGGCGCGCCCGGCGGGACGCCCGCGCTCGAGCACTGCCTCCATCGCCTGCGCGGCGTACTCGCCGGTCTCGATGCGGTCCACATGCGGATAGGTGCGGTACGCGATGAGTGCGTCGCTGTGCGCGACCATCTCCGGGGTGACATTGGCGTGGTAGTCGAGGCTGATGACGACCGGCACTGCTTCGCCGACCGCTGCGCGCACGCGGCGCAGTAACTCGCCCTCGCCGTCCTCGAAATCCTCGGTGACCATGGCGCCATGCAGGTCGAGGTACACCGCATCCACCGGCATGGCCTCCGACAGGCGCCCGACGAGGCTGCCGACGATGCGCTCGAAGGCGTCGCGCGTGACCATCGCGCCTGCGCCGCCGCTGGTCCACAACAGCGGCACGAGCTCGTGGCGCGCGGTCATGACCCGCATGAACCCGCCAATCGCAAAGGTGGTTCCGGTAAGCCACTTTATGACGTCGGCCCCATAGCACAGCGGCGGACGGTCGCGGTGCGCGGCAAAGTACGCGAAGTCGGTTTTCGCGTCGATGAAGCAGTTGGTCTCGTGGTGAAAACCGGCGATTGCGATGCGTGCCATGCGAACGCTTCCCCCTTTACCTGTCGAGCACATTCAGAGTTTCCCAGTCTACGCGACAAGCGCGTTGGCGCCCGTGAAGAGCTGGCCTTGGATTGGAACTTGGGATAATATTCTTACGTGATCGCTATCGATAAGTGAGGTGTAAGATGAGTGTCGCTACCCTGTCGGCCAAGTTTCAGATTTCCATCCCCAAGGAAATTCGTACCGAGATGGGACTCAGGGCGGGCCAAAAACTGGCCTTCATCCGAATCGGAAACACTTTGCGGCTGGTGCCTCAAAAAAGCGTTGCCGAGCTGTTTGGCATCGCCAAGGGCGCGAACACGGAAGGTTATCGGGACCGCAACGACCGCGATGCGCGCCTGCCTTCGCCGGCGGCGCTCAAGCGCAAGCCCAAGTGATCGTTGCCGACACCTGCGTGTGGGTCGAGGTGCTGGCCGGAACGTCCCTTGGGACGATCATGAAACCGCGTTTGTCCAAGCTGGCGCAGCTGATCGTGCCCACCATGGTGCAGCTGGAACTGCGCAAATGGGCACTACGCGAATTGCGCGAAGACCAGGCTGACGAAATCATCACGGCAATGCAAGGCGCGATGATCGTCCCGTTGACCGAATCCCTGGCCCTGCTCGCTGCGGACCTGAGCCGCGAGCACAAGCTCTCCACCGCGGATGCCGTTGTCTACGCCACGGCACTGCAGCATGGCGCCATACTGCTTACTTCCGACAAGCATTTCGCCAACTTGCCTGGAGTCGAATACGTCACCAAACAGGATTGAAAGGAGATTGACCGAATGATCTGGAACCGTCGTCTGATAATTTCTGCTCTCACATCGGCGCTCCTGCTTGCGGGTGCGACTGCCGTTCATTCACAAGCCTGGCCTTCGAAGCCCGTGCGTTTCGTGGTGCCTTTTCCCGCCGGGGGGTCCACCGACGTGGTCGGGCGCATCATGGCCGAGCACCTGCGCCAGTCGCTCGGGCAGGCGTTCGTGATCGACAACCGCGGCGGTGCTGGTGGCACGACCGGCTCGGACGTCGTCGCCAAGGCCGCGCCCGACGGCTACACCATGCTCATCGCCACAAGCAGCACGCACGCCATCGCCGGCAGCCTGTACGCCAAGCTGCCCTACGACCCGGTGAAGGATTTCGCGCCGGTTTCGCTGCTCGGTTCGGCCACCATCCTGCTCGTCGTGCATCCCTCGGTGGCCGCCAAGACAGTGCCCGAACTCATCGCGCTGGCCAAGGCGAAGCCGGGCATGCTCAATTTCGCCTCAAGCGGCAACGGCGGCGTGTCGCACCTCACCGGCGAATACTTCAAGTCCCTCGCCGGCATCCAGATGCAGCACGTGCCTTACAAGGGCGACACGCCGATGATCACCGACCTCGTCGCCGGCCGCGTGTCGCTTGCTTTCGGCACCGCGGTGGCTTTCCTGCCGTACGTGCAGAAGGGAGCCCTGCACGCGCTCGCGGTCACCAATGCCAGGCCGTCGCCGGTCGCGCCCGGACTGCCCACCGTCGCCCAGACCCTGCCCGGGTTCGAGGCGCTGCAATGGTTCGGCATCCTCATGCCGGCCGGCACGCCGCCCGAGATCGTGGCCAGGCTCAACGCCGAGATCGTCAAGGTCCTGCGTCTGCCCGAGGTGCGCGAGCGCTTCCAGGCGATGGGCATCGAGATCGTCGGCAACTCGCCGGTCGAGTTCGCCGCCTTCATGCGCGACGAGACCGCCAAATGGGGCCGCATCGTCAAGGAGTCGGGCGCGAAGATCGACTGACGGCCCCCGCGAGTTCCTTCCATGTATCGTATTTCGACGAATTCATTTTCGTAGAACTAATCCGGGAGCGGCTGTCCTGCCAGTTGGTATAGCAGTTCTTATATTCACAGCCAGCGTCGCACGCGCTCCTTGTAGCGCGTGAACTGGTCCCCGAACAACTCTTGCAGCACCCTTTCCTCGGGCACGATCTGGAATCGGTTGATGTAGAGCACGAATGCGAGCGGGCCGAGCAGCGCCCACGGCGAGTCCAGATACACCGCCCACCCGAGCAGCATGAACAGCATGCCGGAGTACATCGGGTTGCGCGTGATGCGGTAAACCCCGGAGGTCACCAGCGCGGTGGAGTTGCCCGGGCGCAGGGGGTTGATCGTGGTTTTGGCGCGCATGAAAGCCACCAGCCCGGTCATGTCGAACGCGAGGCCCACCAGCGCGAGGACAGTGGCGATGGTGCCCGGATTGGGCAGCGCCAATCGGGCCGGCGTGACCGAGGCGATGGCCCACATCGCCGCCGCCACGGTGAGGCCGACCGCGGGCGGCGGAACCTTGAGCTCGAGGGCGTGCACCGGCCGGGCCGGGGCCTCAGACACCCGGGCCGTCCGGTGGGTACTTGCGGAACTCAGGCGTCGCTTCGAGGCGCGTGGAAAGCGCTTCGAGCTCCGGGTGGCGTCCCGCCGGCACCACGTCGGCGAGCATCGATTGGGTGAACTGCCACACGACTGCGGTGGTGATCGAAGCCTGGCTCAATCCGGTCGCGAAAAGCAGCGGGCGGCGCAGCACTTCCTCCTCAAGGGCCGCATAGGCGGCGAGCAACTGGCCGGTGATGCGCTCGACCCAGGGCGCGTGTTGTGCCTCCTTCGGGCGGAGGTTGCGCTCGTACACGCTGTGCACGGATTTCTCTCCCGCGGCAAGCGCCAGGCCGACGGCGCGAAACTCGTGCTGGCGCTCAGCCGGATCGGCCGACCACAGCGAGCACCGGTGCGGCGTGCGCGCCTCCACGTATTGCAGGATCAGCGACGAGTCCATGAGGATCTCGCCGTCGTCGCACACCAGCGTGGGCGCCTTGACCACCGGGTTGATGGCGCGGAATTTCTCGAACGTGCCGAACACCGACACCGCCTCGTGCTCGAAATGCACGCCAAGGACTTCGAACGAGATGGCGGTGCGCCGCACGAAAGGGGAGTCGAGCATTCCGATCAGCTTCATGATGCGTTCTTCCTGCCAGGCGGGGCGTCAAGAATATCCTGTTCTGGGGTGCATTCGAGCTGTGGACGAATGACGCTGAAGCGCTCGCGATCGCGGCGCGAAAGCGGTTCATGGTTTCGCCTTGCGCCGCGCGAGCTGCTTGGTTTCCTCGGCCCGGATGCGCCCCATCATTGCGCTGTCAGGGTCCTGCCATTTGCCCCCGGAAGAACGCGCCATGTAGGCGACCGCCCGCGCGAATTCTTCGAGGCTGAGGGTGGGATTACCGCCCTTTGGGGGCATTGCGCGCTCGCCCAGCCACGCTTCGGCGGTGAGTACGTGCTGGCCTTCCTTGATCAGCGGTGCCCAGGCCTTGCGGTCGCCGAAACGCGGCGCCTTTTCGATCCCGGTCTTGTGGCAGGCAAAGCAGGTTTCCTTGTAGACCTGCTCGCCGGTGCGCAGGGCCTGGGCGGAGGCGCCGGTCGACAACGCGACGAGGATCACGGCGGGCAACGAACGAAATGGCAAAGTCACGATCGATCTCTCCATGCAGGAAGCGGCCGCACCGTGCGGCCTGGGATATCGGTGAAGCGGTCTTCATCGACGCATTCAAGTTCGAAGCGCGGCGAGTTCCTCCTCGTCGAACCCGGCCGCGCGGCGGGCCTCGAGGTTGAAAGGGCCGCGCAGGTGGGGCGCATTGTGCCGCTCGGCCAGAACGGCATACGTGCTCAGGGGGTCGAGGCCGCGCTCTGCGCAGACATGGCGGTACCAGCGGTTGCCGATGGCGACATGGCCGATCTCCTCGTGCAGGATGAGTTCGAGGATGGCGCCGGCCTTGTGGTCGCCTACGCTCACCAGCTTTTTCTTCACCAGCGGCGAAGCGTCGAGGCCACGGGCTTCGAGCGTGCGTGGCACGAGCGCAAGCCGTGCGAGGAGGTCGTCGCGCGTGCGCTCGGCCATCTCCCACAGGCCGTTGTGCGCGGGGAACGACCCGTAGTCGAATCCCAGCGACCCCAGGTGCTCGCGCAGCAGCGTGAAGTGTTTGGCCTCTTCGCGCGCGACCGACAGCCAGTCGCGATAGAAAGCCTCGGGCATGCCGGCAAAGCGCCACACGATGTCGAGCGCGAGGTCGATCGCGTTGAACTCGATGTGCGCGATCGAGTGCACGAGAGCCGCGCGCCCCTCGGGCGTGTTCAGTGGCGGTTGGACGAGCTCGCTGTGCGGCAGCAGCACGGGGTTCGGTGGGCGGCCGGGGATGCCGGAGGGCGCTTCGATGTGCTCCTGAGTGTCCACCGCGAGGTCAGCCGAAAGCGCGAGCGTGGCGGCGGCCTTGCGCGCTGCATCGGGTTCGAGCAGCGGCGCGAGGACCGCGCGGCGGAGCGAATTCATGTGGGGTAGCGTGGCAACATTTAGCCCTGCAGCCCAGCAAACATGCGGGCCTCGCCTGAAAACTGGCAGTATTTACCGGGAATGTCTCCGGTCACGCAGTGTCCACCGGCCATGCCGTTCACCTCGCTGCCCGGTCGCGCAGATTGCCTTCCAGCGCCGCGGGACGGCGATCCCGGCACGCTCGTCCTGCCTTGTTTCATGCCACCCGGTTCATCAGCGGCTCGCCCGCATGCAGCCGGCGCACGTTTTCCGCCGCCAGCGCCAGGCACCGTTCCAGCGTTTCCTGGGTGAGCCACGCAAGATGGGGTGAGGCCACCACGTTGGGCAACGCGAGCAGCGGGTGGGTGGTGGCGGGGGGTTCGTCGGCGAACACGTCGAGGCCCGCGGCGCCGAGCTTGCCCGATTCGAGCGCGGCCAGCAGCGCGGCCTCGTCGACCAGCCCGCCGCGCGCGGTGTTGACGAGGATCGCGCCGGGTTTCATCAGGCTCAAGCTCGATGCGCCCATGAGGCCCTGCGTCGATTCATTGAGCGGCACGTGCAGCGACACGATGTCGGCGCGCGCAAGCAGCTCGGGCAGCGCGAGGCGCTCGTAGGCGCACTCTTTCTCGCTGCGCGCGCAGTAGACGACGTTCGCGCCCATCGCCGCCAGCCAGCCGGCGAGCTGCTGCGGCACCGCGCCGAACCCCACCAGCCCGACGGTGCGCCCGCCGATTTCGCCGAAGCGATCCTGCAGGCCGGTTACGGCGTGCCAGCCGCCCGGCATGCGCACTGCGGCGTCGAGCTCACGCAGGCGCCGCAGGCACGCGAGCATGAGCATGAGCGCCATCTCGGCTACCGCGCGGCCGTTGGCGCCGGGCAGGTTGCACACCGCGATGCCGCGCTCCCTTGCAGCAGTGAGGTCGATGGTGTTGACCCCGGTGCCGATCTTCTGGATGAGGCGAAGCTTCGATGCGCGCGCGATGACCTGCGCGGTGACCGGCTTGAGTGAGTGCCACAGCACCTCGCTCGCACCGATCGCGGCTTCGAACGCCGCGTCGCTGCTCTCCGGGCAGCACGCCACTTCGAACGGCGCCGCCGCCGCGCGCGCCTTGGCGGCGAGTGCATCGGTGACGTCGAAATGGAACAGGATCTTCAAGTGTTCACCCGGCGGGATCTACTGCGGTTTCGATGTGGCCAGCACCGCGGCGCGGCGCGCGAGGCTTTCTTTCGGCCACAGTTGCTCGCGGTCGTAGTACTCAGGCGTGGCGGGGGTACCCTCGGGCAGCACCACCCACGGCTGTTTGGAGGAAGTAAAAATATGGATGTCCGGCGGACATCGGTCGGGTGAGTCGAGCGACCCCACGCGCACGAAGCGGAAAGCGTCGCCGGCCCCCGCGTAATTGCTCCACACCGCGATGCGGCAGCGCGGGCAGCGCGCGATCTTCTGGCCCTTGCCGCTGTTGGAAGGCGTGTCGATCACCTCGACCTCGCCCTGCAGCAGTTCGACGCGGTCGGCCTCGATCATGGCGTTGAGCGCGAACGCGGTGCCGGTGTCGCGCTGGCACCAGCGGCAATGGCAGCAGTGCACGAACATCGGGGCGCTCGTCATGCGGTAGCGCACGTGCCTGCAGGTGCAGCCGCCTTCGAATGTTGGCGTCTCGGCGCTCATGCGCCCGCCTTGCGGAACAAACGTCCGGCCGGGAACACCTGCGCCGAGGAGCCCAGCGCTTCCTCGATACGCAGGCCCTCGTTCCATTTCACCATGCGCTCGGAGCGCGAGAAGCTGCCCACTTTGAGCTGCGGCACGCCCCAGCCGATGGCGAGGTGGACGATGGAGACGTCCTCGGTCTCGCCCGAGCGCGCCGACACGATGGTGCCGTAGCCGGCCTCGCGCGCGGCCTGCACTGCGGCCCACGCCTCGGTCACGGTGCCGATCTGGTTGGGCTTGATCAGCACCGCGTTGCAGGCGCCCTCGATGGCCGCGGTGGCGATGCGCTTGGCGTCGGTGACGAAGTAGTCGTCGCCCACGATCTGGATGCGATGCCCCATGCGCCGGGTGAAGGCGCGCATCGCGTCGGTGTCGGTTTCGGCAAACGGGTCCTCGATGGACACGATCGGGTAGGCGTCCACCCAGCGTTCGAGCATGAGCCCGAACTGGTCGGCCGACAGCGCCCGGTTCTCCAGCGCCAGAGTGTAGCGGCCGCCGTGGTGGAGCTGGGTGGCGGCCACGTCGAGCGCG
>JBDTRN010000138.1:0-7944 GCA_039931715.1 Betaproteobacteria bacterium
CGCACGGCTGTAGCCGGCCAGGGCCTCGAAGGAGGAACCCGAGGAGATGCGCTGTCTTGGCATGGGAAAGTAAAACTTTCAGTTATATAGAAGTAATATAAAAGCCAGTCTTAAGGCGACTGACTTGTTAAAAGAGGAAAATCACCAGGGGATCGGCTCGCCATCGTAATTGAGGAAGCTGCCATTCTGCGCCGGGGTCAGCGCGGCCAGCGTGCTGCGGATTCCCGCCACGCTGGTCGCCGCGTCGATGTCCGCTCCCGCTCCGCCCATGTCGGTGCGCACCCAGCCCGGATGGAACGTGACGCACGTAACGCCTTGCGGGCCGAGCACCAGCGCCATGTCCTTGAGCGCCGAATTGAGGGCCGCCTTGCTCGCCCGGTAAAGCCAGCCCGAAGGCGCGTTTCGCACCCCGATGGAAGCCATGCGGGAAGAAATCACTGCCAGCTTGCCCTGGTTCGCGGCCAGGGCCGGCGCGGCCAGCGGCGCGAGGCGCATCGCCGCGAAGACGTTGGTGCGCATCACCGCGTCGAATTCGGCCTCGGTCGCTGCTTCGAGTTGCTGCGTGCGTGGGCCGTAGATACCGGCGCAATAGAGGGCAACATCCAGGCGCGCGCCGGCCAGTCCGGCCTGCAGACGCGCCACCGCATCTGCGGCGGTGACATCGAGTTCCACGCCGCGCGCGCCCAGGGTGGCGAGCCGGGCCAGCCCGGCTGCGTCGCGCGCGGTGCCGATGACGTCCCACTTTGCCTCACGATACTGGCGCGCAAGCTCGTAGCCGATGCCGCGCGATGCGCCTATGACCAGAGCGGCGGGCATCAGGGCAGTTCCAGCGCCATGGCGGTGGCTTCGCCGCCGCCGATGCACAGCGTGGCCACGCCGCGCTTGCCACCGTATTTGCGTAACGCGCCGATGAGCGTAACCAGGATGCGCGCGCCCGAGGCGCCGATCGGGTGGCCGAGCGCGCAGGCGCCGCCGTGCACGTTGACCTTGTCATGCGGCAACTTGTGCTCCTGCATGGCAGCCATGGTGACCACCGCGAAGGCCTCGTTGACCTCGTAGAGGTCGACCTCGCTGGCCGTCCAGCCGGTTTTGGCGAACAGTTTTCGCATCGCACCGACCGGCGCGGTGGTGAACCATCCCGGTTCCTGCGCGTGCGTGGCATGCCCGACGACCACCGCGAGCGGGGTCACGCCAAGTTTCCCGGCCGTCGAGCGGCGCATCATGACCAGCGCGGCGGCGCCGTCGGAAATAGAGCTCGAGTTGGCCGCAGTGACAGTGCCGTCCTTGGCGAACGCGGGCCTGAGCGTGGGAATCTTGTCGAAGTTGGCCTTGAACGGCTGCTCGTCGGTTTCGAGGAAGCGCTGGTCCTTGGCCGCGCGCGTAGTGGCGCCCAGCGCCATGGGTGCGATCTCCCACGCAAACCAGCCCTCCTTGTTGGCTTTCTGCGCGCGCTCGAGCGAGGCGATGGCGAATGCATCCTGCGCTTCGCGAGTGAACTGGAATTTCTTCGCGCACTCCTCGGCAAAGGTCCCCATGAGGCGGCCTTTGTCGTAGGCGTCTTCGAGCCCGTCGAGGAACATGTGGTCGAGGACCTGGCCGTGGCCCATGCGGTATCCGCCCCGCGCCTTGGGCAGCAGGTAGGGCGCATTGGTCATCGACTCCATTCCGCCCGCGACCATGACCTCGTTGGTGCCGGCGGCGAGCAGGTCGTGGGCGAGCATGGCCGCTTTCATGCCCGAGCCGCACATCTTGTTGATGGTGGTGCAGCCGGTGGCCAGCGGCAGCCCCGCCCCGAGGCTCGCCTGGCGAGCGGGGGCCTGGCCCTGGCCGGCCGGCAGCACGCACCCCATGATCACTTCGTCGACGGCTTCCGGCGCGATGCCTGCGCGCTCGACGGCGGCACGGATTGCGGCAGCGCCGAGCTCGGGGGCGGCGAAGCCTTTGAGCTCACCCTGGAACGCGCCCATCGGCGTGCGCGCGGCGGATACGATAACGATCGGGTCGGTTTGCATGTTTACTCCTGGACGAACGCGGCAGTCCTGCGCAGGGCTTCCACGGTTTCGGATTCGAGCCGGGCGACCAGCTCGGCGGCGGGAAGCGCGCGTGACATCGCCACGCCCTGGCCGGCCCACAAGGCGAGGAACTCGGCATTGCCGGCCTTGCCCGCGGCGGCGCGCAGCCTGCCTGTGACGCTATTTTGCGCCGGAAACGCGAGCTGCGCGGCGTCGCGCTGGTTCATTTCGCGCAGGTAACGGTTGGCGATCCCGCGTGCCGGCTTGCCGGAGAACTTCTCCGTCAGCGTAGTGGTATCTTCGCGCGCAGCGAGCAGGGCGTCCTTGTGGGCCTGGTGGGCCCCTGACTCGGGGCAGGGGACGAATGCCGTGCCCAGTTGCGCCGCCTGCGCGCCCAGCGCGAGTACGGCGGCGATGCCTGCGCCATCCATGATGCCGCCCGCGGCGACCACTGGAACGCGCAGCGCGCGCACGAGGAGCCGCGTGAGGGCGAGTGTGCCGGTCATCGACTGGTACGGGTCGCGCAGGTAGCTGCCGCGGTGTCCGCCGGCTTCGCCGCCTTGCGCGATGACGAAATCGAAGCCCATCGCTTCGAGCCGTTCGGCTTCCGCCACGCAGGTAGCGCTGCCGCCGACCGCAATGCCGAGGCTCTTGAGTCTCGCCACCTGCGCCGAGGGCAGCGCATCGAGGTGGACCGTGAAGACGCGCGGGCGGATCGCTGCAACGGCGTCGATCTGGGCATCGAAATCCGGACCATAGGGTGCGCGCGCCGGTTCCGGGGGCGGCAGGCCGAGTTCGGTGTAGTAGCCCGCGACGGCGTCGAGCGCGGCGCGCTGTCCGTCATCCGCGATGTCCTGCGGCAGCGGCGAAGCGAACAGGTTGATGCCGAACGGCCGGTCGTCTCGCGTACTGCGGCGGCCTGCTTCTTCATGTCCCCGGGCTGGGTGTAGGCGCAACCGAAAGAGCCGAGCGCGCCGGCCGCCGAACACGCCGCCACGAGGTCGATCGACGAGGGCCCGCCGGCCATGGGCGCCTGGATGACCGGCACTGCGAGGCCTAGCATTTCGCTCAGGGGAGTTTTCAGTCTTGGCATGGCAATCGATTCCGTTGTGGGTTGGAAAACGCCGGCGTCAGCTGGTTTCGGCGAACAATTCGCGGCCGATGAGCCAGCGGCGGATCTCGCTCGTACCGGCGCCGATCTCGTAGAGCTTGGCGTCGCGCCACAGGCGTCCGGCGGGGGTTTCGTTGATATAGCCCATGCCGCCGAGCGCCTGGATGGTTTCGCCCGCCATCCACGTCGCCTTCTCGGCCGCCACGAGGATCGCGCCGGCAGCATCCTTGCGCGTGGTTTCGCCGCGATCCAGCGCCTGCCCCACCGCGTACACGTAGGCCCGGCAATAGGAAAACGTGGCGTACATATCGGCCAGCTTGCCCTGCATGAGCTGGAATTCGCCGATCGGCTGGCCGAACTGTTTTCTCTCGTGCACGTAAGGAATCGCCACGTCCAGGCACGCGGCCATGATGCCGAGCGGACCGCCGGCGAGCACCGCGCGTTCGTAGTCGAGGCCGCTCATGAGCACATTGACCCCGCTGCCTTCCTGGCTGAGCACGTTGCCGGCCGGGACTTCGCAGTCACGGAAGACCAGCTCGCAGGTGTTCGAGCCGCGCATGCCGAGCTTGTCGAGCTTTTGCGCGGTGCTGAAACCCTTCATGCCCTTTTCGATGAGGAAGGCGGTGATGCCGCGCGGGCCGGCGTCCGAGTCGGTCTTGGCATAGACCACGAGCACATCGGCGTCCGGGCCGTTGGTGATCCACATCTTGTTGCCGTTAAGCATGTAAGTGGCGCCGCGCCGCTCGGCGCGCAGGCGCATGCCGACCACGTCCGAACCGGCCCCGGGTTCACTCATCGCCAGCGCCCCGACCAGTTCGCCGGCGACCAGCCCGGGCAGGAACTTGCGCTTCTGCGCCTCGCTGCCGTTGCGGTGGATCTGGTTCACGCACAGGTTGGAGAATGCGCCGTACGACAGGCCCACCGACGCCGATGCGCGGCTGATCTCCTCCATTGCGACGATGTGGGCGAGGTAGCCCATGTCGGTGCCGCCGTAGGCCTCGCCCACCGTGACCCCGAGCAGACCGAGGGCGCCCAGCTTGGGCCACAGGTCCATCGGGAACTCGTTGGAGCGGTCGATTTCCGCTGCGCGCGGGGCGATCTCGTCAGCCGCAAAGCGGCGCACGGTCTCGCGCAACGCGGCGATGTCTTCGCCGTGGTCGAACCTGAGAAACGGGTATTCCATCGAACCCTCCGCGGATGGCCGAACCGCTGATTTTGCTTTCCGCTTACGTTAACGTCAACTTGCGCTCAGGCAGGTTTGTGGCGCCGGGCGGCCTGCTTCTGCTCGGCCAACCGCTTGGTGCAGCGCTTCTCGAACAGCACGATCTCCGAAAGCTGCGCCTCGATGTCCTCGCGTTGCTGCAGCAGCTGGCGCTTGTGCGCGGCGAGCACCGCCAGGAATTTTTCCAGCTGCGGCCGCTCATCACGTCGCGTGTCGTACATGTCGACGATCTCGCGGATCTCCGACAGCGACAAACCAAGCCGCTTGCCACGCAAAGTGAGCTTGAGTCGCGTTCGGTCGCGCAGGGTATAGATGCGACGTTGCCCCTGCCGGGTCGGCGAGAGCAGCCCTTCGGCCTCGTAGAAGCGGATCGCGCGCGGGGTCACGTCGAATTCGCGCGCCAGCTCGCTGATCGAGTAAGCGGCGGGCTCGCCCTTGTCTTCGGAAGCAGGGTTGGGCATGGTTTCGAGGGTCCGATTGCCGGGATGCTGCGACGCGGCGATAATCGTCGCTCTGTTCCGCCTGTGCGCGTGCGGCCCATTTTAGCCGACCGCGTCCGCCCCTACTTTCGAGACGCACGGATGCCCACTCCGCTCCAGTACCCTTTTGCCGAACCGCCCCTGCCCGGCACCACGCACACGGTGGCCCCAGGGGTGCGCTGGCTGCGGATGCCGCTGCCTTTCGCGCTCGACCACATCAACCTCTGGCTGCTCGAGGACGAAAAAGACGGCGAGGCGGGGTTCACCATCATCGACTGCGGCCTGTCGAACGATTCGACCCGGGCGGCGTGGGAAAAAGTGTTCGCCACCCATCTCGGCGGGCTGCCCGTGCATCGCCTGATCGTGACGCACTACCACCCGGATCACGCGGGCAACGCGGGCTGGCTGCTGGAGAAATTCGGCTGCGACATGTGGATGACGCAGGGCGAGTACCTTACCGCGCATGCAGTCATGGACAGCGCCGCGGGCTACTCCCCCGAGGCTGCAATCGCGCTGTACAAGATCAACGGGATGGACGCCACGAACGACGCCGAACTTGCAAAGCGCGGGCATTTCTATCGCAAGAGCGTGCTGCCGCTCCCGGCGCGCTACCGGCGCATGCTGGACGGAGATACCCTCACGATCGGCGGACGCGGATGGCAGGTGATCGTCGGGCACGGTCATGCGCCCGAACACGCATCGCTCTACTGCGCCGGACTCGGGGTGTGCATTTCCGGCGACATGCTGCTGCCGAAGATCTCGACCAACGTCAGCGTCTGGTCCGTCGAGCCCGATGGCGACCCGCTGCGGCAGTTCCTCACCTCGATCCGCGCTTACCTCGGATTGCCGGCCGATACCCTTGTGCTGCCTTCGCACGGGCTGCCGTTCCGCGGCGCCCACGAACGTGTCGCGGCCCTCGAGCAGCACCATGCCGATCGCCTGGCCGAACTGGAGGAGGCGATAGCGAAGGCGCCCTCGCCGCTCGCGGCTTTCGACGTGCTCGAAGTGCTGTTCCGCCGAAAGCTCGACGCGCACCAGACCACCTTCGCCATGGGCGAGGCGATTGCGCACCTGCACTACCTGCGTAATGCCCGCCGCGCAAGGCGCGCGGTTGGCGCAGATGGCATCGTCCGCTATGCTCCGGTCACGTAGGCTGACCCTGGCGTAGCGATACGCCGGATTGCCGATACGCTGGACTGCAATAGGCGGCTACGCGCCGCCCGGAGGAGACGACATGGACGCCAGGCCCGCGGTGGATGCCGAGGAACGTGCGCGCATATACGTCGAAGTCGCGCAGCGTGCGGGCAAGCTGCTGGCCGACTTCGCGCAGAAACATCCCACCGGGCTGTCGGGGGGCGTAACCGACGAGCTCGGCATCGCCAAGGCCTTCATGGACCTTTACGCACGCATGCTGGGCGACCCCTACGCCCTGGCGGCCTTCTCGATCAACATGAGCTTCGACTACATGAAGCTGTGGCAGTCGAGCTGGATGCGCATGTTCGG
Organism: Betaproteobacteria bacterium; assembly: GCA_039931715.1. Lineage (GTDB taxonomy): Bacteria > Pseudomonadota > Gammaproteobacteria > Burkholderiales > SG8-39 > SZAS-79. Next base: position 6,328 of record JBDTRN010000138.1, read on the forward strand.
CGGCGAGACGCAGCCGGTCGCGGCGCCGGCCAAGGGCGACTCTCGCTTCCGGGACGAGGAGTGGCAGTCGAGCTTCATTTTCGATTTCATCAAGCAGTCCTACCTGATCGCCTCGCGCCACATGCAGGACGCAGTGGCGGGGGTGGATGACCTGCCGGACGAATCGAAAAAGAAGGTAACTTTCTTCACGCGCCAGTACCTCGATGCGCTGGCGCCGTCCAATTTCGCCCTGACCAACCCGCAGGTGCTGCGCGAGACGCTCGCCTCCGGCGGGCAGAACCTCGTCAAGGGGCTGGACAACCTGCTCGGCGACATCGAGAAGGGCGGCATCAGCATGACCGACGAGTCCGCGTTCAAGCTGGGCGGGAACGTGGCGACGACACCCGGCAAGGTGGTTTTCCAGAACGACCTCATGCAGCTCATCCAGTACGAGCCGACGACCGCCGAGGTTGCGCGCACGCCGCTCATCATCATTCCGCCCTGGATCAACAAGTACTACATCCTCGACTTGCGCGAAAAGAACTCGCTCATCAAGTGGGCGGTCGACCAGGGCCACACGGTGTTCGTGATCTCCTGGGTGAACCCCGATGCCCGGCTGGCCGGCAAGGGTTTCGACGACTACATGCGCGAGGGCCCGCTCGCCGCGCTCGACGCGGTGCAGAAGGCCACGGGGGAGCGCAAGGCCAACTTCATCGGCTATTGCCTCGGCGGCACGCTGCTCGGGTGCACGCTCGCCTGGCTCGCCGCGCGCGGCGAGGACCGCGTGCGCGCTGCGACCTTTTTCGTGGCCCTGCTCGATTTCTCTCAGCCCGGCGAACTCGGGGTGTTCATTGACGAGGCGCAGATCGAGAGCCTCGAGCGCAAGATGAACGAGCGCGGATACCTCGAGGGCGCGGAGATGGCAACCACGTTCAACCTGCTGCGCGCCAATGACCTAGTCTGGTCGTTCGTCATCAATAATTACCTGATGGGCAAGGACCCGTTCCCGTTCGACCTGTTGTACTGGAACTCGGATTCGACGCGCATGCCGGCGGCGATGCACAGCTTCTACCTGCGCAATATGTATATCCGCAACCTGCTGCGCCAGCCGGGCCGCATCACGCTGAACAAAGTGCCGATCGACCTCACGAAGGTCAAGGTGCCGTTGTATTTCGCGTCGACCATCGAAGACCATATCGCACCGTGGAAGTCGACTTACGCCGGCGCCAAACTTTTTGCATCCAAAGTGCGCTTCGTGCTTGGCGGCTCCGGCCATATCGCCGGCATCGTCAACCCGCCGGCGGCGAACAAATACGGATACTGGACCAACGAAAAGCTCGTCGATACGCCGCAAGCGTGGCTGGATGCGGCCAAGCAACATGGCGGCTCGTGGTGGATCGATTGGGCGCAGTGGGCTGAAGGCCACGCCGGTGAAAAAGTGCCCGCGCGCGTTCCGGGCAAAGGCAAGCTGAAGGCGCTCGAAGACGCGCCGGGGTCGTACGTGAAGTTGCGGCTGGACCCGAAAAAGACGGCGGCCTGAAAAGGCTTAAACCGTAGTCTGGCGAAAACGAACTGAATAGCGCAGACCGCGGATCGCGCGGCTGCCGTACCAGGAAGTCATTTCGCCGTCGATGAGAC
>JBDTRN010000139.1:0-7802 GCA_039931715.1 Betaproteobacteria bacterium
GCCATCGTCAACGGCATGGCCGCGCATGGTGGCTACCTTGCCTACGGTTCGACGTTCTTTATCTTCTCCGACTACATGCGTCCCGCTATACGGTTGGCCGCACTGATGGGCCTGCACGTGGTGCACGTGTTCACGCACGACAGCATCGCAGTCGGCGAAGACGGTCCGACGCACCAGCCTGTCGAGCAGCTCGCCAGCCTGCGCGCGATACCGAACCTCACCGTAATTCGCCCGGCCGATGCCAACGAGACCGCGGTGGCCTGGAGGGTGGCGATCGAAACGCGCGATCGGCCGGTCCTGCTCGTGCTGACACGGCAGGACGTGCCCACGCTCGACCGCAGCCGCTGTGCCAGCGCCGAAGGCCTGCGCCGGGGTGCGTATGTGGTACTCGACGCGGGCCGTGTTGCCACGAAGGGCGGTGGCCCAGAGTTGATCCTTCTGGCGAGCGGCTCGGAGGTGTCGCTGATTCTTGCCGCCGCCGAACTCCTGCGCGCCGAGGGCGTCGCCGTGCGCTGCGTTTCGATGCCGAGCTGGGATTTGTTCGACGCGCAGGCCCGGACATACCGCGACGAGGTGCTGCCGCCCGCGGTCCACGCGCGGCTCGCGGTGGAACTGGGTGCAACCCAGGGCTGGCACCGCTATGTGGGTGACCGGGGCGATGTGCTCGGGGTCGAACGCTTCGGCGCGTCGGCACCCGCCGGGGTGCTGCTGCGTGAATTCGGTTTCACGGCCGACAACGTGGCGATGCGCGCTCGCAGGTTGTTGGGCATTGCCGGCCCCCACTAGGCCGTCCCATTAAGGTATCTCTCCCCTGGCGATAGTCACCTCGTCGCTTTGGCGCATATCGAGTAAGAACGCAGGCGCTGCCTCCTGCACCCAGAGGACCCCGCCGCTATACGGCGTCGAGGCTGGCGCTCGGTGCGAGAAGCGGGTCCAAGCGCAGGAATTCCTCGAATTTCGGTGCCATTTCTTCCTCGGGAATCCCGCTCTCGATCAGGCGCAGATATTCCGAGACAATTTGATCCTGAACGGTATCCCGGTCATGCTCGTCGGAGAGCTGCAGCCATGATCTGCAAAAGCAGTACATCCGCGCATACCTCATTTCGCCCCACGGTTGGAAGGCAGCTTTCATAACTCAATCGTCGTCCGGCAGAGCATCTTCGTCGGGGGTCTCAGAAATGTTCAACGCTTGCCCCTCCAATGGGGGGCACCGTTGCTTTGGTAGGTGAGTTCAGTGCTGCACAAATTACAGCGGTAAAGCGTGGAACCAGTCGAATCAGGGCCGCTCATGGCTACTTGCCGTGCATGCGGAACGGTACTGAAACGGAGGAAGCCGCGGAGGTCTTCGCAATCGGAGCAGTGATGAGTAACGGCAGCAGTCATTTGCGCGGCATGTCGGGAATGACGAATGCCTTAGTATCTGCCCTTGCCGCTTCAGCGCCAGAGGTGTTTGTCCTACAGGAAAGTACCTCCAAAGGCCGGCTTTGCAGAGGTATCTAACGCTGCTGGCGAATGCCAGCCCCTACTCGCTGGGCGCCCCGTCGGCCTCCGCCGCACGCACGTTCTTGTTGTAAAGCGCCATGACTTTCGGCACAAAGACTTGCGTCTGCCCGAAGGGGGGGATCCGGTTTCCGGCCCGGATCACCGCGTGCTCGCCCGCGTTATAGGCTGCCAGCACAAGGCTCACGTTGTCCCCGAAGATATCGAGAAGTGCGCGCACATAGCGAGCGCCGGCGAGGATGTTTTGCCCCGGATCGAGGGGATCGCGCACGTTGAAGCGTTTCAGGACCCCGGGCATCAACTGCATCAGCCCTACTGCGCCCGAAGGCGATCGCGCGGCCGGCCGGTAGCCGGACTCGGCGTGAATGAGAGCGTGCAGCAATTCGGGACGCACATTCGCGGCCTTTGCGGCTTCGCGCACGTGGCGGGCGAACGGGACTGCGTGGTCCCACGCTTTGGTCGCCGCAACCGAGATCACCGGCGCCGGCAAGGGCGCGGACGCGAGCTCGTGGGGCGAATCAGTGGCCTCTGCGCGCGCCACCAGGGCAATGCTTGAAAAAATTACAAAAACGGCAAGTTTTTGGGTCAAGGGTAAACCTCGGGGAATCAGGCCCATTGTGGACTGCGAGGGCCAAAGTTGGTTCCGGCCATTTGACCACAGACAGGCACGGACGCGCGATTTGTGGCGCTTATTCACGATTCTTCCCAAGGGCGGGTCAATTCTCAGCTGTCCCACCCCCTGCGACTTGCCGCGGATCAATCCGCCAGATTGTCGCCGACGAGCTCGACCAGGCTCTCGATCTTGACCGGCCAGTCGCCCTTCACCTGCCCGGCCAGAAAGTTCAGGCGGCAACTCGCGCATGACATCACCACGCTTTCGGCGCCGGTGGCCTCGATCTGTTCCTTCTTCAGCTCGAATACACGCTGACGCAAGTCCGTCGCGCGGTTGATGAGGAAGACCGCGGCACCACCGCCACAGCACCAGTTCAGCTCGGCGGTCGGATCGGTCTCCCTGAAGTCCACGCCAAGCGCGCGCAGCGCCTCACGCGGCTCCTCGAGCACGCCTCCATGGCGCCCAAGCTTGCAAGCGTCGTGATAGGTGAGCTTGCGCGCGCCGATGTTTTTTACTTTCAGCCGGCCGGCTTTGATCTCGCGCCCGACGAATTCGGATATCGCCAGCACCTCGAAGCCGAGGGGCTTGCCAGACATTTCCGCGCCGTCCCAGCGCAATGCGGGAAAGGAGTGGCCACATTCCGGCACGATGACCGTTTTGGCGCCGATCTTGTCGGCCTCCTCGATGATGCGCATGGTCACCTTACGCTGAACCTCCTCGACGCCCGAGAGCAGGCCGAAATTAGCGGCCTCGAACCCGCCTGAGCGCAGCGTCCAATCCAGCCCGAGCCGGTTCAGGATTTTCACCGTGGCGACGAGCGCATCCTGGAAGAGCAGGATATCGATGACGGTGGAGACGAGGAGCACCTCGGCCTTGGGCTTGTCGAGGTGCACGACCAGGCCCGAAGCGCGCAATTTCTCCACGGCAGCCTGCATCTCTTTCGCGCCGACGCCAAACACGCTGCCGTGAGCGTCCTGCTCCTGCTCTACCGCCAGGATTTCGTCGGGCACCATGCCTGCCGCCGCAAGCGCCTCGCGCATTACGTTGACCCCCCGGGCGATGTTGATCCCCATGGGGCAGGCGAAACTGCAGCGTCCGCATTCCGTGCAGGAGTCGTACACCAGCTCCTGCCATTGCATCAGTTCGTCGGCGGTGATCTCCTTCTCAAAAATGCGCCGCACGAATTTCAACGGTGACACTTCGCGTCCGTAGACCCGTCGCAGCAGGTCGAGTTTGCGCGTCGGGACGTACTTCGCTTCACGGGTCTGCACGTAGAAGTGGCAGGCTTCCGAGCAGTAGCCGCATTTAACGCACGACTCGAGGTCGACGGCCATCTGTCGATCGATCTTGGAGAGCATGACCTTCTTCGCGCGCGCGACGCGCTCCGCGTCCGGGAGCTCGACCTTCTTGGCCATCGCGCCCAGATGCTCAATGGCGCCGCCAAACTGCTTGAACACGCCATAGTCGATCATGCGCGCACCCCGCGTCTCGCTTCGAAGGCGCCGAATTGCGCGCGCCCGGGGATGAACAGGATCGCGTGCATCAGCTTGCCGAAGGGGAACCAGACCAGCAGAAGCTCGAGCGAGAGCAGGTGAAGCGCGAGCGGCACGGGATAAAGCACGGCCTGGCGATGCACCACGGCTTCGGAGGGCGTGGCAATGAGCGCCATGCCGGTGATCAGCGGCAGCATGACGACGATCCAGGTGAAATAGTCGTCGAACGTCGAAATAAGCCTGAGCACCTCATCGGTGAGCCGGAAAAGAAGCGCGATGAAGAGCGAGACGATGCTCGCGCCGGCGGCGACATACATTGCCCAGTCGGGCAGCGCTGGCCACGAGAGGCCGGTCAGCCGCTTGACGAAATCAATGTGCGGCAGATAGCCGAAGGCCACGACGGCAAGCCCCAGGTGGTAGACGTAGGGGTTCACCGTAGCGAGTGTCGAACTGGGATAGAACCCGGCGCGCGGCAGCATGCGCGTAAATACCGTTCTTACTGCTGCGCCCGTCGTGTTCGCCACGCGCGGCTTACCGAACGAGGGCCTGGAGCCGAAGCGCCAGACGACGTAGAGGCGCCAAATCACACCGACAAGAAAAACCGCCAATGCGAAATAGAGTGCCGGTCCGCGTGCAAATTCAAGCAGGGTCATGGCCAATTTTCCTTAGAAGCCCTACGCAACGTCCTGCATCAGAGAGTCGTAGCCGAGGACAGGAGCATCGAGCCAGTTTGAATTCGCTCGGAAAGCGTATCTGTTCGATACCGAACAAAGCGCTGCGGCCCTGTCCGTCACAAGCGGATCGAGAAGCAGCGCGTCCCGGCGTATAAGCAGACGGTTTCCGAGCGTATAGATCTCCCAGTGCGTTCGATGACGAACTGAATTCCTCGGCGTGCCCGCCCACCATGCATTCAGTGCATCGGCGACACGCAAGTGCCTAGGCTCGTGGCTTTCACGACGCCGGCCGATCCGCGGCTGGCCGCATGCTTCAAGCGCGGCCTGCGGCTCACTTACGCAGAGGACATACCTATGAAAGCGATCATTCCGAATGACAGCGAGGCCAATCGCGATCCCCTTACCGGTGAAGCGGGGGCGCATCCGATCGGCACTGGGCTGGGTGCGGCTGCCGGCGGCATGGCGGCCGGCGCGGCCGTCGGCACCGTTGCGGGTCCGATAGGCACGCTCGTCGGCGCGGCTGCCGGCGCGATTATCGGCGGGTTGGCGGGAAAATCGGTCGGTGAGGCCATCGATCCCACGCTCGAGGCCGTGTACTGGGAGGAGACTTACGTATCCGAGCCCTACTACCTGTCGAACTACTCGTACGAGGACTACGGTCCTGCCTATCGCACCGGCTACCAGGGGCGCGCCAAGTACGTTGGGCGCACTTACGCTGAAGTCGAGGGCGATCTCGAAGACGAGTACAACCGCACCAAGGGCAACTCGCGGCTCGAATGGGTTTCGGCCAAGCCGGCCACCCAGGCAGCCTGGCACCGCGTCGACGCCAGGTAGTCATTCGCGCAAATGGAAAGGGCCTGCCTCGCGGCAGGCCCTTCGTTATTCCCGCGCACTGGGCGCGATCCGAATCTGCTTCCGCGTTTACTTCTTGTGCGGAATCACGGCTTCCTTGAGCTTGGTGCCCGTCGTGCTGAGGATGGTGGCATTGCGCTGACGCAGGATCTTGCCGTCGCCGGCGTCGATCATGAACTCGGTCTTGTCGCCACCGGCGATCACGTCGATCGAGTACACGAGGCATCCGTCTTCGGACTCGAGCTTGGACTCCGTGACCTTCTTGTCGGCATGGGTCAGCTTGTCCATGGCGGTTTTTTCCGCATTGGCCTTGGTGACCTTCGCCATCTTGTTCAACGACGCGGTCGTGCTCGTCTTCCAGGCCTTGATGGTGCAGCCTTCCACTTTCTGCTTCAGTTCGGGATTCTGTGCCAGTGCGGGAAGCGAGAACGCCAGCACGGCCATTGCGATCAGTGTCTTTTTCACGATACCTCCGGTTTTGACGCCCACAGCGGGCCCAATGAGCAATGTTCGCATCGGGGTGACCTGACGTCCGTGCGGCAAGGCACACAGGCGCGGCGAGGCCGTTTCGCCTGCCGGAGGCGACCGGCAAATACTGCCAATTTTCGACCAAGGCCCGCATCCTGCTTGGCTCTCCAGCCAAAATACTGCCATCATCCTGGTTCAGGGCGCCTTCAGAACCTGGCTGCACTGGCGCGGCAGGTTGGCCACGGTCAGCGGCGTGCGCGGCTTGGGCGGCACGGCCGGCGGCTTGGGGAACAGCACCTCGTCGCGAAACCACCAGTCGAGCTCCGAGCCGCAGTCCTCGGTTAGCGGAGGCGGCGCCTGCGGGGTGCATCCCCGGCTGTCGCGCGGGCAGCGCATGCGGATATGAAAGTGATAGTCGTGCTGCCACAGCGGCCGTACTTTGCCGAGCCATTTGCGGTCGGTCGGCCCGGCGTCGCGACACAGCGCCTTCTTGATGGCCGCGTTGACGAAAATGCGATCGACTTCGGGTTCCTGCGCCGCCGCCTTGATGAGCGCCACATGCCCCGGCGTCCAGACCGCGGGGTCGACGTCCTTGCGCGAAGCATCCACCATCAGCGTGGCGGACATTTCCTCGCGCTCCTGTCGCGTCAGTTCGCGCGCCGGCATCGGCGTGAGCCAGATATCGGCATCGAGGCCCACCTGGTGGCTGGCGTGCCCGGTGAGCATCGGGCCGCCACGCGGTTGCGACAGGTCGCCGACGAGGATGCCCGGCCAGCCGGTGAGCCTGTGGGTCTTGTCCGCCAGCCGTTCCACGAGCTTCACGAGTTCGGGGTGGCCCCAGTTGCGGTGGCGCGACAGGCGCATGACCTGCCACGTCGGGCCGGTGATGGGCACCGACTCGGCACCTGCCAGGCATCCCTTGGAATAGAAGCCGTATACCCGGGCGCTCGCCTTTGCCGGCGTAAGCTCGCGGCCGAAAAGCTCCTTGGCCGGCGTCGACGGGTCGGCGGGGGTGGCCAGCGGTGGAAGCGGCGCGGGATTGAGCGTGCCCGGCGTTTGCGCAAGGCCATGGGTTGCGATCAGCGCGAGCAGCGCAAACGCGCTAAGTTTGGTGATTGACATTGGCTTCGAGTGTGACTGGACTTCGGCCCGGTTTCCGTGCGCCAACGCGCGCTGCCGCCGACGCCGCCGCTTGCACGCGAAACAGTCCGGGCAGAACCCGCGCCACCGCGAGGTTGCAGGCTATATTTCCGCCTCGCCCCAGCCGCAGCACCGATTCCCCCGAGGAGCCCCGATGTCCGACCGCGACGCCGATTCGAGCGCCTGGAAAGTCCCGCCCAGCACCTATATGGGCAAGCGCCCGGCCGAGTTCACCCTGCCCACGCAACCGACCTCGTGTTACGTGGCCATGCGCGACGGCGTGCGCATTGCCGTCGATGTCTACATCCCGCAGGGCGCGCCCAGTAACACGCGCTTCCCCGCCATCGCGGTCGCCACGCCCTATTACCGGCGATTCAAGACCGAGGGGCCGGTGGCCGAATACACCCCCATGGCCGCCCGCTATCGCGACGCCTTCGTGCCGCGCGGCTACGCGCTGGTCGTCATCGACGTGCGCGGCACGGGCGCGAGTTTCGGCACCCGCGACTCCTTCCGTTCGCCGCGCGAGCGTGACGACTTCGGCCAGATTGCGGATTGGATCGTCGGGCAGGCGTGGTCCGACGGCAAGATCGGCGCCACGGGCATCTCCTATCCGGGCGCGGCGTCGCTGTTCCTCGCCGGCACCGGCCACCCCGCGGTCAAGGCGATCGCGCCGCTGTTCGCGATCAACGAGATCTACGCCGACCAGCTTTACCCCGGTGGCATGCTGTCGCGGGTCTGGACCGAGCAATACAACGACTGCTGCGTCTCGCTCGACCATAACCGCACCGAGGCGATCAAGAAGTACGCCTACTTCGGCGACCCGGCTTTCCGCGGGCCGCACCCGGTGGACGAAGACCCCGACGGGGCGCTGCTCGAGCAGGCAATGCACGAGCACAAGCAGAACTTCAACCTGCACGACGCCGCGCCCGAATACGCATTCCGCGGCGAGGGGCTGTTGCACGACCCCGAACTCACTCTTGAGGTCTGCAGCCCGTACACGTACTACGAAAAGTTCGGCAAGGATGTGGCGATCTACTCGTGCTCGGGCTGGTTCGACGGCTC